>NZ_JAAFKF010000001.1 GCF_013299175.1 Sphaerotilus sp.
TTCCCAGGTGAGGTAGTCGGCGGCGGTCATCGTGGGGTGGCGGGCGGGGTGTCCCATGAGGCGGCTCCGGGGGCGGTGGGTGAGGTCTGGCCTTGGCAACGGGGGGATTCTCGCTTACCGGCTGTGCTGTGCGCAGGGCGGCAATGTATATACTTATTGTATAAACAAGGAGCTTGCCCATGCCCTATGCCCGCGTGTTCCAGTCCGGCAACAGCCAAGCTGTCCGGCTGCCGAAGGAGTTCCGCTTTGAAGTCGATGAAGTCGAGATCCTGCGGCAGGGCGATGACGTGATCCTGCGCCGGCCACAGCGATCCGCCGCCGCGATCTTCGACGCGCTCGCCCGGCTGCCCAGCGATTTCATGGCCGATGGGCGCGGGGACGAGCCGCCGCAGGCCCGCGAGGAGTGGTGAGCGATGGGGACTGCGGTGCGCTATCTGCTCGACACGAATATCTGCATCTACATCAACCGGCACCAGCCGCCCGAGGTCCGCGAACGCTTCGCTCGGCATGGGGCTGGCGAGCTGGCGATGTCGGTGGTGACCTGGGGCGAGTTGCGCTTCGGGGCGGAGAAAAGCCAGGCGCGTGAGCGTTCGCTGGCGGTGCTGGACGAACTGGCGCGGCTGATCCAGGTGGTGCCGCTGCCGACGCAGGCGGGCGAGCACTACGGCCGCGTCCGCGCCACCTTGCAGCGCAGCGGCCAGCCGATCGGCAACAACGACCTGTGGATCGCCGCGCACGCGCTCGCCGAGGGGTGGACGCTGGTGACGAACAACGAGCGGGAGTTTGTGCGGGTGGAGGGGCTGGTGGTGGAAAACTGGGTCGCTACTCGGTGAACACTTCTTGCAGTGTGCTCAGCACGGCTGCCAGCGTCTTGACCGGTACAGCCCCCATGCGCTTGACCAACCGCGTCTTGTCCACTGATCGAAGCTGATCCAGCAGCACCAACCCGATTTTGCCGGCGTGGAGGATGGGGATGCGGAACGGTGCGGCGAAGCCCTTGGAGGTCATGGGTGCGATGAGCACGGTTCGCAAGGCGTCGTTCATCTCGGGCGGCGAGACGATCACGCAGGGGCGGGATTTCTTGATTTCGCTGCCGACGGTCGGGTCGAGGTTGACCAGCCAGATCTCGCCGCGCTTCACCAGACGATCTCCGTGTCGTCGCCCTCGTTGCCGAACTCGCCCATGACCAGCGTGTCCTCGCCGCGTTCGGCGATGGCGCGGGCGGCTTCGGCCCAGCCTGCGCGGACAGGGCGGCGGGGCTTGCGCAGCACGAGCGTGCCGTTCTCGACCGAGATTTCCACGGCGGACTCGTCGATCAGGCCGACCTGGGCGAGCAGCGGCTTGGGGATGACGATGCCTTGGGAGTTGCCGATCTGGCGGAGGGTGACGTGGGTGGGTTTCATGGTGGCAACATTGTTATTCCGTGATGAGGGTGCGTCAAGGCTGCTCGTGGGAATGGCTCAGCCCGGATTCGCCTCGCCGACCACGTCCCGCACCATCCTGGCGATCTGCCGCTGCGCCGCCCCCAGTTGCTCCGGGTCTTGGACTAGCAGCCAGGCCAAATCGCTGAAGAACAGCGAACTGGCCTCCTCGACAGCTTGCAGTTTCCGCAGCATCTGAAACAAATTCCACGCCGCAGTGGTGGTTGTGGGATGTTGCTCGCCAAAGACATGCAGGCTCCTGCCGTGACCCTGACCAGCCCAATGCCGAGCGCAGCCGAAGTCACTCTGGGCAAAGCAGATCGTGCTGAGGTTAATCATGGCGGTGATCGTGTTGGGATTGTCATTGCTAAGAAGTCGCCAGCTCATTTCGAGCACCTGTTCAGCGCAGCGCCGAGCAGCGTCGAGATCGCCCTGAGCTTGAAGGATTTGACCAAGATTGCCTAATGTCACAAGCGTGTGCGGGTGATCCTTGGGGAGGATTCGCCGCCTCGCGCTGAGCACCTGTTCTGCGAGCTGCCGGGCGCCGATGAGATTGCCCTGCGCTTGAAGAATCGTGGCGAGGTTGTTCATGTTGGTGAGCGTGCAGGAATGATCCGGGCCAAGCGTCCGGCGGCTCATTTCAAGCGCCTGTTCAGCCAAAAATCGAGCATTACTGAAATCCCCCGAGTCTTGTAAGACTTGGCCTAGAGCCTCCATAGCGATGATTGTGTCTAGATGACTTTCGCCGAGGATGTGCCTTCTTGCGCTCAGTACCTGCTTCGCCAAGTACCGAGCCTCGCTGAAATTGCCCTGAGCCCTGAGTGTTTGACTGAGGTTGTGCATGGCGGTAAGCGTAGTTGGATGGTCTGCACCGAGGGCCTGCCGCCTTGTGTTCTGCTCCCGAAGAAAGGCGTCACAAGCCAGCCTGTAGTCCCCTCGTTCGTGGTCATGCCGCCCCACCCAGCTCAGTACGGTAGCCATCCGTGCATCTTGAGCTTCCATGCTGACCTGCCGCGCATGGGCTACCCAGTCCTTCAGCGCCTCATGCGTCCGGATGTCCACCACCAGCGGCATCTTGGTCAACAGAACCTCAACCGCCGCCCCCCGCAGCGCCTCGACCCGCTCCGGCCGCCCGTCATGAAACCGCACCGTCCGCACCACCAGCGTGTGGACCGTGAACGCCCCATCCCCCGCCGCGCCGGCCTCATCCGCCAGACTCGTGTCAACCAGTTGCGCCGCCGCCGGATCGGCCACGTCCTGCGCGTCATCGTCGCCCAGCCCATCGGCCAGCCCGATCGTCCGCCACTGCAAGTCCCTCGGAATCGGCGCCGCCGCCAGCACCGACGCCAGCCGCAGCAGATCCCGCGCCGGCTCGTTCAGCTCGCGCAGGCTCGCCAGCAGCGTGGCGGCGATGCTGCGCTCGTGGCCGTTGGGCAGTGCCTCGCGGAATTGCGTCGCGGCGAACTCCAGCGCGTCGCGGTCGGGCTGGCGCAGGTTCTCCAGCACCTTGGCATAACCGCGCCGCCGGATCAGCGCCGCCGTCACGTCGATCGCCAGCGCGTGGCAGCCGAGTTCGGCGCAGATCGCCCGCGCCGTCGCCGCGTCCTCGTCGGACAGCGCCTGTCCGCGTGTCAGCAGCCGCAGTGCTTCGTCCGGTTCGAGCTGCTGCAGGTCGATCGGCTTGACCGACTCGATCAGTCGCGCCCGCGTCGTGATCAGCGTCCGCCCGAGTTCATGCGGCGCGAGCCACGGTGCCAGCGCGTCGGTGCGCTCGATGGGCGGCAAGTCATCGACGACCCACAGGAACGGCTGCCCGATCCCCTGGAAATGCCGGCGCAGCAGCCCGCGCACCTGCGGCGTCTCCAGCCCGTGCGGGTCCAGCCCGAGTTCCATCGCGATCGTGCGAACCTGGCTGTCGCGCTGCGCCTCTCGAAGGGCCGGATCCATCTCGCGGTCGCTGTCCGAGTAGCCATACGCCCGCAGCCAGAACACCCCGCCCGGATACGCCGCCCCAAACCGCAGCGCGTATTCCTCCGCCAGCAGGCTCTTGCCCATCCCGCCCGAGCCGCGCACCTGCAACACCCCCGGCCGCCCCGCGCCGCCGACGCCGGTGAGCATCGCCGCCTGCTCGGCCTGCAAGGTCGCGTGCAGCGCCCACATCTCGCGCAGCCGCCCGACGAAGCGCAACGAGCCGAGGCCCGCCGAGCCATGCCACGCCGGCCGGGCGAGCTTGCGCAGGCTGCCCAGCGGCTCGACCGGCACGCCCGCCGCGTGATCGGCCAGCCGGGCCGCGATCCGCTCGGCCAGATCCTGCGCCGACAGCGCCGCCGCGTTCAGGTGCAACTGGTCGAACAGCTCGGGCAGCACGATGTGCCCCGGCGACGCCTCTGGATTCACCACCAGCACCCGCCGCCGCGGATCACCGCCCGACGCCTGCGCCGCGCTGTAGGCGGTGGTCAGCTCCCACTGGCAGGCCCGCGAGGCGTTGTAGTCCTTCGAGTACCAGACCAGCAGCGCCCGGGCGTTTGCCAGTCCTTCGTTGATGGCGCGCTGGATGCTGGCGTTGTCGCCGATCTCGTGGGCGTCCTGCCAGACGGTGATGCCGCGTGCTTTCAACGCGGAGACGAGCGGCGCGACCCGCTTGTCTTCGAAGCGGCGGTAGCTCAGGAACAGGTCGTGCATCGTGTGTCTCCCCCTGCAAATCTGCTGATTGGTGCAAATCGGGGCAGCGTGACAGCGCGTGGAATGGCTGTCAATCTGGGGTCCGATGGGGTCATTCCGATTGACGCACTGATATATCAGTGCTCCACTGCCGCCCATGACTTCCCGCCGATCCCCTCGCACACCGGACTCCCTGCGCAGCGCCCGCTGGTTCGCCCCCGACGATTTCCGCTCCTTCGGCCACCGCTCCCGCGTGATGCAGATGGGCTTCGCGCCGATCGACTGGAAGGACAAGCCGGTCATCGCCATCGTCAACACCTGGAGCGACGCGAACCAGTGCCACACGCACTTCAAGCAGCGTGTCGAGGACGTGAAGCGCGGCGTGTTGCAGGCCGGTGGCTTCCCGCTGGAGCTGCCGGCGATCTCGCTGTCGGAGTCGATGGTCAAGCCGACCTCGATGCTCTACCGCAACTTCCTGGCGATGGAAACCGAGGAGCTGCTGCGCTCGCACCCGGTCGATGGCGCGGTGCTGATGGGCGGCTGCGACAAGACGACGCCGGGGCTGGTGATGGGTGCGCTGTCGATGGGCCTGCCGTTTGTCTACCTGCCCGCCGGCCCGATGCTGCGTGGCCACTGGAAGGGCCAGGTGCTCGGCTCCGGCTCCGATGCGTTCAAATATTGGGACGAACGCCGCGCCGGCCGCCTGTCCGACCAGGCGTGGCAGGAGATGGAAGCCGGCATCGCCCGCAGCCACGGCACCTGCATGACGATGGGCACGGCCGCGACGATGATGGGCATCGCCGAGGCGTGCGGCTTCACGCTGCCGGGCGCGTCGTCGATCCCCGCAGCGGACGTGAACCACATCCGCATGAGCGCCGAATGCGGCCGGCGCATCGTCGAGATGGTGTGGGACGACCTGACGCCGGCGCGGATGCTGACGCGGGCGAGCTTCGAGAACGGCATCGCCTGCGCGATGGCGATGGGCTGCTCGACCAACGCGGTGATCCACCTGATCGCGATGTCGCGCCGCGCCGGCCACCCGGTCACGCTCGACGACTTCGACGCCTTCAGCCGCCGCGTGCCGGTGGTCGCCAACATCCGGCCGAGCGGCGACCGCTACCTGATGGAGGACTTCTACTACGCGGGCGGCCTGCCGGCGATGCTGGAACAGATCCGCCCGCACCTGCGCACCGACGCGCTGACCGTCAATGGCCGCACGCTCGGCGAGAACATCGCGGGCGCCGAGACCTACGACGACGACGTGATCCGCCCGGTCACGAACCCGATCTACGCCGAGGGCGCGCTGGCCATCCTGCGCGGCAACCTCGCGCCGGACGGCGTGGCGATCAAGCCGAGCGCCTGTGCCCCGCACCTGCTGCAGCACACCGGCCGGGCGCTGGTGTTCGACGACTACCCGGCGCTGAAGCAGGCCGTCGATGACCCGGACCTCGACGTGACCGGCGACGACATCCTCGTGCTGCGCAACGCCGGCCCGAAAGGTGCGGGGATGCCGGAGTGGGGGATGCTGCCGATCCCGACCAAGTTGCTCAAGGCGGGCGTGACCGACATGCTGCGGCTGTCGGATGCGCGGATGAGTGGCACGAGTTATGGCGGCTGCCTGCTGCACTGCGCGCCCGAGGCGGCGGTGGGCGGGCCGCTGGCGCTGGTGAAAACGGGCGACACGATCACCGTCGATGTGCCCGCCCGCACGATCCACCTCAACATCAGCGACGACGAACTCGCCGCCCGCCGCGCCGCGTGGACACCGCCGCCGCCGCGGTACGAGCGTGGCTACGGCTGGCTGTTCGGCCGCCACGTTCTGCAAGCCGACCAGGGCTGCGACTTCGATTTTCTCGAAACGAGCTTCGGCGCTGCAGTGCCCGAACCCGACATCTTCTGACGCTGACGCTCAACCGGACAGACGACCATGAACCCCGATACCCGTGCCAAGCTGCTGACCGTCAGCACCGCCACGCTCTGCACCGCCCTGTTCAAGCGCGGCCTGCGCAACCAGTTCATCCAGGACGTGCGCCCGCTCAACCCCGGCTTGCCGAACATGGTCGGCCCGGCCTACACGATGCGCTACATCCCGGCGCGGGAAGACCTGAACCCGATCGGCGTGTTCCTCGACCCGAAGCACCCGCAGCGCGTCGGTGTCGAGGAGTGCCCCGAAGGCGCCGTGATGGTGATCGACAGCCGCAAGGACGCCCGCGCTGCGTCGGCGGGCGGCATCCTCGTCGCCCGGCTGATGCAGCGCGGCGTCGCTGGCATCGTCACCGACGGCGGTTTCCGCGACTCGCCGGACATTGCCAAATACACGATGCCGGCGTATCACCACCGCCCGAGCGCGCCGACCAACCTGACGCTGCACCAGGCGCTGGACCTGAACGTGCCGATCGGTTGCGGCGACGTGGCGGTGTGGCCCGGTGACACCGTGGTCGGTGATGCGGAGGGCGTGGTCGTTATCCCGGCGCATCTGGCCGACGAGATCGCGGCGGAAGCGGTGGAGATGACCGCGTTCGAGGACTTCGTGCAGGAAGAGGTGATGAAGGGCCGCCCGATCATCGGCCTGTACCCGCCGACGCTGGAGCAGAGTCGGCTCGACTTCGCGGCGTGGCGCTTGGCCCGCGGGCGTTGAGCTGGCACGAACTGCTCCAGTGCTTTCGTTTCCGGTCTGACTTCACAAATTGCCAAGGAACGCGCATATTCAAGGTTCTTTCTTATTTCAGATGAGGATCCGGTGCGCCACGCCATGTCAGGTCGTTGCGCCCCACAGATCTGGCAGGGAGACCCATGTCACGCACCGCACTGCCCGACGCCACGGCACCTCGCCGCCCGCGCGAGGCCATCGACGCGCTGGACCGGCTGGCCGAATGGGCCGGTGCCGCGCTGGGGCCTGAGGTCGGCATCAGCTTCCAGCCTCCCGCCGCCGTGCCCGCTGACCAGCGTCTGGTCAACCTGCACGCCCTCGCGCTGACCCCGTACCCCACCTCGCGCGATTTGCGCGCCCCCCAGGTTCGCTTCGATCTGCGGGTGCTGGTGACGGCCTGGGCCCCGGATTCGCTGGCCGCGCACCAGGACCTCTGCGACTTGGCCTTCGCCGCGACCGATGCGCCGACATTCCAGCTCGACCTCGACGCGCTGACCGACCTGCCCTGGGCGGCCCTGGGCGTCGGGCCACGTCCAGCCCTGCTGCTGCGCGTGCCGCTGCAGCGACAGTGGACGCTGGCAACGGCGCCGCGCGTGCGCGAACCGCTGGTGGTCAGCGCCACTTCCGTGATGCCGCGGTGAACAAGCAGGAGAACGAACATGGCAACCTCTTATCTGGCCCCTGGTGTCTACGTCGAGGAAGTCGCCTCGGGCGGACGGCCGATCGAGGCCGTGGGGACCAGCACGGCCGGTTTCGTCGGCGTCGCACCTGACAGCACCGCGCACCCCAACGAGGTGATGGCGATCAACAACTGGTCGGAATTCCTGCGCCAGTTCGTCAAGCCGGAGACCACGCAGTACAACGCGCTGGCGCAGGCGGTCTACGGCTTCTTCATCAATGGCGGCAGCCGCTGCTACGTCGTCAACGTGGGGGCGCAGGGCGCGATCGTGGGCGATGCGCGCGGCCGGCGCGGACTGGATTTGCTGGAGAGTGTCGATGACGTGGCGATCGTGGCCATTCCGGGCTACACCGACCCGGCCTCGCACGATGCGGTGCTCTCGCACTGCGAGAAGCTGCGTGACCGCTTCGCCGTGCTCGACACCCCACCCCTGCGCGATGGCAACTCGGTCGCGCAACTGACCACGGTGGCGCAGATCGCCGCAGGCGGTGGCAGCGGTCCGACGGATGACATCGGCCGCGCACGCGCATCCAATTACGGCGCGCAGTACTGCCCCCATCTGCTGGTGCGCAGCGCCCTCGACGCCACGCAGACCGTCGAGACGGGGCCGAGCGGCTATGTGGCCGGCATCTACGCCCGCACCGACGCGCTGCGCGGGGTGTTCAAGGCGCCGGCCAACGAGCAGGTCCGCGGCGCGGTGGGGGTCACCTACCGCATCACGCACCAGGAGCAGGAGGTGCTGAACCCGGTCGGTGTCAACTGCATCCGCTTCTTCCACAGCGAGGGCATTCGGGTGTGGGGCGCGCGCACGCTGGCCGCCGATGCGCAGTGGAAGTACGTGCCCGTCCGGCGGCTGTTCAACATGATCGAGGAGTCGATCGCCCTGCACACGCGCTGGGTCGTCTTCGAGCCGAACGACCAGACGCTGTGGAACCTGATCAAGCGCGAATGCACCGCCTTCCTCACCCGCCTGTGGCGCGCCGGGGCACTCACGGGCCGCACCCCGGCCGAGGCATTCTTCGTCAAGTGCGACGCCGAGACCAATCCGCCCGACGAGATCGACGCCGGCCGGGTGGTGATCCTGATCGGCGTGGCGCCCGTCAAGCCGGCGGAGTTCGTGATCTTCCGCATCGGCCAGGGTGTGGAAGGCGCGCAGGCCCAGACGGAAGCCAAGGCATAAGGAGAGCAGACCATGGCAGACAACGCACAAGCCCCCGGGGGGGTGGAGGGTGGTGGCATCGGCGCCGGGCGGGACGATCCGCTGCGGTCGTTCCACTTCGTGGTCGAGGTGCAGGGCGTCGCACAAGGTCGCTTCGTCGAGTGCAGCAGCCTGGGCGTGCGGGTCAACGTGATCCGCCAGCGCGAAGGCGGCAACAAGGCCATCACGCACCTGATTCCCGGCTCGGTGGACTATGCGCCCGTGACGCTGCGCTACGGGCTGACCCGGTCGCGCGAGCTGTGGGACTGGATGCAGAAGATCGTGCAGGGCACCGTGGAGCGGCGCAACGTGTCGATCGTCATGCTGCAGCCCGACGGCAGCACCGAGGCGATGCGCTGGAACCTGTTCGACTGCTGGCCCTCGGAGTGGGTCTCGGCCGCACTCGACGCCAGTGGCAACACGCTGGCCATCGAGAGCATGACGCTGGTGTTCGAGTCGCTCGAACGTGCCTGAGCGGGCCGCGGCCATGGCCATGGAACTCCCGCGTCGCCTGCTGGACCGCCTGGGACGGCAACTGGAGCGGCTGGGACAGCGGCTGCGTCGGCGTGTCGCGCCTGTGCCGACCCCCGGTCCGGAGCCGCTGCCGCCCGAGGACGCCCACGCCGTCTGGCGGGCGCAGGTCGCCCACCTGTCCCCCGAGGCATGGAGTGTCGTGGCGGCACCGGTCTTGGCCGACGGCTGTGCGCCGATCCCTTTGGCGCCTGGCTCCAACCGCGTGTCTGCCTGGCCGTCTCGTGCCCCGTTGCCGTTGCCTGCCTTGCCGACCTGGCAGACCGTGCCCTCCGCCGTGCCGTCCGTGCCATCCAGGGAGCGTCCTGCTCCCCAGGCACAGATCGACGTGGCGCAACAGCCATCGCCCGCGTTCCCCTTGCATCCGACGACAGAGGAGGGCGTGCGCTGGCCTGCACCACTGCCCCTGCCGCCAGTCTCCGAGCCGGCTGCCGCACGGCCGGTCATGGACGATCCGGTCGTGCCCACGCCTGCTGCTCCCGACTGGCGGCCTGCTGGGGCGGGCAGTGACGTCGGTCATGCCCTGCCGCTGCCTGTCATCGCCCATGCCAAGGCGGTGTCCCGGCCCCTTGCGTGGCCCGAGCCGGATCCTGTGCCCGTGCCTGCCTCCCGCGGGACTGAGACCTTCACCCCTGCGCCGGCTCGGCCGACACCCGCGCCTGCGCCGTGGCCACGGCTGGCGCCGGCCGATGCGCCGCACGCGCCGCAGTGGTGGCCCCGTGACGTGTCGCAGACGCCCGCCCACACCTGGCCGCCCGCGGCGGCGGGGCACCGCTGGCCGAGTCTGCCGCCCCGGATCGAGGTGCAGGCCGACGCCGCACCGGACCTGCCCGGACGGCTGATCGCGCACCGCCACGCCCGGCTGACCGCCGAGCAGAGGGGCTAGCGGTATGGAACGGGTGGCCTTCCTCCTTGAACGCTCGGGTGAACGGATCGAGTGCCTGATCAACCCCGACACCTTCACCGTCACGCGGCAGGCCGGTCTGCGGCCGCAGTCCACGCTGTCGGGGGTGGTCGGGGGGCGCAGCCAGGGCGACCATCCGCTGCTGGCCACGGGTGGCGGCAGCACCGAGCTGCACCTGGAACTGCTGTTCGACATGTCCAAGGTGCCGCGCGCCCAGCCGGACGATTCCGTGCAGACGCTGACCGGGCCGCTGTGGGCCCTGGCCGAGAACAGCGACGCGCCGAACGGGGCCGGCCGGCCGCCGCAGGTGCTGTTCTGCTGGGGCAAGGCGTGGAGCCTGCCGGTCGTGGTGGCGGCGGTGGCCGAACGGTTCGAGCAGTTCACCGCTGGCGGCGTGCCACGCCGTTCGTGGATGACCCTGCGGCTGCTGCGGCGTCCCGACGACGGGCCGTCGGCCGCCGCGCCGGTGGCGGGAGACCGGCCGCTGCCCGGGTTCGACCAGGTGGCGCCCGAGGCTCTGCAGGTACACGAGCTGGCGGGTGAACTGCAGGGCGGCGGCGACCGCACGGGCCAGGTCGAGCGGCTCGATGCGCTGGCCCATCGCCTCTATGGCGATGCCTCGCTGTGGCGCTGGATTGCCGCGTTCAATGACATCGCCGATCCGGCGCGCATGGCACCCGGCACCCGGCTGCTGCTGCCCCCTGTGGTGCCGGAGCCTTGACGGTGGCCGCCGCCCTGCACATGCCCCGCGGCATCGAGATCCGCCTCGACGGTCAGGCGCTGCCGGAACGCGCGCTCGGCAGTGTCGTGGCCGTGCTGGTGCAGCAGCATCTCTCGCAGCCGAGCGCCTGCGAGCTGAGCCTGGTCGGCCCGGACGCCGCTGCACTTGCGCCGCGTCTCGCACCGGGCCAGTCGCTGCGCCTGAGCCAGACCGGTGCCACCGCCGCGTGGTTCGAGGGACAGGTCACGGCACTGGAGCATGTGCATGCCGCCGATGGCCGCTACACCCTGGTGGTGCGGGCCTACGACGCGCTGTGCGTGCTGCGCCAGCGCCACCGCGCCCGGGTGCATGTGGACATCACCCTGCCCGAACTGGCCCGCGAACTGGTGGCCGACCTCGGCCTGTCGGTCCAGGCGGAGGTGCCGGGTCCGGTCTGGCCGCGCGTGGTGCAGACGGGCAGTGACTTCGACCTGCTCGCCGACCTGGCCCGGCGCTGCGGCCTCCACCTGCACGTGCAGGCCGGCGTGTTGCAGTTGCTGCCGGCGCAAGGCGGTGGTGACACGGTCGAGCTGGGTCTGCATGACCACCTGCTCGACGCCGCGATCGAGCACAACGACCACGGCACCTGTGCCCGGGTGCAGGCACATGGCTGGAATCCGTGGCGCGGGGCGGCCTGGCAGGCGCAGGCCGGGGGCACGGGCACGGGTGCGGTGCCGGGCGATGCCGTTCGCCTCCTGCTGGGCCTGGCGGCGCAGGACATGGCCGGTGGTGAAGCGGCGGCGCAGGCCGAGCTGGACGCCCGCCAAGGGGTCGCGCGGGTGCTGCGGGCCACCGCACGGGGCGATGTGCGGCTGCGCCCCGGGGTGCCGGTGCGGGTGACCGGTCTCCTGCCCGGGGTCGAGACGGCGTTCGTGCTGGCCAGCGTGCGCCACACGCTGGACGCGCAGCGCGGCTTCCTGTCGGAACTGTCGAGCGAGCGGCCCGCCCCGCAGGCCCGCACCCCCTCGCTCGCGATGACACCCGGTCGCGTCACCCAGGTCGATGACCCGGAGCGCCTGGGCCGCATCAAGGTGGCACTGCCCGCATACGCCGAACTCGAGAGCGACTGGCTGCAGTGGATGGCGCCCGGCGCCGGTCGGGCCAAGGGGCTGGTGGCGCCGCCGGACATCGGCGACCTGGTGGTGGTGCTGCTGGACCCGTCCGATCCGGCGCAGGCGGTGGTGATCGGCAGTCTGTGGGGGGAGTCGGGGTTGCCGGCGGGGTTCAGCTTCCTGTCGCCCGGCGGGCAGCGCATCCACCTTGACGACACAGCGCAGCGGCTGCGGCTCGAAAGCGCCGATGGCAGTTGCCTGGAACTCGCGCCCGGGCGCACCCTGCTGCAGTCCAGCGGCCCGATGACGCTCGAAGCCCCCGGGCAGCGGCTCACCCTCCGGGCGCAGTTCATCGATTTCGAACGCACCTGAAGGAGGGCCGCACCATGTACTGGATCACCGAAGACGCGCATGTGGTCTGCAACCACAAGCTGGGCAAGGTGCAGAACCGGCCGTCGCAGGACCTGGTCACCATCGCGCGGCGGCGCGTGCTGGTGGCGACCGATCCGGAGCACTGCACCATCGGCGGCTGCCCCAACCTCGGACCCGGCATCCAGCCCTGCCTGACCACGCTGCAGGTGCAGCGCGGCTACTCCGACTGGATCCGCATCGACGGCCGCCCCCTGTGCCTGGACACCCTGGCCGGATTCACCAACGGCACGCCCCCCGGCGCGGTGCTGTACGTGGTGGACCAGCCGGGGCAGACCTGGGTCTGTCAGCCATGAGCGCGCGGTACAGCGCGCTGCGCTTCGCCTTCCGGGAGACGTCTGCGCCGCTGGAACGGGCCGGGCTGGTCGTGAGTCCGCGCGGCGGATTGGACCTGGCGGCCGACGCCGACGCCGTGCGGCAGGCGATCCTGATGCTCGTCGCCACCCGTCCGGGCGAGCGCGTGATGCGACCCGACTATGGCTGCCACCTGTTCCGCCTGGCCTTTGCCCCCAACGACGACACCACCGCCGGTCTGGCCATCCATTACGTGCGGCGCGCCCTCCAGCGTTGGGAGCCGCGCGTCGAGACCGTGCGACTCGATGCCGGCGCGCACCCCGAGCAGGAAGGGCGGCTGGACATCGACCTGCAATACCGCCTGCGCGGCAGCGTGCACACCGAACGGCTCGCACTCGTGTTCGACCTTGGCAACGGACGGGTGACCTGACATGCCGATCCCCTCGCCCCTGCTCGATGACCGCGGTTTCGAGGACATGCTGGCCGACGCCAAGGCGCTGATCCGGCGTGCCGACTGCGGCTGGACGGACCTGTCGCCCGGCGATCCCGGCACCGTGCTGCTCGAAGCGTTCACCTACCTGACCAGCATCCTCCTGTACCGCGTCAACCGGGTGCCGGAGAAGGTCTACGTCGAGCTGCTGCGCCTGGTCGGCGTGAAGATGGCGCCGCCCACGGCCGCGCGCGCGCTGCTGCGGTTCTCCGTGGCCAAGCCGCAGGACAGCGACCTGGTGCTGCCCGCCGGCACGCGGGTGACGATCGGGCGGGTCACCGGCAGCGGCGGCCCGCCCCCGGTGTTCACCACCGTGGAGCCCGCCACCCTCCTGGCGGGCCAGACCGCCGTCGAGGGCGTGCTGGCCTGCCACTGCCAGTCGATCCAGGGCGAGCTGGCCGGGGTCGGCACCGGGCTGCCCCGCCAGTCGGTGCAGGCCGCCCATGCGCCGATCGTCGCGCCGATGGCAGACCGGCTGGATCTTCTGGTAGGGGTCGAGGCCACACCGGACGAACTCGACGAGCGCGCCCCCGCCGTGTCGTGCGATGGCCGCAGCTTCCGCCTCTGGCGGGAGGCCGAGTATTTCGGCGAACACGGCCCCGACGCCTTCAGCTACGTCGTGGACCGGCTGGCCGGTCGCATCGACTTCGCGCCCGCCGTCCAGGCCGTGCGCGACGACGGCAGCCTCGAACCCCGCGCCGCCACGCTGGCGCGGGTGCCCGCACCGGGGCGCCAGATCCGCCTGTGGTACCGCACCGGCGGCGGCCAGTCGGGCAATCTGGCGGCCCACACGCTTGGGGTGATGCGCGACGCGGTGCGCGGCGTGCAGGTCACCAACCCCGAGCCGGCCACCGGCGGCACCGACGCCGAGACGCTGGCCAATGCCCTGCTGCGTGGACCGCAGGAGATGCACTCGCTGCGCCGCGCCGTGAATGCCCGCGATTTCGAGACCCTGGCCTTGCGCGCCAGCGGCACGGCGGCACGCGCCAAAGCCTTCGCCAAGGCGCAACTGTGGCGCCACGCCACGCCGGGCACGGTGGAGGTGCTGCTGGTGCCGCGCCTGGGGACGGAGTCCGAGCGGGGCCACGGCCGCGTCACCGTCCAGGCGCTGCAGGCACTGGAAACCGAGGACGCACGGACGCAGATCCGCGACCAGCTCGAACTGCGCCGCCCGCTGGGCATCACCTGCCTGGTCCACTGGGTGCGCTACAAGGAGGTCAGCGTGTGTGCCCGCGTCGTGGTGCATCGGGGCGAGGATCCGCAGGCCGTGCGCGAGCGCGTGGCGGCCCGGCTGCACGAGATGGTCAACCCGCTGCCCTCGTCGCCCAGCCGGCGTGGGTGGCGGTTCGGCGAGCCGCTGCGGGTGTCGCACGTGTACGACGTGGCCCTGGGCGAGCCGGGGGTCAGCTATGTCGATCGGGTGCGGCTGCGGGTCGGCGAAGTGCCCGACCAGAACGTGCTGGCACTGGCCATCGACCCTTTCCAGCCCGCCACCTGGTATGCCGGCAGCGGGGCGATCCTGTTCCGCTCGCTCAATGGCGGTGACGGCTGGGAAGCGGCAGGGCGCTTCCTGAACCAGGCCGTGCAGACCGTGGTGCCCCATCCGGCCCGGCCGGGCTTGCTCGCGTTGGGCACGCGGCTGACCGACGGCAGCGCGCAGGTGCATGTGTCCTGGGACTGTGGCGAGTCGTGGCCGGCGGAGGTCCGCACCAGCTTCGCCTTCGCCGTGCAGGGCCTGGCGTGGCAGTTGCGCGACGCCGTCCCGGTGCTGCTGATCGCGACCACCAAGGGACTGTACGAGTGGAGCATGGTGCCCGCGGCCACGCCGGTCCAGCTCACCGTGGACGCGGCGCAACCCGCGCTGGGCTACTACGCCGTGGCGGCCTTCGTGGACGGGCGTGGTGGCAGCAACGTGGCGGTGGCGGCGATGCAGTCGGGGGGCGTCTACCTGTCGCGCATGGGTGGCCGGTCGGAGACGTTCACGCGCATCCTCGACCCCGGCGAAGACGTGCGGGTGCTGTCGCCGGAACGTGCGGGCATGCGCAGCTTCCTCTGGGCCGGGATCACCATCGCCGGCAACGAGCAGGGCAAGGGCGCCCTGCGCTGGGAACTGCCGTCGTCGCCGCAGCAGATGCAGTCGCCCGAAGGCTGGCGCGCGATGTCGGCCAACTGGCAGGGGGGCAGTTGCCGCGTGCTGGCCATTGCAGGCGGGATGGTCTACGCGGGCACGCACTTCGCTGGCCTGGCGGTGCTCGATCCGGCACATGCCGACCAGGGCTGGGTCACTTCGCACTTGCAATGCGGGTTGCCGATGCGGGGGGCCGAGCGCCTGTTTGCTCCGGTGCCTGCGCTGGCGGTGGCCGAACCCGATGGCCCGGTGATGGCCGGCGGCGAGCGCGGCGTGTTCCGCAGCCGGGACCAGGGCGTGGTGTTCGAGAGTGCGTCGCGCCGCGAGTTTCCCGACAAGGTGGCGCTGCCCCCGAGCTGGCTGTTCTGCTCGGGCACCCACGAGATCGAAGCGGTGAACGCCGATGACGCCGAACGAGATTGAGGCGCTGTTGCCGGAGGTGCTGCGCAGTGCGTTGACCGACGACGGGCCGCTGCGCGCGCTGGTGGCCGTGATGTCGCAACTGCATGCGCCGGTGGAGTCGCTGCTCGGCGACATCGACACCGTCTTCCGTCCCGGTGCCACGGACGATGCCTTCGTGCCCGTGCTCGCGCAGTGGGCTGGCATGGACCGGCTGCTGGTCCCGCCACTGCCCGCGGACGCGGTCTCCACCGGCAACGGCCGCCTGCGTGCGCTGTTGATGCGGGCGGCCTGGCTCTCGCAGTGGCGTGGCACGCGGGCCGGGCTGGTGGCCTTTCTCGAAACGGCCTGCGGCGTGCAGGGTGTCGAGATCGACGAACACGTCATCGGCCCGGACGGCCAACCGATGCCATTTCACCTGCGCGTGCAGGTGCCTGCGTCGATGCTGGCCCACCGGCCGCTGATCGAGCGCATCCTGGAGGCCGAGAAACCGGCCTACGCGACCTGCGAACTTGTCTTCAAGACCCACTCCGAGGAGCCATCCCGATGACACGACTGTTCGACATCACCACCACCCAGGACGCGCTCGAACTCGACCGCCAAGGCCAGGGCAAGGTCGTGTTCACCGTGACCAACGTGACACGGCAGCCCCAGCGTTGCGGCTTGCGGCCCCGGGGACTCGATGCAGGCAAGGCCGCCTGGCTCCGTCTGGTGGGGGAGGCCGAGCGCGATTTCGTGCCCGGCATGGTCCACCAGGTGGAAGTCGGCATCGCGGTTCCTCCCGGTACGCCGCTGGAGAAATTCCGGCTGAGGCTGGATGCCTATTCGGTGGCCAACCCGGATGACGACTTCACGGAAGGCCCGCTGGTCCAGGTGCTTCCACCGTCGGTGGCCCCCGTGGCACCCGGCGGTGGCGGGCGCATGCCGTGGTGGGTCTGGCTGGCGATCGCGCTGGTCGTGCTGGCGGTCGGCGGGCTGGTGGCTTATCTGGTGAACCGCAAGGCCCCTCCTGTCGACAGCCCGGTGGCCCCAGCCTCGGCACCCGCTTCAACCCCCACCCCGCCGCCGCCTCCACCTCCACCGCCGCTGGTCGAGTTCGACAACCCGCGGATCGATGTGGGTGGCCGCCAGGTGGGCCTGGACGTGTGCCGCGAATGGGGCGCCAACTGCGGGCAGGCGGCGGCCAACGCCTTCTGCCAACAGCAGGGCCACAGCGCGGCCCACAGCTTCAAGGTGACGCAGGACGCACCACCGACCGCCATCATCAGCACGAAGCAGATTTGCGACGCCCCCGGCTGTGACCGCATCAACTGGATCCAGTGCGGGCCGCGCCTGACCAGACCGATCCACCTGTCGGCCGAGACCTTGATGCAACTGGAGGGGATGCGGCGCAGGGGCAAGCACATCTCCTTGCCTGAGTGAGGAGCGGCACGGCATGGGTCGCAACCAGAAACTTGCCTTGGCCTTCGGGGTGCTGCTGCTGCTGGCGCTGGCGGCGTGGATGGCGCTGCGCGGCAGTCCGTCCGGCCGGTGCGGGCCTGACACCCCCCGCTGCGACACCAGCGCGCACCTCCAGCCAGAGGGTTGGATGCGTGCGCTGGGGGGGCTGCTGGAGACCCCCGCCCAGCGAGCGCCAGTGCGCCAGGGGCGGCAACTGCGTGTCGCCGGCAGTGGATTCGCGTCCTTCGATGTCGCGCCGGCGGTAGACGGTCAACCCGCGCTGCGCACGCTGCGGCTGCGGCTGGTGGCGGGCGGACCGGCCACCCTGCGGCTGCGCAACCTGGAGCCGCAGGGGCAGGGGATGGCCGAACAGGAACGCGACCAGTCCTTGCCCGATGGGGGCCGCAGCGATCCGCGTGCCCTGTCGTATGCCATCGGCAAGGCGGGCGCGCGCCTCGCCATCCTGTGCCAGTCACCCTGCACGCTGGTCGCCGAGTAGACCGCGCCGGAACACTCAGCCCAGCGCCCGCCCGACCGACCGCAGTGACAGCAGGACCGCATGGATGGCCCACAGCACGGCGACCACCGCCACCACGATGGCGCCGACCAGGTCGGTGACGCTGACCAGCGGGCCTGGCACCATGCCCTGCAGGAAGGCCACCAGCAAGCCGGCGACGACCGACGTGCTCCACAGCAGCACGAGGCCCTTGAGGAGCAGGAAACGCGGGTGGGCGAGCAGCAGACAGAGGCCGCAACCCAGTTTCATCAGCAGCAGCATGGCCAGCACCAGCGACGCTGCGGAGCGGTCGAAATGGCCCCAGACCGCCAGATACGCCAGGGTGCCGAACGGAGGGGCGAGCAGCAGGGCCAGCATCACGCCCAGCAACTGCAGGCCCGTGACCACCAGCGCCAGGGCCCCCAGCAGCACCAGCAACGACACCACCAATGTGACGATGCCTTGTGCGCGGCCATGCAACTCCTGGGAGAGCAGGAACTGCATCCCCATCAGCCCGAGGGTCAGCATCAGCAGGGCATCGACCAGCACGATCGACTGCACGCCCCAGCCATCGGCCTGGTGCTGCATTCCCGGCACCGACACCACCTGCGCGGGGCCGAGCAACAGGGCAGAACCCATCTCCAGCAACACCGTCAACACCACCAGCACCAGGGCCAGCACGAAGAAGGGCTTGCGAATGGCATCGGACATGTGAAGATCCTCGCAGTCGCTGACGTTGGCCTGTGCGCGTCATGCGTTGCCGATTATGGCCCTGCCCGATGAGGAACCCGCACCATGACGACCACCCCGCCCCCCCCGACCACTTCCGCCCCCACCGAAACCGCCATCCTTGCCGGCGGCTGTTTCTGGGGCATGCAGGAGCTGATCCGCCACCTGCCCGGCGTGCTGACCACCCGCGTGGGCTACAGCGGCGGCGACGTGCCAAACGCCACCTACCGCCACCACGGCACCCACGCCGAAGCGATCGAGGTGGTGTTCGATCCGGCGCGGCTGTCCTACCGCGACCTGCTCGAAGTCTTTTTCCAGATCCACGACCCCACCACGCCCAACCGCCAGGGCAACGACCGCGGCACCGCCTACCGCTCTGGCCTCTACTACACCAGCGAGGCCCAGCACCAGACGGTCCGCCAGACCATCGCCGAGGTCGAAGCCTCCGGCCGCTGGCCGGGCCGCGTCGTCACCGAGGTGCAGCCCGCTGGCCCGTTCTGGCAGGCCGAGCCGGAGCACCAGGACTATCTGCAGCAGTACCCCGATGGCTACACCTGCCACTACGTCCGCCCGCACTGGCGCTTGCCGAAAGTTGGTCAGCCGGAGCCGCCGCGCCTGATCGACTGGGCCGAGGTGTTGCGCCGGGGCCGTGGCCACAACCTTCCACCGACGCACCGCGTCGAGCGCACCGAGGCCGAGTGGCGCGCCCGGCTCACCCCCGAGCAGTTCCACGTCACCCGCCGCCACGGCACCGAGCGGCCCTTCAGCTCCGCAATGTGCAGCCGCTTCGAGCCGGCGCGTTACCACTGCGTCTGCTGCGACACGCCGCTGTTCGACGCCAGCGTCAAGTTCGAGAGCGGCACGGGCTGGCCGTCGTTCACCCAGCCTGTGGAATCGGCGGTGGTGGCGTACCAGCTCGACACGTCCTACGGCATGGAGCGCGTCGAGACCACCTGCGCGGTCTGCGACGCCCACCTCGGCCACGTCTTTCCCGATGGACCGGTGCCGTCCGGGCTGCGTTACTGCATCAACGCGGTGGCGCTCACTCTGCCGGCATCGCCTGCCCATCCTTGAGCCGCAGCCAGCCACGGGCGATCCGGTAGATCGCCCACACGCCTAGCAGAAACATGCCCAGCGGCAGCGTGGCGAATCCGATCAGCAGCGCCATGAGCGGCACCGACACCACCAGCACCAGCAGCGACCAGGCCAGCGCGATCCAGAACGTGCGGATCACCCAGTCGATGTGCGAGGACATCCAGGTGTTGGCGACCTTGCTGCGCTCGATGTAGCTCAGCACCACCGCGATGATCGACGGCCAGCCAAACAGGAAGGAGCCGACCACCGTGGCCGCGCCGAACGCCCCCAGGCCGAGACCCAGTGCGTGCAGCGCATAGATGATGTGCAACATGCGCTGCGAGCTGCGCAGCGCGTCGTCCTGGAGGATCACGTTGTTCATGGCTGGAGTCTCCGATGCCGGCGAGGGGCTGATGGGGTGTGAAAACTTTAACGCAATTGGCCGGGTTCAGCGGTGGACATCGAACAGCGCGGCCCCTTTCTTCAGCACGCTCTTGGCGATCACCGTGCGGTGGATTTCGGACGTGCCGTCGAAGATGCGGTAGATGCGGGCGTCGCGGTAGTAACGCTCGATCGGCAGCTCCTTGCAGAAGCCCATGCCACCGAAGAGTTGCACGGCCCGGTCCACCACCCGCCCGAGCATCTCGGCCGCGTGGACCTTCACCATCGCGATCTGCTCGCGGGCGTCGAAGCCCTGGTCGAGCATCCACGCCGCCTGGTAGACCATCCAGCGCGCCGCGTTGATCTCGATGACGCTGTCGGCGATCTGCTGCTGGACCATCTGGAAGTCGCCGATGCGGGTGCCGAACTGCTGGCGCTCGCGGGCGTAGTCCACCATCAGTTCGCACACATGGCTGGCCTTGCCCACTGCCCGCGCCCCGACCTGCGCCAGCCGCACCACGTTGAGCGCGCCCATCGCCAGCTTGAAGCCCTGGCCCTCGCCGCCCAGCAGGGACAGCGGCTCCAGCGGCACGTTGTCGAAGAAGAGTTCGACGTGTGGCGTGCCGCGCAGGCCCATCATCTGCTGGTCCTTGCCGACGGTGAAACCGGGCAGGCCCTTGTCCACCATGAACATCGAAATCTCCTTGCCGCCCGCCTCACCGGTCTTGGCCGAGACGAGGAAGAAGTCGCTCCACAGGCCATCGCTGATGAAGTGCTTGCTGCCGTTGAGCACCCAGCCGCCATCGGCGGATCCGGTGCGTTTCGCGTGGGCGCGGATGCCGGCGGCGTCGGATCCCGCGCCCGGCTCGGTGATGGCAATGGCGCAGGTGCGCGCGCCCGCCACGGTCGGCGTCAGCCAGCGTTCGACCTGCGCGCCCTGGCAGTGCAGCAGGGGTTCATAGACGTTGCCGAAGGCGCGGCGGATCAGATAGTCGCTGGTGTGGCCGAACTGCTCCTCGCACAGGATGCGGTCCAGGTTCGACAGCCCGCCGCCGCCGAGCGCCTCGGGCATGTTCAGCGCGTACAGGCCGAGCGAGCGGGCCTTGTCGTGGAGGGCGCGGGCGGTGGTGTCGTCGAGCCTGCCGTCGTGTTCCAGCCGGTCCTCCAGCGGGCGGAGTTCTTCGCGGATGAAACGGCGCACCGTCTCGATCACCATTTTCTGTTCGTCGTTGAGGTCGAAGTGCATGGGACAGGTGGCGCTCGCCGCCACTGGAGCGATGAAGAGTCCGCATTGTGGCGCGCCGATCGACCACCGCCCCCGTGCGTCAGCGGCCCTGTCCCGCCCCGGCCTGGGCGAGGAACTGCCCCCGCGCCGCCGCCGTGATCGCCACGACGCAGGGATGCGTGATGCGCCGCTCCACCGAGATGGCGAAGAACGCCTCCACCAATGTGTCCGAACGCCCGAGCACCTCGACGCCGTACTGCGTGCAGGTCTGCAGCTCCAGCACCGTCGGCGACATGAACACGCCCCGGCCCTCGGCGCCAAATGCCTTCAGCAGCGCCGCATCGTCGAATTCACCCACGCGCTGCGGGCGGATGCCTTGTTCGACGAGCCAGCCGTCCAGCCGTTGCCGCATCGCCGACGCCGCGCCCTGGATCAGCATCGGCGCGCCGTCGAGGCATTGCGGGAACGCACCTTGCAACGTGGCTTTCAGTGCAGGGGTGGCGAAGAAGCTCATCGCCGTCGTGCCCAGCGGGTGGCTGTAGGCTTTCACGCTCAGGTTCGGTGCCATCACCTCGTCGGCGATCACCAGGTCGAGCCGGTGGACCGCCAGTTGTGCGAGCAGATCGGCCAGCGTGCCTTCATGGCAGAGCAACCGCACCGGCTCCGGCCCGTCGAGCGCCGGCTCCAGCAAGCGGTAGGCGATCGACTTGGGCACCTGGTCGGCGATGCCCACACGGAATTCTGGTCGCATCTGGCCGCGCCGCGCTGGTCCGATCGCCGCTTCCAGTTCGGCCCCCAGCGCGAAGATCTGGTCCGCATACCCCAGTGCCGCGCGGCCGTCGTCCGTCAGCTCCAGCCCGCGCCCGCGCTTGCGGAACAGCGCGCAGCCGAGGCTGCCTTCCAGCAACTTGATCTGTGCCGACAGCGTCTGCGGCGTCGTGTGGAGCTGTTCGCTGGCGCGCATCACGCCGCCGGCCTTGGCCGTCGCCCAGAAGTAGTGGAGGTGGCGGAAGTTCAGCATGGTGCGTACATGGCGGGAAAACACTTCCATTTTTGCGAAGTAATCCTTCGGATCAAACGACTGTACGCGAAGTATCTCGGTCCTTAGAGTGCGGCCCATGGACACCTTCAACTTCCTCCTCGATCCCAACCTCTGGATCGCCTTCGCGATGTTGACCACCCTGGAAATCGTCCTGGGCATCGACAACATCATCTTCATCTCCATCCTCGTCGGCCGATTGCCGCCCGAGCAGCGTGACCTGGCGCGGCGACTCGGCCTCGGCTTCGCGATGGTGTCGCGGCTGATGCTGCTGTTCTCGCTGAGCTGGGTGATGGGTCTGAAGGAGGATCTGTTCACCGTGCTGGGCAACGGCATCAGCGGGCGTGACCTCGTGCTGCTCGGCGGCGGTCTGTTCCTGCTCTACAAGGCGTCGCACGAGATCTTCGTCGAGGTCGAGGCCCGCGAAGACGATGGCCCGCCGCCCCCGGTGACCGACGCTGCTGCACTCAAGACCGCCAGCCAGCGTGCGCTGTGGGCGACGATTGGCCAGATCGGCGTGATCGACATCGTCTTCTCGCTCGACTCGGTGATCACCGCGGTCGGCATGGTGGACCAGATCGGCGTGATGGTGGCGGCCGTGGTCGCGTCGGTGGGCGTGATGCTCTTCGCCGCCAAGCCGATCGGCGACTTCGTGGACGCGCACCCGTCGGTCAAGGTGCTGGCGCTGGCCTTCCTGGTGATGGTGGGCATGGCGCTGACCGGCGAGGCACTGGATGTCCACATCCCCAAGGGCTACCTGTACGCGGCGATGGCGTTCTCGCTGGGGGTGGAGGCGCTCAATATCCGGGCACGGGGCAAGCGGTTGAAGCTGCGGGAGGCTGCGCGTCAGTCGTCATGCCCCCGCAACTGCGCCAGCACCACCTCGTCCCCCAGTACCTTGTAGACCACCCGGTGCTCGTCGTCGATGCGGCGTGACCAGTAACCGCTGAAGTTGAATTTCAGCGGCTCCGGCTTGCCGATGCCATCGAAGGGATCGCGCTGGATGTCGCGGATCAGGGCGTTGATCCGGCGCAGCGTGGCCTTGTCGGTCTGCTGCCAGTAGAGGTAGTCATCCCAGGCTTGCGGGTGAAACGACAGGATCATCACCGTCAGTCCTCGATCAGCTCGCGGCGAACGAGGTTGCGGCGCGCTTCGATGTCCTCGATGGCCTTCATCAAGCGCATCGCGTTCTTCGGATGCCGCAGCAGGTGCGCGGTCTCCATCAGCGATTCGTACTCCCGCAGCGACATCAGCACCCCCGGCTCGGCCTTCTGGCGGGTGATGATGGTCACGTCACAGTCGTTGTGGACACGGTCGAGTTCGCTGGCAAGGTTGTTGCGGGCGTCGGTGTAGGTGATGGCGCGCATGGCGGGTTCCTGGGGATGAAGCTGTACAGATCATTGCACAGATTGGCACGCTGTCAGTCCCGCCAGACCGGCTCAATGTCCGTCTGTGCAAAGTCCTCACCCTTGTAGAGCAGCGGCAGGCCACGCCCCTTGGCCAGTGCGTAGCTGAACACATCACCGAAGTTCAGCCCGGCGGAATGGCCGCTGCCCTTGCCGTAGGTCACGAAGGCGGCGTAGGCGGTCGCGATGGCGGTGTCGTCCGGGGCCACGGTCTCGAACATCGGCAGCCGCAGGATTTCGTCGATCAGGATGACCGCCCGCTGTCCCCGCCGACCCTGCACCACCATGCGGGTTTCGAGCACGGTCGGCGTGCTGATGAACACCCGTTCCGCCTGCTGGATGAGCTGAACGAATGTGGCGCGCTCCGGCTCCGCAAAGGCAATCGCCACCAGCGCCGACGTGTCGATGACCATGCGGCTCATGCCGGCAGCCCCAGATCGTCCCAGCCCAGTGCCTCACCCGCCTGGGGCAGGTCCGGGATGCGGTCCATCTGGGCCAGCAGTGCGGCGAACCGATCCTGCGGCCCGGCGGTGCCCGCGATAGGCCGGCTGTCCACGTCACGCAGCAGTTGGTCCACGGCCCTCTCGACGGCGGCGGTCTTGTTCAAGCCCGTGACGAGCGCCAGACGTTCCACCTTGTGGACGACGACGGGGTTGGCGATTTGCAGCGGCATGGCAGGGTCTCCGGGCAGGCATGTAGCAGATGTTGATCATCAATATACATGCTGCACCGGAGACCTGCCCGATCGTCTCAACCCTCCAGCTTCGACAGATCCCGCACCGCCCCCTTGTCCGCCGACATCGCCAGCAGCGCATACGCCTTCAGCGCCGCCGACACCTTGCGCGGACGCGGCAGCACCGGCTTCCAGCCCTTCGCGTCCTGCTCGGCGCGGCGCAAGGCCAGTTCCTCGTCCGACAGCAGCACGTTGATCGAGCGGTTCTTGATGTCGATCAGGATGCGGTCGCCCTGGCGCACCAGCCCGATCGCGCCACCGGCCGCCGCTTCCGGCGACACATGGCCGATCGACAGCCCCGACGTGCCGCCCGAGAAGCGCCCGTCCGTCAGCAGCGCGCATGCCTTGCCCAGCCCCTTGGACTTGATGTAGCTGGTCGGGTAGAGCATCTCCTGCATCCCCGGCCCGCCCTTCGGCCCTTCGTAGCGCACCACCACGATGTCGCCCGCCTTCACCTTGTCGGCCAGGATGTCGGCCACCGCCTCGTCCTGCGACTCGGTGACATAGGCCGACCCCTCGAACACCATCAGGCTGTCGTCCACGCCAGCCGTCTTCACCACGCAGCCATCCAGCGCGATGTTGCCGTGCAGCACCGCCAGACCGCCCTCCTGCGAGAACGCATGTTCGCCCGAGCGGATGCAGCCCTCGGCGCGGTCGAGGTCCAGGCTCGGCCAGCGGGTGTCCTGGCTGAACGCGACCTGCGTCGGGATGCCCGCAGGCCCCGCCTTGTAGAAATGCTGCACCGCGGCGCTCGGGTTGCGGGCGATGTCCCACTGGTCGAGCGCGTCCTTCATCGTCGGCGCGTGGATGGTCGGCACGTCGGTGTGCAGTCGGCCGGCGCGGTCGAGTTCACCCAGGATGGCCATGATGCCGCCCGCACGGTGGACATCCTCGATGTGGTACTTCTGCGTGTTCGGCGCCACCTTGCAGAGCTGCGGCACGGTGCGCGAGAGGCGGTCGATGTCGGCCAGCGTGAAGTCGATCTCGGCTTCGCTGGCGATGGCCAGGATGTGCAGGATGGTGTTGGTCGAGCCGCCCATCGCGATGTCGAGCGTGATCGCGTTCTCGAACGCCTTGAAGCCCATCGAGCGCGGCAGCACCGAGGCGTCCTCGTCCTCGTAGTACCGCTTGCACAGGTCCACCGCCATCCGGCCGGCGCGCTTGAAGAGCTGCTCGCGGTCGGCGTGCGTGGCCAGCACGGTGCCGTTGCCCGGCAGCGCCAGCCCCAGCGCCTCGGCCAGACAGTTCATCGAGTTCGCCGTGAACATGCCCGAGCAGGAGCCGCAGGTCGGGCAGGCCGAGCGTTCCACCTGGGCGACGACTTCGTCCGACACGTTCGGGTCGGCGGCCATCACCATCGCGTCCACGAGGTCGAGCTTCTTGAACTCCATGACGTGCGTGGTCGGGTTGGCGAGCTTGGTCTTGCCGGCTTCCATCGGGCCGCCGCTGACGAACACCACCGGGATGTTCAGCCGCATCGCCGCCATCAGCATCCCCGGCGTGATCTTGTCGCAGTTGGAGATGCACACCAGCGCGTCGGCGCAGTGGGCGTTGACCATGAACTCGACCGAATCGGCGATCAGGTCGCGGCTGGGCAGCGAGTACAGCATCCCGTCGTGGCCCATGGCGATGCCGTCATCGACCGCGATGGTGTTGAACTCCTTGGCCACGCCGCCCACCGCCTCGATCTCGCGGGCGACGAGCTGGCCGAGATCCTTCAGGTGGACGTGGCCGGGCACGAACTGGGTGAAGGAGTTGGCGATGGCGATGATCGGCTTGCTGAAGTCGCCGTCCTTCATGCCGGTGGCACGCCACAGGGCGCGGGCACCGGCCATGTTGCGGCCGGCGGTGGAGGTCTTGGAGCGGTAGGCGGGCATGGGGAACTCTCTTGCGGAAGTCGGTGGGTTCGGACAGGTCGCTGATTTTCGCCCATGCGATCATTCCTGCCATGTCGAAGTCTGTTTTCTCTCGCGGGTCGGGGTTGGGATCGCGTCGCCCGGTGTTGCTGGGTGGCGGGCTGGCGCTGCTGGCGGCCGTGCTGTTCGGTGTCAGCACGCCGCTGCTGCAGCGGCTGGGGGTGGGCGTCGGCAGCCTGACCACGGCGGCGCTGCTGTACGCGGGGGCGGCGGTGACTGGGGTGCTGCTGCGCCAGCCGGTCGAGCGCGAGGCCCGGGTGCGGCGGGGTGACCTCGGGCCGCTGCTGGCGATGGCGCTGTCGGGCGCGGTGATCGGGCCGGTGGCGCTGGCCTGGGGCGTGCAGCACACCAGCGCCACGGCGGCGTCCCTGATGCTGACGCTGGAGGCGGTGTTCACCGCGGTGCTGGCGTGGCGCTGGTATGGCGAGGCGGTCGATCGCCGGGTGCTGGCCGCGATGGCGCTGCTGACGCTGGGGGCTGTGGCGCTGGTGCTGGACCAGGCCGACGCGGGCCGGGCGGCCGGATGGGGTCTGCTGGCGGTGCTGCTGGCGACGGCCGCCTGGGGCGTGGACAACACGGTGTCGCGCCGGCTGGCCGACCGCGATCCGGGGCAGGTCGTGATGCTCAAGGGTCTGCTGGGGGCGACCGCGACCGCGGGGCTGGCGGTGGTGATGGGCGAACCGGTGCCGCAGTGGCCGACCGCGCTGGGGCTGTTCCTGGTCGGGGCGACGGGGTACGGGCTGAGCCTGCGCTTCTACCTGCTGGCGCAGCGCACCTTCGGGGCCGCCCGGACGGGCTCGGTGTTCACCTTCGCGCCGCTGATCGGGGCGCTGCTGGCCTTCCTGATGGGCGAGCGCGGTGGCGGGGTCGGTCTTGGGCTGGCGGTGGTGCTGATGGTCGCCGGCCTGGTGCTGCACCTCGCCGAACACCATGAACATGCCCATGTGCATGACCCGCTCGACCATGAGCACGCCCACACCCACGGCGACGGACACCACCTCCACCACCACGACCCGATGCCGGTCGGCCCGCACAGCCACCGGCACCACCACGCACCGATGCACCACCTGCACCCGCACGCCCCGGATGAGCACCACCAGCACGCCCATGCCCACTGAGCACGACGCTGCTGACTCGGCGTGCTGGCGCTTGCGTTGGGTCAATCGCGGCTGAAGGCCGGCGCTGGGGGTGCCCGGCGCTGACCGCCGCCGCCGACACTGCGCGGCGCGTGGTTGATGACCACCTGCAGCCGCTCGACCAGCGTGCGCAGCGCCTCGGGGCGGATGCGGGCCGCGCTGTCGTGGACCTCCGGCTCGCCCTGGAAAGCGACCGGGCCACCTTCGCGCACCGTGTCGGTGAGGCAGGCGCCGAAGTCCTGCAGCGCCCGGGCGAGCACGGTTTCCGGCCCGGCTTGCAGGCCGAGCGTGTCCAGCGCCAGATCGGGCGGCAGCGCCAGCAGGCTGCCGAGGTGCAGGTTCCCGGCCGTGCCGTAGCGCCGCCCGTCGCCATCGTCGGCGGACGCGGCCGGCCAGACCCAGGCGTTGCCCTGCGGCCCGAGCCGGTTGAGCGCCTGCGGCGGCACGGCCAGCGCGAGCACATGGCCGAGGCCGCGTTCCAGCTCGCCTTGGCGGATCAGGCCACCGAGCGCCGAACCGCCGCTGGCCCGCACCCCATGCCACGCGCTGTCCAGCCCCATGCCGGTCAGCGCATTGACGACGACCGCCTCCGCCACGATGCGATCCGACCCGACGCGCTCCGCCCGCCACAGCTCGACCACGCTGCGCCGCGGCACGTCGATCAGCAGCAGCGAGCCATCGGCCATCGGGTCCGGCTGTGCCTGCGGCGGCACACGCTGCACCCGCACGGGTCGGCTCTGGCCACGCAGGTGCAGCGCCACGGTCGGGTCGTCGGCCTGGGCGATGAAGACCGGGTGGCTCCACTGGCGGGTGTTGAGCCGGGCGCCAGCGGTCGGGTCGAAACCGGGGCTGCGGATCGCCGTGTAGCGAGCGCCATCGCCGAGCGGCGTGTTCCATGGGCTGTCCGAGGCGAACGGCCACAGCGCCGGGTCGCGGGTCGGGCGGGTGTTGTCTGCCGTGCCGGGTGCATGGCCACAGCCAGCGCCCGCACCCAGCAGCGCCGCGCCAGACGCCGACAGCAGCCAGTGGCGGCGGTTCATCGCGCTTGCACCGGCACCGCCTGCAGCACCGCGAATGAGCCAGCCGGCAGCGTCACCTTGGCGCGGCCTTGGGCGTCGAGCATCACGTCCTCGGCGCCAGCGGGCCAGCGGCGGCGCAGCGTCATCCCGGCGGGCAGGTCGGCGAGGTCGAGCGTCGCGGCCCGGTTGCCGTAGTTGAAGCCGACCCAGACCGTGTCCGTGCCCTTGCCGGTGGTGAGCACGCGGCGGAACTGCATCCGCGTGTCCTGCGCCTGTGCCCCGGCGTAGCGGCCGTGCATCAGCGCAGGCAGCGACTTGCGCAGCGCGATCACCGCTTTGTAGTGCGCCCGCAGCGAGTGCGGGTCGGCGAGCTGCGCGGCGGCGTTGCGCTGCGCCACGTTGGCCGACAGCGCCCGGAATGGCTCGCCCGTCGTGAAGCCCGCCGTTTTCGGATCGGCGGTCCAGCTCATCGGCGTGCGCAGCTTGTGGTCGCCCTTGAGGTCGCGGGCGCCGGCCATGCCGATCTCTTCGCCGTAGTAGAGGAACGGCGTGCCCGGCAGCAGCAGGTAGGTGGCGGCGGCGAGCTTCATGTGCCGCTCGTCGCCGCCCACCTGGTCGTGCAGCCGGTCGCCCGCGAAGGCGTCGTGGTTGGAGGCGAAGGTCGCCATCGACGGCGGCGCGGTGGTGAAGTAGGCCGAGGCGTCGCGCACCGAGTCCGGATCGCCCGCCGCCGCGCCGACGACGTTGAAGTTCTGGGTGAACGCGAACGACGCACCGCACACGTCCGGCGACGCCAGCGCGATCGGCCCGCCCGGCGCCTCGCAGACCATGTAGCGGTTCGGGTAGCCCATCACCACCTGCCGCACCCGGCCCATGAGCTTCAGGTTCTCGGGCTGCATCTCCCAGGCGTCCGGGCCGTTCTCGACGAGGTTGCCCACCGCGTCGAAGCGGAAGCCGTCCACGCCCCGGTTGAGCCAGAAGCGCAGGTTGTCGAGGTGCCAGTCCACCACCTTCGGGTTCTTCAGGTTGAAGTCGGGCATCTGGTTCCAGAAGCCGGCGAAGTAGGCGCCGCTGTCGGTCTCGTACCAGGGCGTCTGGTTGTAGATCTGCCAGCCGTCGGGCTTGGTGGGCTGCCAGACGTACCAGTCGCGCCACGGGTTCGGCCGGGCGGCACTGTCGCTGGCGATGAACGCGGGGTGCTCGGCGGCGCTGTGGTTGAGGAGGTAGTCGATCACGACACCGATGCCGCGCGCGTGGGCCTGCTTCAGCAGTTCATCGAAGTCGGCGAGCGTGCCGTACTCGGACTCGATGGCGCGGTAGTGCTTCGTCGCGTAGCCGTGGTCCTTGTCCTGGCTGTCCATCACCGGCATCAGCCACAGGCCGGTGATGCCGAGGTCTTTCAGGTAGTCGAGCCGCGAGGTCAGTCCCTTCAGGTCGCCGATGCCGTCGCCGTCGCTGTCCTGGTAGCCCCGGACGTAGATTTCCATGAAGGCGCCGTGCTGCCAGTCGGCGGGCAGGGGGCTGGCGATCTGCGCGGCGCTGGCTTTCGGCACCCGGCGGGTGTGGGTGTCGGGGACGGTGGGCGGTGCGGCCAGCGCCGCAGCGGCGGCCAGCAGCAGGCCGGCGAGGGTGGTCGTTCGGATCAAGGGCCGGATCAAGGACATGGCTTCGGTTCAGACCTCAGAAATTGACGTTGGCCTGCAGCACCGCGAACGAGCGTGCCGGTAGCGTCACCGTGGCGCGGCCCTGTGCGTCGAGCGTCACGTCCCCGGTGCCCGCAGGCCAGCGGCGGCTCAGCGTCATCCCGGCCGGCAGGTCGGCGAGGTCGATCGTCGCTGCCCGGTCGCCATAGTTGAAGCCGACCCAGACCGTGTCGGTGCCCACGGCGGTGGTCAGCACGCGGCGGAACTGCATCCGCGTGTCCTGCGCCAGCGCGCCGCCGTACTGGCCCAGCGTCAGCGCGGGCAGCGACTGGCGCAGCGCGATCACGTCGCGGTAGAACGACCGCAGCGAGGCCGGGTCGCTGCGCTGTGCCGCCACATTCGCGCTGGCGACGTTGGCCGACAGCTCGCGGAACGGGCGCCCGGTGGTGAAGCCGGCGTTGGTCGTGCTGCCGGTCCAGCTCATCGGCGTGCGCAGGGCCGGGTCGCCGCTCAGGCCGCTGGCGCCCGCCATGCCGATTTCCTCGCCGTAGTAGACGAAGGCGGTGGGCGACGACAGCAAGTAGGTCGCCGCCGCGAGCCGCATCTTGGCTGCATCGCCGCCGAGCTGGTCCCACAGCCGCTCGCCCGCGAAGCCGTCGTGGTTGGATGCGAAGCCGGCCAGCGTGTCGGACGCGGTGGTGCGGTAGGCGGCAACGCGGGCGATGGCCGCCGTGTCGCCCTTGGCAGCAGAAACGATGTCGTATTGCTGCCCGAACGCGAAGGCACTGCCGCAGGAGTCGGCCTCGGCGTAGCGGCGCGGCTGCCCCGGCGCCTCGCAGACGAGGAAGCGCCGCGAATAACCGGCGAGCACGCCTTGCACCGCCGCCATCAGCGCGTGGTTGTCCGGCTGGTTTTCCCAGGCGGCCGGGCCGTTCTCGACAAGGTTGCTGACCGCATCGAAGCGAAACCCGTCCACGCCCCGGTTCAGCCAGAAGCGCAGGTTGTCCCGGTGCCACTCGGCGACGCGGGCGTTCTTCAGGTTGAAGTCCGGCATCTGGCTCCAGAACCCGGCGAAGTAGCTGCCGAGGCCGCTGCCGCCGTTGGTTCCGGCGCCGTACCACGGGTTGCTGCCGTAGATGTTCCAGCCGGAAGGGGTCGAGTTCTGCCACACATACCAGTCGCGCCACGGGTTGTCCGCCGCGCTGCGCGAGTTGGCGAACAGCGGGTGGGCGGCGGCGCTGTGGTTCATCACGTAGTCGATGACGACGCCGATGCCACGGGCGTGCGCCTGCTTCAGCAGCTCGTCGAGATCGGCGAGCGTGCCGTACTCGGGCGCCACGGCGCGGTAGTCGGTGACGGCGTAACCGTGGTCACGGTCCTGGCTCGGGTGGATCGGCATCAGCCACAGGCCGGTGATGCCGAGTTCCTTCAGGTCGTCGAGGCGCGAGGTCAGCCCCTTGAGGTCGCCGATGCCGTCGCCGTTGCTGTCCTGGTAGGCGCGGACGAAGATTTCCATGAAGACGCCGCGCTGCCAGTGGGCGGGCAGGGCGCTGCCGGGATCGGACGCTGCGACGGCGCTGACGCTGGCGGTGTCGATGGCCGGCGGGATGGCGGGCGTGTCGCTGCCACCTCCACCGCCGCAGCCGGCCAGCAGGGCGAGCGACAACAGCGCGGCGTGGGCGTGGGCGCTGCTGGCGCCGTGCCGGTTACTTCGCAGCATCGACGGCATACACGGCGAACGATTGCGGCCCGAGCTTGACCCGCGCCTGTCCTTGCGCATTGCTGCGCGTGGCACGACCTGCAGCAGGCCACAGCGGACGCAGCGCCTGTTTCGCGGGCAGACCGGCGACGGTCGTGGCGGCGGCCTGCAAGCCGTAGTTGAGGACGACCACCGTGCGCTCGCCCGCGTGGACGCGCTGGAAGCTGATCACCCAGCCGGTCGATGTCGGCGCCTCGTAGCGGCCCTGCTGCAGCGACGGCCGGCTGTTGCGCAGCGCGATCACAGCTTTGTAGAACGATAGGATCGAATTCGGATCGCCAACCTGCGCCGCGACGTTATGCGTCGTCACGTTGCCCGACAGGGCGCGGAACGGCTCGGCCGTCGTGAAGCCACCCGTCTGCGCGTCCGCCGTCCAGCTCATCGGCGTGCGCAGTTTGTGGTCGCCGCTCAGACCCTTGCCGCCAGCTATACCGATCTCCTCGCCGTAGTAGAGGAAGGGCGTGCCGGGTTGCAGCAGGTAGGTCGCGGCCACGAGGCGGTAGGCGTTTTCATCGCCGCGCATCCGGTCCCACAGCCGGGCGCCCGCGAAACCGTCGTGGTTTGAAGCGAAGGTGGCCATCGTCGCCGGGGCGGTCTCGAAGTAGCTGGCGACCTGCTCCAGCATCGCCGGGCTGCCGAGCGCACCGCCGACGAGCTTGTTCTGGTGCCCGAAGGCGAAGGAGCAGCCGCAGGAATCGGGTTGGCCGAACGCCAGCGGGTCGCCCGGTGCCTCGCAGACCATGTAGCGGTTCGTGTAGCTGTCCACCAGCCGGCGCACGCCGCGCATGATCGCGTGGTTCTCGGGCTGGCCTTCCCACGCGAGCGGGCCGTGTTCGACGAGGTTGCCTACGGCGTCGAAGCGGAAGCCGTCCACGCCCCGGTTGAGCCAGAAGCGCAGGTTGTCGTGGTGCCAGTCGAGCACCTTCGGGTTCTTCAGGTTGAAGTCCGGCATCTCGCTGTAGAAGCCGGCGAAGTACCAGCCGTGGTCGGATTCGTACCAGGGCGTGTTGCCGTAGATGTGCCAGCCGGCCGGCTTGTCCTTCTCCCACACGTACCAGTCGCGCCACGGGCTTTTGGGCGACGACTCGGCGTGGCGGAACAGCGGGTGGTCGGCGGCGCTGTGGTTGATGACGTAGTCGATGATCACGCCGATGCCGCGTGCATGCGCCTGTTTCAGCAGCTCGTCGAAGTCGGCGAGCGTGCCGTAGTCCTTCTCGATGTCGCGGTAGTCGCTGGTCGAGTAGCCGTGGTCGGCGTCCTGGCTGCGCATCACCGGCATCAGCCAGATCCCGCGGATGCCCAGCGACTTCAGGTGGTCCAGCCGCGAGATGACACCGCGCAGGTCGCCGATGCCGTCGCCGTTGCTGTCCTGGTAGCCCCGGACGTAGATTTCCATGAAGGGGCCGTGTTTCCAGTCCGGTGACAGCGTGCTGCCCGGATCGGCGGCGGCGACGGGGGAGGTGTCGGTCGGGACGGGTGGCGCCGCCTCGACCGCACTGACCGCGCCCACGGCGAGGCTGGTGCTGAGGAGCAGGCGGGTCGAGAGGCGGCGCAGGGTCATGGCGGGCTGAGGCTGGGCGGGGCTTACTTGCAGGGTTTTTCTTCGCGGGCCTTCTTCGCCTCGTCCAGCGAGGTGTAGCTGCGGCGGTCGCCGTCCAGCACCCAGATTTCCTTGATTGCCTTGCCGTCGAACTTCATGTCCCGGCCGCCCTGTTCCTTCGAGTCGCCCTTGTGGATGATGTAGTTGACGGTGCCTGTGCTGCCGAACTCCGAGATGTCGGCGTGCCAGTGGACGCCGAAGTCGGTGTTGCCGGTCGGCGGCATCGGCTTCTGCCAGTCCACGCCGGGCAGCGGGATGCCGGGGTTCTTCCAGATGTGCAGGCCCCAGCCCTCGAAGTTCTTGTCGCAGCGGCTGTAGTTGATGGCGATCTTGCCTTCGCCGGGGTTGGACGTGGCGTGGGCGGGCAGCATCGCGGCCAGGGCCAGCGTCAGGCCGGCGAGCAGTCGGGTGGCCGTGTGGGTGCGGGTGTGCATGAGCGTCTCCTTCGAGGTGGGTGGCGTGGTGAAAATCAACCCTTGATGCCGCCGGCGGTGAGCCCGGCGATCATCCATTTCTGGGCCAGCAGGAAGACGGCGGTGATCGGCAGACCGGACAGGATCGCGATCGCGGCGAAGTCGCCCCAGCGGAAGTTGTGCTCGTGGGCGAGCATCTTGGTGCCCACCGCCAGCGTCAGCATCTCCTCGCGGTGCAGCAGCACGGAGGCGACCGGGTATTCGATGACCGTGCCGATGAAGGCGAGCAGGAACACGACCACCAGGATCGGCAGCGCCATCGGCAGCAGCACCAGCCGGAACGACTGCCACGGCGTCGCACCGTCCACCTTGGCGGCTTCCTCGACCTCCATCGGGATGGTTTCGTAGTAGCCCTTGATGGTCCAGATGTGCATCGCGATCCCGCCCGAATACGCCAGCAGCAGCGCCCAGTGCGTGTCCAGCCCGAAGGCGGGGAAGGCGGCGCCGATGCGGTCGAAGATGGCGTAGATCGCCACCAGCGCCAGCACCGACGGGAACATCTGCATCAGCATCATCCCGGTCAGCACCTGCTGGCGACCCCGGAACTTCATGCGCGCCACGGCGTAGGCGCCGGTGGTGGAGAACAGCAGCGTGACGCAGGCCGACAGCGTGGCGATCTTCACCGAGTTCCACAGCCACTTCAGCACCGGCAGCTCCGGCTCGATCAGCGTGCCGTCCGGGCCGGGGTAGGGCAGGCCGAGGGCGAACTTCCAGTGTTCGAGGCTGAGGGTGTCGGGGATCAGGCTGCCGGTGGCGAAGTTGCCGGGCCGCAGCGACACCGACAGCACGATCAGGAACGGCGACACCACGAGGAGGCACAGCGCGATCAGGAAGACGTGCGCGGCGATGACGCGCCAGCGTTGGGACTTGTCGAGGACGATGGCCATGGGGAAAGGCTCCTGTTCCGTTCCGGTTCAGCGGCTCGACTGCTCGGCCAGCTTCGTGAACCGCATCTGCACCAGCGTGATGGCGGCGACGATGAAGAAGATCACCGTCGAGATGGCCGAGGCGAGGCCGAACTGCTGCCCCGAGTCCTGGAAGGCCATGCGGAAGGTGTAGGACACCAGCAGGTCGGTGGAGCCGGCCGGCACGCTGATGTCGAGGAAGTCCGGCCGCCCGCCCGTCAGCAGCGTGATCAGCACGAAGTTGTTGAAGTTGAACGCGAACGACGAGATCAGCAGCGGCGTCAGCGGCTTGAGGATCAGCGGCAGCGTGATCTGGGTGAAGTTGGTGATCGGACCTGCACCGGCCACCGCCGAGGCTTCGTACAGGTCGGCCGGGATCGACTTGATGAGTCCCATGCAGACGATCATCATGTAAGGGAAGCCCAGCCAGGTGTTGACGATCAGGATCATCGCCTTGGCCAGGAACGGGTCCGAGAACCACGCCGGCTTGACCCCGAACAGCGCGTTCAGCACCAGGTTCACCTCGCCCATGTTCTGGTTGAACATCCCCTTGAAGATCAGGATCGAGATGAATCCGGGCACCGCGTAGGGCAGGAACAGCGCCAGCCGGTACGCGCCCTTGAAGCGCAGGCTGTCCCAGTTCAGCAGCACCGCCAGCAGCATCCCCAGCGACGCGGCGAACAGCACGGTCAGCCCCGAGAACGCCACCGTCCACAGGAAGATGCGCCCGAACGGCTCGCGGAACTTGCTGTCCGTGAAGATGCGGGCGTAGTGCGCCAGACCGACACCGACCTTGAAGCCTGGCGCCACCGGCTCGCCCGCCGCTGTCTCGAAGAAGCCAGTCTTGAAGTTGGGCGTGAGCACCACGTCGTCGCGCAGGCTCTTCAGCGTGCCGTCGGGCTGCGCGGCGTAGAGCGGCTGCACCGGGCTGAACTGGCGCAGCGAGGCCATGCGCACCTTGACGCCGTCGGGCGTGACCAGCGTCAGCGGCTTGAGCAGCTTCTGGCGGGCGATCACCTCGGTCAGCGGCGCGGCGTCGGCGCTGGCCGTGGCTTCGTCGGCTGCGCTCAGGCGGATCTCTGCGGCGGTGCCGTCCAAGGTCAGCGGCGGCGAGGCGAAGACCTTCTTCTCGTCGTCCTGGTCCTGCAGGCGCAGGCGGAACGTGCCCTCCGAGCCGATCAACGCGAACGAGAACACCCCGCCCTCGGCCTGGTAGGTTTCATCCACCAGATACTGCCGCGCCCGCTCGAAGTCGAGCAGGTTGCGCGAGCTGTAGTTGGTGAAACCGATCGACACCGTGTAGAGCATCGGGAAGACCACGAACACCGCCGCCGCCGCGATGCCGGGGAAGAGGTAGCGCAGCGCCATCGTCTTCGCCGAGGTGTAGGTCCACGCCGCCAGCGCGACCAGCACCAGCAGCATCCCCGCCAGCAGCGTCTCGCCGACGGCGTACATCAGCGTGACGAGGTAGAGCGCGCCCAGCACCAGCACGGCCAGCAGCGCGGGGCCGGTCCAGCGGCGAACGAAGTGATCGAGTCTCATGCGGGGCCGATGCTCACGGGGTCACGTCGATCACTTGCTCAGGATGCGCTTGGCGGCGGCGTCCATCGCTTCCTTGGGCGACTGGCGGCCGTCCATGAGGTTGCCCAGCGACGAGACCATGGCCGACCAGAAGCGGCCCATCTCGGGGTTGTTGGGCATCGGGGCGCCGTCCTGCGCCGAGGCCATCGTCGCGGCGATGTGCGGGTTGGACTTCACCTCCTCGAAGAACGCCTTGCTGGCGGGCACGGCGATCGACTCGGCGTCGTTGAGCGCCTTCAGCCCCTTGGGCGTGAGCATGTAGTTCTCGATGAACTCGACCGCCAGGTCCTTGTTCGGCGACGCCTTGTTGATCATCGCGCCCTTGACGCCGACGAAGGGCGCCGCCTTGTGGCCGTTGACCGCCGGGATCTTCGCCACGCCGTAGTCGATGTTGGCCTTCTTCAGGTTGTCCCACGACCACGGGCCGTTGATCATCATCGCGACCTTGCCCTGCGCCATCGCGCCTTCCATCTCGGCGTAGCCAGATTCGAGCGGCATGTATTTCTCGCGCAGCAGCTTGTTCAGCAGCTCGACACCGGCCACCGCGCCCGCGTTGTTCACGCCCACGTCGGTGCCGTCGTAGGTGCCGTCCGCCTTCTGCTTGAACGCATACCCGCCGCCTGCGGCCAGCAGCGGCCAGGTGAAGTAGGTGTTGGTGTAGTCCCAGAGGATGGCGCGCTTGCCCTGCGGCTGGAGCTGCTTGTCGAGCGCGAGCACGTCCTCGAAGGTCTTCGGCGGCGTCTTGACCAGCGCCTTGTTGTAGACCAGCGAGATCGCCTCGATCGAGTACGGGTAGCCCCAGGTCTTGCCGCCGATGCTGAACGCCTTCCACGCCAGCGGGTCGATGTCCGCCTGCACCTTCTTGCTCGGCGTCACCGGGACGATCAGGCCGCCCGCGATCCATTCGCCTGCGCGGTCGTGTGCCCAGATCCAGATGTCGGGGCCTTTGCCGCCGGCTGCGGCCTGCTGGAACTTGCCGGGGCCGTCTTCGGGCGCCTCGACGGTGACGGGGATGCCGGTCTTGGCGGTGAACTCGGCGGCGACCTTCTGCATGCCCTTGGCGCCGTCGGTGCTGTACCAGATCAGCAGCTTGCCGGGTTCGGCGGCGAGCGCGGCCGGAGCAGTGAACGCACCCGCAGCGAGCAGGGCGGCGCCGAGGGTGGACAGCGCGAAGGTGGAGCGGGTGGAGGGCATGGCGGTTCCTTGGAGCTTGAATCGATGACGGGATCGGCGGGATCAGGTCCGGCGCGGCAGGGCCAGCCCTTGCGCGTCGAAGAGGTGGCAGCGGTGTGGCGGCAGCACGAGGTGCGCCGTGTCGCCGCTGTTCAGCGGATTTTCAGGATCGGTGCGGGACACGACGGTCTGCGGCACGCCGGCCACCTGCAGGTAGAGATAGGTCACGTCGCCGAGGTGCTCGGCGGCCTGCACTGTGCCGCGGACCTCGTTGTCGCCGGCTTGCGTGCTGGCTTGCAGATGCTCCGGCCGCACGCCCAGCGTCACCGCCGCGCCGCGCTGCAGCCGGCTGGCATCGACGTGCGCCGTGACGAGGTGGCCGCTGTCGAGGCGGACCTCGGCGCGCTCGGCGGTGGCGGATTCGAGCTTGCCGGGCATGAAATTCATCGTCGGCGAGCCGATGAAGCCCGCCACGAACAGGTTGGCCGGCTGGTGGTAGAGCTGCATCGGCGTGCCGACCTGCTCGATCACGCCGGCGTGGAACACGGCGATCCGGCTGGCCAGCGTCATCGCCTCGACCTGGTCGTGGGTGACGTAGACCATCGTGGTCTGGAGTTCGCGGTGCAGCCGGGCCAGCTCGACGCGCATCTGCACCCGCAGCGCGGCGTCCAGGTTCGACAGCGGCTCGTCGAACAGGAACACCCCCGGCTTGCGCACGATGGCGCGGCCGATCGCGACCCGCTGGCGCTGGCCGCCGGAGAGGTCTTTGGGCTTGCGCGCCAGCAGCGGCTCGATCTTGAGGATCTGCGCGGCGCGCTGCACGGCGGTGTCGATTTCGGACTGGTTCATCCCGGCCAGCTTCAGCCCGAACGCCATGTTCTTGGCCACCGACATGTGCGGGTAGAGCGCGTAGCTCTGGAACACCATCGCGATGCTGCGTTTCGAGGGCGGGATGTCGTTGACGCGCTGGCCGCCGATGTGCAGCTCGCCCGAGGTGATCTCCTCCAGCCCGGCGATGCAGCGCAGCATGGTCGATTTGCCGCAGCCGGACGGCCCGACGAAGACCATGAACTCGCCATCGGCCACGTCCAGGTCGATGCCGTGCAGGATCTCCGTCTGGTCGAAGGACTTGCGCAGCGCCTTGAAGTGCAGATCAGCCATGGGGTGCGCCTTCCAGTGCGCCGAAGTAGATGCCGTGGACGGGCAAGGAGAACTGGTGGCCCGTGCGGCGCGCGCGTTGGGCATCGGGCAGGCCCGGCACGGTCATGGGGACGCTGGCCGGCGCGTTGTCCAGCGTGATCTGGACCGGCGCCGTGCCCAGGTTGAGCACGATCAGCAGCGACGGGCCGAGGTTGCGGGCCGGCGCCTCGCGCACCAGCGCCATCACCGGCTCGGGCGCGTCCAGGAAGCGGATGCCGCCCTTGACCAGCGCCGGGAACGAGCGCCGCCAGGGCAGCAGGCTGCGCATGTAGTGCAGCGGTGCGTTCGGGTCGGCTTCGCTGGCGTCCACGGCCAGCCGGCGGTGGGCCTCGGGCACCGGCAGCCACGGTGTCACGTCCTGCCCGCCGCTGAAGCCGGCGTGTGGCGCGTCGGCCTCCCACGGGATCGGCGTGCGGCAGCCGTCGCGGCCCTTGTACTCGGGCCAGAAGGCGATGCCCGGTGGATCGACCAGCGCCTCGAAGGGCAGGTCGGCCTGTGGCAGCGCGAGTTCGTCTCCTTGGTACCAGCACACGCTGCCGCGCAGGCTCGCCAGCATGGTCAGCATCACGCGCACGAAGGACTGTGGCGATTCGGTGCCTTTCCAGCGCGTGAGCACGCGGTCGGCGTCGTGGTTGCCGATGGTCCAGCAGGCCCAGCCGCCCTGGCCGGGTGCTGCCGCCGCGGCCTCGAACTGCTCGACCTGCTTGCGCAGGTGCGCGACGCTCGCGTCCGGCGACAGCATCGAGAAGCTGTAGGTCATGTGCAGCCGCTTGTCGCCGGCGGTGTAGTCGAGCATCGTCGCCAGCGCGTCCGCATCGCCTACCTCGCCGACGGAGGTGGCCCCATAGACGTTCAGCAGCGCCCGCACTTCCTCCAGGAACTGCACGTTCTCCGGGCGGTTCTTGTCGTGGACGTGTACCTGCATGTCATACGGGTTGTGCGCGTAGGCGACCGCATCGGGTGCGTCCGGGCGCAGCGCCGCGTTCGGCCGCAGCGCAAGGTCGTGGAAGTAGTAGTTGGTCGTGTCGAAGCGGAATCCGTCCACGCCACGGTCCAGCCAGAACCGGATGTCGTCCAGCACCGCGGCGCGCACGGCCGGGTTGTGGAAGTTCAGGTCCGGTTGCGCGGCCAGGAAGTTGTGCAGGTAGAACTGCCGGCGCCGCGTGTCCCACTGCCACGACGAGCCGCCGAACACGCTCAGCCAGTTGTTGGGGGGCGAGCCGTCCGGCTGCGCGTCCGCCCAGACGTACCAGTCGGCGCGCGGGTTGTCGCGGCTCGACCGGCTTTCCCGGAACCAGGCGTGGGTGTCCGCGGTGTGGGACACCACCTGGTCGATGAGCACCTTCAACCCCAGGGCGTGGGCCTGCGCCACCAGCCGGTCGAAGTCGTCCAGCGTGCCGAACAGCGGATCGACGGCGCGGTAGTCCTCGACGTCGTAGCCGAAGTCCTTCATCGGCGACTTGAAGAACGGCGAGATCCAGACCGCGTCCACGCCCAGCCCGGCGAGGTAGCCGAGCCGGTCGAGGAGGCCCGGCAGATCCCCCACGCCATCGCCGCTGTGGTCGGCGAAGCTGCGCGGGTAGACCTGGTACAGCACCGCGCCGCGCCACCAGTCGGCGTCGGGCGGGCTGCGTTCTTCCCTGAGGTTGGTCGTGTTCATGCGGTGCTGACTGGGCTGACCGTGCTTACCACCACACCTCGGCCTGGAAGCCGTAGGTCGTGCCGCTCTTCTTGGTGCCGAAGACGCCGTTGGCCTGGGTGCCGGCCGCGTCGTTCCACTTGGCGTGCGTCACGAAGGCCCGCAGCGCCGGACGCGCCCAGAAGCCGCTCTGCAGCGTGAGCTGCTGCGCCACGGTGACCTTGGCGATCTTGGGCTTGCTGCCGCCGTCGGTCTTGCCCTGGTCGTAGCCGATCTCGACGGCGGTGCTGTGCAGGTCGCTGTAGTTGTACTGCGGGCGGATGCCGACGCTGGCCCAGACGTTGTCGTTGTCGCCGCCGAAGTTGGCGCGGCCGTAGCTGGCGGTCACGACGCCGCTGACCTTGGTGCCGGCCGGCGAGAAGTAGAAGTGGTCATGGAGGCGCCACGACTTGCCCTTGGCCACGCCGCCGCCCTGGTAGGACGGCAGCCACTCGAAGCCGCTGCCGAGCTTCTCGCCGATGACCAGGCTGGCCTTGTTCCAGCCGCCCACCAGGCCGGTCTGGGTGTGCTGCAGGAACAGCATCGTGCCCTTGCCGGTTTCCTTGGTGGCGTCCTTGGAGGCGGTGCTGCCGCTGAGCAGGACGAGTTCGCCTTCGAGCTTGCCGTTCGGGTTGACGTTCACGTCGTAGAAGCGGGCCGAGACGCGCTTGCCGACGATGTCATCGACCGCGTTGGCGTTGCCGCCGTTCTGGAAGTAGGCCAGCGACACCTTGGCCGCGCCGAGGTTGATCTCCTCGATGCCGGCGCCGGTGCCGTTGTTGCCCCAGTAGTAGTAGTCGCTCATGTGGATGTCGTGGCGGTTGTAGAACCGCTTGCCCACCCAGAGCTTGGCGCCGTCGAGCGCCGGGCTGCCGTCGAAGAAACCGCCGGCCTCGATGTACGCCTGCTCGCTGGCGATGTTGAAGTTCTTGTTGTCGGTCGTGTCTTCCCAGGGCTGCTTGCCCTTTTCCTTGAACGACAGGGTCTGGTGGAACTTGGCCCAGGCGCCGTCGGACTTGCCGAAGGGCACCGAGGTGGTGATGCTGGCGAAGTTGTCGCACTCATTGCCGAGGCGGTACTTCGAGCGGATCGGCCAGGTGCCTTCGCCGAAGCACTGCAGGTTGCCGCCCGCGGTGGTGCCGCCGACCTGGCTGCGCACGTAGCCGTGAACGTCGATGCCATCGGCGCGGACGGCCGTGGCGGTGAACAGGCTGCCGATGGCCAGGGCCAAGGGCAGCAGTGCCTTGTTGCTTTGCATGTCGATGCTCCTCGTGGGTGTTTGCCGGTGTTCGTGCGAACTAAATCGATTCAGATGACGCATGGTTGCCATTCTGAATCGGTTCAGACGATCGTCAAGTTGTGCAAAGTCAGGTTTTTCCCTAGGTGAGGGAAAACCTGATCCGGCCGCAATCCCGGCAGATCAGGTGTCGCGCACCACCAGCTCGACCCCCAGCAGGGAGGGGCGCAGCCCGTCCAGCAGGGCCTGGACGGCCAGCACACCCTTGCGGTGCGCGTCCTGGCGGACGGTGGTGAGTCCGGCGGCGTGTGCGGCCGGGATGTCGTCGAAGCCGACGGCCGCGGCCAGCACCATGTCCTGCCACTGGCGCACTTCGGCCAGCGCGGCCAGGGCCATGCGATCGGTCATTGCCACAATGGCGAGCCGGCTGCCCGACGGCAACGACGGTCGCAGCGCGGCCAGTGCCTGTGCGGAAAATTCCGGGCGCGTGTCGTCCACCTCGATCCAGTCGATCGTGTCGATCGGGCGGCCCATGCGGCGGGCGGCCTGCACGTAGCCGATGCGCCGCTCGATCGCCACCGACGTGCTGCGTGGCTGCACCTTGCGCCCGCTGGCCATCGCGTGCCGGCGCTGCTGGCCGTTGAGCGTGAAGCACACGGCCAGCACGCGGTCGGGCTGCTTCGACAGCGCATACGCCATGGCCTGCTCGGCGCCGTTGCGGTCCTCGATGCCAATGGCTGGCACACCCTCCACCACCGTGTCCACCAGCACCAGCGGCTTGCGCGCGGCCACGACTTCCGGCACGAGGTTGGGGCCGATCTCCGCATGGACGATGAGTGCGTCGGCGGTGGTCTGGAAGGCGGCGGCGAGCTGCAGGTCGCGGCCGAGCTTGGGGATGAGCTGCAGCGACAGCGCCCGCTGGTCGAGTTCATGGCTGACGCCGCGCAGGAAGTCCAGGCTGATCGGGTCGCTGAGCGCGAACTCCAGCCCGTGGTGGTAGACGACGGCCACTTCACGTACCTCGTCGCGCCGCCGCAGCGCACGGGCCGCCGGATCCGGGCCGAAGTAACCCAGCTCGCGCGAGCGGCTGATGATTTCGGTGCGCAGCGTCACCGAGAGCTGGTCCGGGCGGTTGAAGGCGTTGGAGATGGTGGCCGGGCTGACCCCGAGCGCCTTGGCCACGTCGCTGGCGGTCACCTTCGGTCGCGTGGGCGGCTGGGTGGGCACAGGCAGGGTGGTCGGGTCGGGGATTGGATCGGGGGGCGTCGTTGCCGTGCGCTTGGAAGCCATGGGGGGTCGCGTGCTCTGAGACGGGCGCGATTGTCGGCGGCATTGGCGCCCATCAGCCCGCCAGATACGGCCCGCCGCGGATATTTTCAGCGCAGAACAGGCGAAACTCGTTCGGCTCGGCCGGTGCGGGCTGCTCGACATGGCCGCTGGCGTGCAGCAGGTGGTGCAGCGCACTGGCGATCTGCCCGTCCGGATCCTGGTCGATCACGAGGTCGAGCAGACCCAGGCGCAGCAGCGTGCGGTGTTCGTCGCTGAGTTCGTGGCCGACCCAGACCGGGCGCTCGGCCGGCGCGAGCCGCTGCAGTTCGGCCGCGATGCCCGCCGAGCCGGCACCGCTGTGGTACAGGCCGACCAGCGGCACGCCGTCGCGCTGTGCAGCGGCCAATGCGTGGCGCAGCGCGAGCTGGCAGCGGTCCGCGTCGTCGTGGCAGGGCACGGGCGCACCAGGGTCGATCAGGGGATGCCGCTCCGCCAGCACCTCGGCGCAGCCGCGCAGCCGGTCGGCGTGGGCGCGGTAGTCGAGCGTATTCGTCAGCCGCAGCACGCGGCCCGGCCGTTGGGCGAGGCGGCCGATGAAGTGCCCGGCGGTGCGGCCCGCGGCGAGGTTGTCGATGCCGGCGTAGTGCAGCCCCGGCACGTCGCCCATGCCCCCGATCCCGCTCATCAGCGTGACCACCGGCACGCCCAGTTCGATCTGGCGGCGCAGCATGGCGCGCACCGGCGGCGTGTCGTGCAGCGCCACGATCAGGCCGTCGCGGCGGTGGCGCGGCCGGCTGAGGAGGTCTTCCACCTGTGCAGCGTGGGTGGCCTCGACGGTGTGGCGGTGGACCAGGATGCGCCGGTCCAGCATCTGCGCCGAGCGGGTCAGCGCCAGTTCCAGGCGGCGGAAATAGGGGGTCGTGCTGCGCGCCAGCACCACGTCGAAGCGCGTCAGGCCATGGCGCGGATCGGGCAGCACCCGCGGCACGCCGAGCTGGCGCGCCGCGGCGATGACGCGGGCCGTGGTGTCCGCCGAGACACCGCCGTGTTCGTTCAGCACGCGGTTGACGGTGGCCATGCTGACACCGGCGGCGGCAGCAATCTCGGTGAAGCGGGCGCCGCGCTTGCGGCGCACGGCGGGGGCAGGGGGCGGGACAGCGTCAGTCATCCCGCCTTGATGCCACGCTCAGGCGGCGTTGGCAAGGGCGGCGACGCCCGCTTGCAGGTGCGCCATGCTGGCGGCCAGACGCGCTTCGATGTCGGTGGCGGCGGCGATTTCCTCGGCAAACGGCTCGTAGGAGACGAAGCCGGTATAGCCTGCGTCCAGCAGCGTGCGCAGTTGCGGGATATTGCCCAGGCGGTCCTCGCCGCCGACCAGCACGCGGTGGCCGTCGCGCATGTCGGACACGGGCACGGCCGCGTCTTCCACGCCGGAGATGTGGACCAGACCGGTCCACGCGGGGAAGAACAAGCCTTCGCCGGCGAGGTGGTGGTGGAAGGTGTCATGCACGACGCGGAAGGTGCTGTCGGCGCCGATCTCCTCGAAGGCCCGCACGGCCTGCGACTTGCGGCGCACGGCGCATTCCTCGAAACCCAGCGGCTCGACCAGCCCGACCAGGCCGTGGTCGTTGAGGATCGGCTTCAGCGAGGTCAGCGCGTGGACCAGCGCGGCGTGGCGCGCCTCGGCCGTGCGCTTGTCGCCGCGGTTGTTCGTCGGGCACAGCACCAGGGCTTCGGCGCCGCAGTCGCGGGCGTATTGCGCCATGGCGATGGCTTCGGCTTCGCGCTCGGGGGTGAACTGCTCGAAACGCTGCAGCGCGTTGATCGAGCGGATCGTCAGGCCGTGGGCCTTCGCGATGGCGCCGATCTCGGTGGCCGGCACGCCGTCGCCGATCTCGATGTCGGGCAGGTCGTTGCGGATCTCGATGGCCGTTACGCCCAGGCGGCGCGCCATGGCGGCGAAGTCGGCGAAGCGAGCGCGCGGCACGGCCATGCGGTTGAGGGCGAAGTGGAGGGTCTGGGTCATGGGCGGTCTCGGTCTGTCTCGTTCGGTGGGGGGATCAGCTCCGGCACTCTAGGGACGCCTCGCACCGGCTGCAGCAGGCGCGTTGACCATTTTTGATCATTGCCCTGCGCTCAGGGCGTACCGGTGGCCGTGCGCTGGCGGCGCACCGCGACCTGCATGTCCTCGGGAAGCTTGCCGGGCCGGTCGGCGTCGCGCTGCACCAGCAGTTCCGCGGGGGCCAGGGCCGGCGGGAGCGGGCGGTCGCTGGCGCGCTGGGTGCGGGCTTCGGCCATCAGGCGTGCGGTGTCGGCGGCCGAGGTCACGCGCAGGCTGTACGGCGGCGGGCCGTCCTGCAGGCCGAGCGTGATCCCCTCGGCCGTGATCTCGCGCACCCGCAGGCCCGAACCCGCCACGGCCGAGCCGAGGGCTTGCGACTGCAGCCTGCCGTCCAGCAGCAGCGTGGCCAGCGGTGGCTGGGCGCTCGGAGCGGTGCCGACCAGGGCGAGGCCGGGTGGCAGGTTCGCGGGCAGCTCGGCGCCGGAGGGCAGCGTGCCGGGCATCGCCACCACGGGCAGCCCCGGCCCCGCGGGCGTGGCCGTCGGTATGGGTGCCGGGGTGGCGGTGTCGCCTGGCGCGGTGCGGTAGAGGCTGCTCCCGATCCAGACCGCGGCCCCGACCACCACGGCGAGTCCCGCCACGCCCCGCAGGGGCCAGGAGGTGCCGGTGGGCGTGGTGTGGCGTGGGGGTTGTCCTGCTGGCTTCATGGTGATTTCCTGGGGGCTTGACAGCGTTGTCCGTGGTTTCAGTGCTTCGATCAATTTTCAGCGATTGAGACGAATTTCGATCGCCTTAACCCCCTCTATTCCCGCTGCCGGCTTGAGGGGCACGGGGTGTTCAGGGGTTTGCACCGTCCTTTGGTCTTGTTAATATGAATCAAAATGTAAATTTGTAAACAAATGAAGACTTTTTTGTACCTGTTGACCCGCGTGCTGTCTGCTGTTCTGGCCGGTGTGCTGGCCACGGCGGCCCACGCTGAATCCGCCGCACCCTCGGGCGTGCGCCGCACGGAGCAGACCTACCAGGTGCCCGCCGTCAAGCTGCTGGCCGCCGATGGCCGTCCCCGGCTGCTGCGCCCGCTGCTCGACGATGGCCGGCCGGTGGTGATGACCTTCATGTACAGCTCCTGCACCACGGTCTGCCCCGTGACCAGCCAGGTGATCGACGAGTTCGTGCGCGCCCTCGGCAGCGAGGCGCGGCAGGTCAACGTCGTGTCCGTGTCGATCGACCCCGACCATGACACCGCCACCCGGCTGGCCGAACACGCGCGCAGCCGCGGTGCCACTGGCGCCTTCCTCACCGGCGATCCGCAGAGCGCCGAGACCGTGCAACGCGCGTTCGGCGCCTGGCGCGGTGACAAGATGAACCACGACCCGGTGGTCTTCCTGCGCGCGCCGGCCAGCCCGGTCTGGGTGCGGCTGGAGGGACTGGTGAGTCCACAGCGACTGCTGGACGAATACCGCCGACTCAAGCCCGCCTGACCTCCCGATTCCCCTTCCATCCCTGCCAACACACCATGCACGACCACCCTGACATGCCTTCCAGCCGCCGCCGTTTCCTGCGTTTTTCTGCCGGAGCTGCAGCCACCGCAGCCACGGCGGCGGTGTTGCCACTGGTGCCGGGCGTGGCCCGTGCGGCGGTGCAGGGCACCAACACCCGATGGGCCATGACCTCGGACCCGGCGCTGTGGCAACAGGCGTGGGCGCGGCGCTTCACCAACGTGCTGCCCAACCCGCTGGCGGCGGCGTCCATCTACAAGCCCACCGTTGGCGCCACCGACTACACCATCGGCGCGGGGCAGGCCACGGCGGACGTGCTGGGCGTGCCGGGCATCGCCACCACCATCTGGGGCTATGCCAACCAGGAAACTGGCCCGACCTTCCCCGGCCGCACGCTGCAGGTCAGCAAGGGCGTGCCGATCACCGTCCACTGGGTCAACCGGCTCGTCAACGCCAGTGGCCAGGCGCTGCCGCACATCCTGCCCATCGACCAGACGATGACCCTCCAGACGCCGACGACCGGCGTGCCGCTGGCGGTTCACCACCATGGCAGCAACTCGGCGGCCGAGTTCGATGGCGGTCCCGACCAGTGGGCCACCCCGCTGCGCCGCCAGACCGGACCCGGCATCACGGGCAACGCCGTGCAGGTCGGCACCGCCGAGGCCGTCACCTACGTCTACGACAACACCCAGGAAGCCTCGCTGCACTGGTACCACGACCATGCCGAAAGCCTGACCGGCGTGAACGTGCAGGCGGGTCTGGCCGGGCTGTACGTCGTGCGCGACGCCAATGAAAAGGCGCTGCAGTCCGCCTGGAGACTCCCGGCCGCGCAGCACGAGGTGGCGCTGGTGCTGCAGGACCGCACCTTCGACGCCCAGGGCCAGTTCGTCTACGCGTCCAACCCGGCCAACTTCGCGCCGCTGAACCTGCCGCTGTCGGGCGCCTTCCCGCCCGGCAGCCCGAGCCACATGCCCGAGGTGTTCGGCGACGTGATCCTCGTCAACGGCAAGGCGTGGCCCAGCCTGTCGGTGGAGCCGCGGCCCTACCGCCTGCGCCTGCTCAACGCCTCGGACTCGCGCTTCTTCACGCTCAGGAACTCGGCGCCGAGCTGGGTGCCGATGTCCGTCATCGGCACGGATGTCGGTCTGCTCAACAACCCCGTGCCGGTCGGCGCGGCGGGCCTGACCATCGCGCCGGGTGAACGCTACGACGTGGTGATCGACTTCTCGTGGGCCTGGCTCCTCGGGGGGCAGATCGACCTGTTGAACTCGGCGCCCACGCCCTTCCCGGCGGGCGGGCCGCCGTCGGCGGGGGCGGCGACGGTGATGCGCTTCAAGGTGGGTTTGCTGGCCAACCTGCTGGTGCCGAGGGCGGTCATGGGCAGTACCACGGCACTGCGCGGCAGCAACGGCACGGCACTGCTGCCCGCCGCACTGGGCGACACGGCGGCCACGCCCGTGCGCCGCATCCTGCTGGGCGAAGGCTCGGACGAGTACGGCCGCATCAACCCCATGCTCGGCGTCTACGACCCGACCGGCGCCAGCAACCTCGGCACCCAGGGCTTCAACGACCCCGTGACCGAGACGCCCCGCCTGGGCAGCACCGAGGTCTGGGAGTTCTGGAACACGACGCTCGACGCCCACCCGGTCCACCTGCATCTGGTCAAGTTCCGCATCAAGAACCGCCAGGCGTTCGATCCCGCCAACACGCAGCCGACGGCCATGCGCAATGGCTGGACTGGCGTGAAGCTCCTGCCGGGTGCGCCGCTGCTGGGGGCGGCCGTGGCACCGGCGGCTACCGAGAGCGGCTGGAAGGACACGGTGACCTGCCCGCCGGGGCAGGTCACGCGCATCGTCATGACCTTCGACCGGCCAGGCAAGTTCGTCTACCACTGCCACATCCTGTCGCACGAGGACCACGACATGATGCGGTGGTTCCTGGTGGCCTGATCGCCCTGCCGCAGGCGCCGGTCAGCGGTTGGCGTTGAGCACCGGCGACAGCGGCACCAGGGTCTGGTGGAGCGGCGGTGCCCAGCCCTGCATCTGGCCGAACTGGGCGGCGATGCGCTGGCCGGGTCCGAGCGACAGGCGCACGAAGCGGCCCGCCGCTGCCCGGTTGTTCACGCCCGATTCGAGCCGCTCCAGCACATGCTCGACCGACCACGCTCCGCGGCTGCGGCGCAGCGCATCGGTGAAGAAGAAGGCCGCGGCGTAGACCTCGCCCTGCAGCACGGTGGCACTGGCGGGGTCCAGCCCCAGCGTGCGCAGCCACGGTTTCAGGCCGGTGGCGGCGGCGGCGTGGAACTGCGTCGGGGTGTTCTGCACCGAGGCCCAGCGCACCTTCGGCCGCCACACCGCCGGCAGCCCCAGCGCGTCCAGGGCCTCCGGTGGTGCCAGGTGTGCGGACAGCCACAGCGAGGGCCGGCTGTCGTCGCCGGCCGCGCCGCGTGCCGCGAGCAGGGCGCCGACCTGCGGCGTGGCCAGCCAAGCCACCACCAGCTCCTGCGCAGCACCGAGCGGCTCACCCGGCGCCAGCGGCTGCACGCGCAGATCCCGCAGCCGCACGGGCACGGCACTGTCCGTCCGGGTCTGCAGCGCCTGGAACTCCCGCGCCGCTGCGGCCCCCAGTTCGGTGTCGAACCAGAGGTGCAGGCGCGACGGCGGGGTGCCCAGGGTGTCGAGCGCCCGTGCGGCCACGCGCGCTTCGGCGAGAACGCCTTCCGACAGGTAGAGCGTGTGGTGGCGCGGCTGGGCGGCGGTCGTGGGCGGCACCTGGTCGATCAGCGGAAACACGCAGGGCAGCGCCTGCGCTTCGCAGAACGCCTCGACCGGCGCCCATTGCGCCGCCCCGGCACCCGACACCACCGCGTACACCGGCTGCGCCCGCAGGTGCTGCTGCAACTGCGCGGCCCACTCGGCGGGTGGGCCGGTGAGGGTCCAGACATGCAGCGCCACGCGGACCTGGCCAAACGTCTGCTGGCGCGCCCAGGCCGCCAGCGTCGTCTCCACCGCCTCGCGCCGGTCGGCTGGCGCATCGGGCGTGACGATGGTGGCCAGGTGCAGCCGGGTGCCGTCCAATCCGCGGAGCACCGTGTCGCCGACCGGCCCGAGCCGCTCCAGCCAGGCCAGCAGATCGGCCACGGCCGCCTCGTCGAGGTCGTAGCGCGGCATCCAGGAACTCAACGCCTTGCCATCCGGGTCCACGCCGCTGCGCAGCGCGCGCGCCAGGGTCTCGGGGGTGTAGGCCGAACGGGATTCGACCCGCGTGCCGGGTGGTGCGCTGCCCGTGGCGGTGCGTCGGATAGTGAGCGGCTGGCCGGGCGCGAACAGGCTGGCGGCCGTGATCGGCGGAATGCGCAGCAGCCCCTCCTGGTCGCCCAGCCCGCTGCGCCGGTGGCACTGCACGCACGCCGCCGCCGTTCCCGCCATGTCCGGCGATTCCGCGCGGCGGGCCTGCAGGGCGCGGCCATCCTGGAGCCGGCCTTCGACATAGAGCGCCTGGCCGCGGGTGGCATCGGGTGCGGCGTGGGCCAACCCTGCGGCCAGCGCGAGCAGCACCGAGGGCAGGCAGAGCATGCGGTGGTGGGTCTTCATGGGCCGCAGTCTGTGGCGCGGTCCTGTGGCGTGATCGAGTAAAAAGATGTTCTATGGAAAACACCGATGGAAAATTTTTTCCAAAATAAGGAACCCATCGCTATAGTTCACCCCCGATTCACCACCCTGCCGCACCTTCCGTCCGCCTAGGAATTTCCATGAAAAACGTCGCCGTTTTCGGTGCTGGTCGCATCGGCCGCATCCACGCCACCAACCTCGCCAGCCTGCCCGGCGTCAACCTCCAGTTCATCTGTGATCCCTTCGGCGACAGTGCCAGCCAGCTCTCGCAGCAGCTCGGTGCCCAGGTCTCGACCATCGACGCCGTGCTGGCCGACCCGTCGATCGACGTGGTCGCCATCACCTCGCCCACGTCCACGCACTCCGACCTGATCACCCGTGCCGCCGCCGCCGGCAAGCACATCTTCTGCGAGAAGCCGGTGGATCTGTCGGTGCCGCGCGCCATCGCCTGCGGCGAGGCGGTCAAGGCTGCGGGCGTGGCCTGCATGATCGGCTTCCAGCGCCGCTTCGACCCCACCTTCAACGAAGCACGCACCCGCATGGACCGTGGCGACATCGGCAACCCCGAGATGCTGATCATCACCAGCCGCGACCCCGGCGCCCCGCCGGCCGAGTACATCAAGGCATCCGGCGGCATCTTCCGCGACATGCTGATCCACGATCTGGACGTGTTCCGCTGGATCCTGTGCGCCGACGGCGACGAGGCCGAGTGGCTGAGCGCCTCCGGCTCGGTGCTGACCGATCCGGCGATTGCCGAGCTGGGCGACTTCGACAGCACCGCGGTGACGATCCGCACGAAGAAGGGCCGCCTCTGCCAGATCAACACCAGCCGCCGCGCCGCCTATGGGTATGACCAGCGGTTCGAGGTGCTGGGTTCGGCCGGCATGCTGCAGTGCGGCAACCAGACGCCCAGCCAGGTCATCCAGTGGGACGCCAACGGCATCTCCAGCGACAAGCCCGAGCCGTTTTTCCTGCAACGCTACGCCGCGGCCTACAAGCTGGAGCTGGCGCACTTCTTCGAGTGCTTGCAGACCGGCGCGCCGTTCCGCACGACCGTCGCCGACGGCGTGAAGGCGCAGATCCTCGCCGACGCCGCCAGCGAAAGCGCACTCAGCGGCGAGCCGGTTCGCTTCTGATGGCCGCCGCCGCTGCTCGCCTGCGCGTCGGCATTGCCGGCCTCGGTCGCCTGGGCCGCCGTCACGCCGAAGCCCTGGCGTTTTCCACCCGCCACGTCGATCTGGTCGCCGCGTGCAGCCCGGTCGAGGCCGAGCGCGACTTCGCCGGCCGCGAGCTGGGCATCGCCGCGGACCGGCTGTACGCGGATTTCGACGCCTTCATCGCCGATCCCGGTCTGGACGCGGTCGTGCTGGTCACGCCGACCTCGCTGCACGCCGACCAGGCCATCGCCGTGCTGAAAGCCGGCAAGCACGTCTTCATCGAGAAGCCGCTGGCGCTGAACCTGCCCGACTGCGAGCGCGTGCTGGCGGTCGCGGCCGAGCATCCCGCGCAGGTGGCGATGGTTGGTTTCGTGCGGCGCTTCGATCCGAGCTACCGCAACGCGGCGGCGGCGGTCGAGGCGGGCGAGATCGGCCGGCCCTTCCTCGTGCGCTCGCAGACCTGCGACAAGAACGACCCGGACGGCTTCTTTGTCCGCTTCGCCCCGACCTCGGGTGGCATCTTCATGGACTGCAGCGTCCACGACATCGACCTGGCGCGCTGGCTGCTCGGCCGGCCGAAGGCGCTGCGGGCGTTCGCCACCGGCACCATCGCGCTGCACCCCGGACTGGCCGACTGCGGCGATGTGGACAACGGGCTGGCGATCGTCGAGTTCGAGGGCGGGGCGAAGGCGGTGTTCTACGCCTCGCGCACGCTGGCCCACGGGCACGAAACGACGACCGAGGTGATCGGCACGGCCGGCAAGCTGCTGGTGGGCGAACACGCAGCGCGGGACCGGGTGATCCGCAGCGACGCGGGCGGGGTGTCGCACGCGGTGCTTGGTGATTTCTACGAGCGGTTCGAGACGGCGTTCGCGCACGAGATGAGCGCGTTCGTCGCCGCCTGCCGCGGTGTCGAGCCGCTGACGCTCACGCTGTCGGACGCGATGGAGGCGACGCGGATCGGGCTGGCGATCACGCGGTCGCTGCAGTCGGGGATGCCCGAGGCGGTGTGACCCCCGCGACCGGGCACCGCCCGGTCAGCGGTCAGTACCCGGCCGGCCCCCCCGGCATCTGCAGGCCACCGCCCCCCAGCCCGCCCCGCGGCTCCAGGCTCAGGCGCAGGTAGATCGACCCCGTGCTCTGCGTGAACTGCGGTGCGCGTTCCACGCCGAGCCGGGTGCCGATGTCCAGGTGCCGGGTGATCTGGTATTCCAGCGCCCCGCCCAGGTTCAGCACCAGCCCCGCGTCGCTGCGGGCCGTGTAGGCAGCCGACGACACCCGCTGCTGCGCCGCCAGATTTTCCAGCGACGCCTGTGCGGCGGCGTCGGTCGGGAAGTAGGGCGCGGCGTCCTCGCGGTACGCCTGCAAGCCCGCCGAGCCTTGCAAGCCCCAGCTCAGTCGCCCGCTGCGCCCGATCCAGTTCACCGGCACGGTCAGTGCCAGCAGGTGCTGCGGGCTGAAGTAGCCGCCCTGGCCCCAGGTGTAGCCGCTCAGGTTGCGCCGGTAGTGCTGGTAGCCGAGGTTCATGCCGATGTCGATCTGCGAGTCGGGCAGCCGCTGCGCGTGCCAGAAGCTGCCGGCGCCCAGTTCGAGGCGGCTGTTGCTGGCGACGCGCTGGCCCGTCAGCGCATGGGCGCCGCCATAGCCGTAGACGCCGACATCGGCCTGCTCCCAGGCCACCTGCGCCTGCGCCCCGGTGGCGCGCACGCCGCCCCAGACCCGGCCCGTGCGGGCATCGGTCGTGCCGGCAAACGACAGCACGCTGTCCGTGACGGCCCGCCGCGAGGCGTCCACCGTCAGCGTCAGGTTCTGGGCGAACTCGTCGATGTAGCGCATCCCGCCCACGACATCCACCACCGAGAAACCGATCGGCGTGGTGCCGACATCCACCGCCAGCTTGCGCGTCTTCAGTCCGACTGCCACGCCGACCCCGGCGTCGCTCTGCGTCGGGGCCACCAGCACGCCGGTGGTGTCCAGCCCGAGCGTGCCGCTGCGGGCGCGCGCAGTCTGGCTGACCTGTCCGGCGCTGAGCACCACGGGCGTCACCTTCACGCTGACCTGTCCGACCGCCTCGATGGTCTTGCGGCCTTCGATCGGTGTCTGCACGAGGTCGAGCCGGCCCAGCCCGGACTCGCCGCTGCGGGCCTTGATCGCGCCGGCGAACTCGACGCTGGTGCGCCCGCGCTCGACCTGCACCTCGGCGAGTTCGTCCGCCAGGGTCTTGGGCGGGCGGGCCTGCGCTGCAGAAACCGGCAGAGCGGCGCTTGGCAGCGGTGCCGCGGCCAGCATGGGTACCGCTGCGGCGGTCACCACGGACGCTGGTGCCGGTGCCGGCTCGCGCCAGCGCAGCGAACGGCTGACGGCACTGTCCGCCGCCGGGCGGCTGGTGGGCTGGCCGGCGCCGGTGGGCGGCAGTTGGTCCAGGTTCGCCAACCCTTGGCCCAGACCTGTCCCCGGCCCATTCGGGTTGAACCCGCTGGAGGGCACCCGGTTCGGCACCCCCCCGACCGCCAGCAGCGTGCGCGAGCGGCCGTCCGCCGCGTGGGCCGCGAACGGGTTGCCGGCGAGGCGGGCCTGTCCCCACTGGAGCGGATTCGGCTGCTCGGCGGCGATGGCGGCGCGCAGGTACTCGGCCGCCTTGGTGAACTGGCCGCGGGCGCGGTGGTGGCGGGCGTACTGGGCGAGCACGGCGGGGCTGTTCGGCGCCAGCCGTGCGGCCTCCTGGAGCGCCATGGTGGCGGAGTCGTGGTCCTTCTGGCCATCGGCGGCACCGGCCAGGCCGAGCCAGGCGTCGAGCAGGTTGGGCTGTTTCTGCAGCACCGATTCGAACAGCGCCCGTGCCTGGGCATCGTCACCCCCCGCGCTGTAGAGCCGTGCCAGCGCCATCTGCAGGCGCGGTTCCTGCGGACGCTCCTGCAGCACCGGCGCCAGCGCCTCCCAGGCGTTGTAGAGGTCGCCGCCTTCACGCAGTTGGTCCGCCTGGCGCAGGGCCAGGGCGATGCGCAGCTCGTCGAAGTCGCGCCGCTGGCCGGCGGTCAGTGGCTGGCCGGCGAGCTGGCGCAGCACACCGGCCAGCTCCGCATCCTGCCGCGTCTGCAGCAGCAGCGCCGCGTGGCGCAAGCGCAAACCCGCACCGGCCTGCGGCTGCGCGGCCAGGGTGGCGCGGATGAGCTGCCCGGCACGGACCTCGTCGCCCAGGTCCAGCCGCGCGCCAGCGACGGCGCCGACGAGGTCAGGGTCTTGCCCGGCCGCCGTTTCGGCTTCCACCAGCAGCGCCTCGGCCTGCCAGCGTTGACCGGCACGGGCCTGTGCCACGGCGTCGGCGGCCTGGGCCTGGATGGCGAGCCGGCGTTGCAGGCGGCCCATCTCGGTGGTGCGGGCGCGGGCGGGCACCTGCTCCAGGCTTTGCAGGGCACCGAGCCAGTCCTTCAGCTCCGTCTGCAGCAGGGCGCGGGCCAGCAGGGCCTCGCCCGGGTGTGCCGCCGGGACCACGAAGGCATCGACCTGCGCACTGGCCGCCTCCGGGTGGTTCTGGCGCATGAGCAACTGGCCCAGCGACAGCCGCACCCACGGCGACGCCGGAGCCAGTGCCACGGCCTGCTCCAGCAATGCCTGCGCGCCGGCCAGATCGCCGCGCTGCTGGGCCAGGTCGGCCTGCAGCCGCATCTGGCCGGCCTTGAGCCCGTTCTCGCCACCCAGGCGGGCGAGCACTTCAGTGTCCATGCGCTGCACCAGCGCCCGCTGCGGCTCCGTGCGGCCGGCGGCGCCGAGGACGTGGTGCAGCCCGGCGTTGGCGCGCAGGTGGCGGGCGTCGGTCTGCAGCGCCGCGCGGTAGGCGGCGTCGGCGGTGAGGAACTGGCCCTGCTCGGCCAGCAGGTCGCCGAGCAGCACCTGGCCCTCCGGCTCTTTCGGGTCGGTCTCGACGGCGCCCTTGGCGAGGCGCGTGGCGCGGTCGAGGTCGCCGACCTGGCGGGCGGCCTGGCCGTCGTGGACCGCCTGCCAGTGCATGGCGGAGCGGTAGACCGGCTGCCAGCGGGTGCCGTTGGTGGCGGCGCTGGCGCGGCCGAGCAGCTCGCCGGCCTCGGCGAAGCGGTCCTCGCGCATCCGCACGATGCCCAGGCCGGCGAGCGCGTCGGTGTCCTCCGGGCGCTGGCGCAGGGCGGCGTCGAACCGCAGGGCGGCGGTCGGGGTGTCGCCGTTGTCCAGCGCGGTGAAGCCCTGGCGGGCGAGTGGCGACAGGGCGGGCGCGGCTGGCTTGCGCGGGGTGGCCTTGCTGTCTGTGCGGGCGGTTGCGGTGGCACGGCCCGTACCGGGTGCCGTGCCTTTGGGCAGCTCGCCGAGCCGGGTGCGCAGCTCGGCGTCGTCGCCGACGGTGGCGAGGTACTGGCGCAACAGCGGTGCATCGGCGGCGCGGGTGTCCAGCCACACGAGTGCCTGCCGCCACGCGGCGCGGGCTTCCTTCTGCACGGCGGCGGGGGTGCCGTCCTGGGTGGACAAGGTGGTCAGCCGCTGGATGGCGTCGCGCCGGGTCGGCTCGCGGTAGCTCAGGTGCTTGGCGTGGGCGAGGGCCGGGCCGGCCTGTCCGGGGGCGGATTGCGCCAGGCGCTCCAGGCCGCGGCGTGCCTCGTCCCAGCCTTCGCGGGTGCCGCCGAGCGTCTGGTAGTACTCGACCGCGAGGTCGTCGCTGGGCGGCTGGGCGCCGAGGGCCTGCTTGTAGGTGCGTGCGGCGGCTTCGGTCTGGCCGGCCTGCGCATATTGGCGCGCGGTGGTGATGAGCGCCTGGTTCGAGGTCTGGGACTGCACCTGCTTGGCCAGCGCGCCCAGCCCCGGATGGTCGGGGCGCACCTGGCGCAGCCGGTTCAGGTAGGCGCTGGCTTCGTCGAAACGCCCCGCTTCGACGCTCTGCGTCGCCAGCCCGTACAGCGCCTCCGGCTGCCGCGGATCGACGCCGAGCAGTTTCTGCCAGGTCTGGCCGGCCAGATCCGCCCGGCCGCGCTGCTGCCAGTGGCGGGCCTGCTCGACCAGGGGCTGCACGGTCGCGGCCTGCGGAGCGTCGGGCGGCGCGGAGGCGGTCGCGGCGTGGGCCGTGGTCGCCAGCCCCGCCATCAGGCCCAGGCAGGCCAGCGCAACCAGGGTCGGTGCCGGACGGTGGAAGAAGCGGTCGGAGGACAGGGTGGTCGGGGTGGACGGGTGCGTCATGGGGTCGGGCAGCGGGGGGTCGAAGGAGTGGGGGTGCGCTGCAGCCGACCGTGGCGGTCGCAGCGCCAGCGTTGCTGCAGCCAGCCGGTGCTGAACAGCGCCAGGGCGTGGTCGTAGTAGCGCAGACGGGTGCCACTGGCGCAGGTGGCGGCGAGCCGCTCGGCCAGGTGCTGGGCGCCGGCGCAGTCGCCCAGCGCGGTGAGATAGGGTTGCAGCGCGGCGGTGAAGCCGGGCGGGGCGGTGCCGCGGGCCACGCTGGCCGGGTCTGCGCTGGCCGGGGCGCGGGTGGCCAGGCGCTCGGGCAGGGTGGCGGCGCGGGTGTGGCGCTGCATGCCCGCGAGTCCTTGCAGCAGCGCCGGCTTGAGCGGGTCATCGGTCGGGGCGACGCCGGCCCAGAGGTAGCAGCGGATCGCGTCGTAGCTGCCGGTGTCGCCCTGCTGCGTGTCGGCGGTCCAGCGGCCCCGCAGCGGCGCGCTGTGCTGCACCGACCAGGTGGCCCAGTCGGGGGCGAGTCCGTGTGGCGCCATGCCGGCCAGCGTGCGCGCGGATTGTTCGGCCAGCGCCGTCCACGGTCCGCCCGGATCGGCGCTGGCCAGCCCGCGCAGCACATGCAGCGGTGCGTAACTCGGGTTGAAGCGCCACTGCAGGCGGTCTTCGCTGACGAAACCCTGCGGACCCGGCAGCAGCATGGTGCCCAGCCCCGGCACCTCGGCGACCTCCTCGGCCCGGATGCGCGCCAGCAGCGCCCGGCCGTCCGTGGCCAGCGCGGGCGCGTTCCAGAGCCGGGCGGCCTCGATCAGCGTCCAGGCGAGCCAGAGGTCGGCGTCGCTGGCGGCGTTGGCGTCGAGCACGCCCCAGCGGCCATCGCGCTGGCGGCCCCACTGCCAGGCGGGCAGCCGCGCGGCGAAGTCCCCACTGCAGAGGTTCTGGCGGGTCCACTGCAGCACCCGGTCGAAGCGCGGGCGGTCGTCGGCCACCAGCGCGAAGAACAGCGCGTAGGACTGGCCCTCGGAGGTGCTGACACGGGCCTCGGTGTCGGGGTCGAGCACGCGGCCGTCGGGCTGCAGGAAGGTGCCGGCGAAGCTGCTCCACAGGGCATCGAAGTCGTCGCAGGCCAGCCGCCGCACGGGCGCCGCCGACGATGCGGCCGGGGCCGGCGCGGCACAGGCGGCGCTCGCGAGTGCGCCGACCCCACCGGCCAGGGCGCCGAGCCGCAGCAGCAGCCGCCTGCGCTGCGGCTGCCCCGGCGGCTCAGGCCGATGCCCCGGCATGGCGGCGCAAGGCATGGCGCTGGAGCAGCACATAGATCACCGCCGACAGCGCCAGCAGTCCCAGCATCAGCACCGCCCACAGCAGCACCGGCCGGTCCGAGAGCTTCCAGCGCAGCCAGCTCAGCCACGGCAGGTCGCCGCTGGCGTAGGTCGGGTCGGCGCGGAAGGGGGTGATGCGGCCGGATTCCTCGAACAGGGTGACGTGGCCGTGGATCTGCGCCAGACGGTCGCTGTCGAGCAGGGCGTCGGTGATGAAGGACAGGGCGGCGGGGGTGGTGGACATCAGACCCACGACGCTGCGGTTGCTCGCCAGCGGTGACTCGAAGCCGACCAGCGCCGCTTGCGGGTCCGTGCCGCGGAACGCCAGGGCGTCCAGCGGCGGGAGGTCGCCGCGTTGCCAGAGGGCGCGCAGCCAGTGCAAGCCCTCCGGCCAGATCCACTCCGTGGGTGACAACGACAACAGGCTGAAGCCGGCGTGTGCGTTTGCCGCTCGGGACGGGTTCGCGGCGGCAGCACGCACGGCGGCCAGGTCCTGGAAGGGCATCGCGCCCGCCCAGTCGGCGAACAGGCGCTGGTTGCCGGCGCTGCCGATGACGATCAGATCCCGGTCGGCCACCTGTGCCACGCCGCGGGCATGCACCACCTGCACCAGCCGCGCCGACAAGCCGGTGGCCTCGCCGGCCCGGCCCATCAGGGTCAGGAAGGCGTCGAGGTCTTCCCGCGAAGGCTGGTCGGGCAGGACCACGGCCGTTTCGGCCAGATCGGCCAGCCGGGTGTATGGGTGGGTGGTGTTGGCGAAGGCGGCCAGGTCCGGCAGGGGCAGGAAGTGCGGCGCGCTGGAAAAGTCGATGGTCGAGTTGCCGTCGAGCACGCTGCGCGGGCGGTCCAGTGCGGCATCGGCGCGGCCTTCGCGCAGGCACTCGCTGGCTTCGTCGGCGACGCCATGCTCCAGCGCCACCTCCAGGCGCGCGTAGGACTGCGTGCCCAGCGTGGCCACGGGGATGCGCAGGTTGCGGCGTGCCGAGCGGGTCAGCGCGTCGTCGCGCTCGCCGCGCAGGCTGCGCTGCAGGTTGTCGAGCCAGCGCGCGGTGACACTGGGTTCGAGCCGCTCGTCGAGCTGGGTCGTGCCGTTGAAGCGCACTTGCAGGGCCGCAGGGGCATCGTCCGGGCGGGCTTCGTAGCGCATCCGCAGATCGACCTGCACCTTGCGCTCGCGCCACGGGAACAGGTCGGGCGGCAGCCGCATCGGCACGCTCACCTGCAGCGGCCGGGTGTCGCGGGTGGTCAGCGCGGCGGTGGAGACCAGCTCGTCCAGGCGCACGGGGCGGTGGGTGGGTGTCCAGTGCGGGGCGTCCCAGGCGCGGCGCGGCGCGGCGTCGGTCAGGCGGTCGATCAGCGCGCTGCTGCCGTGGCCGGGCAACTGGCCGCGCACGAGGGCATCGGCGGCGCGGCGCAGTTCCTGTCCGTCGCGGCCGAGCAGGTAAAGCACCTTGTGCTGCGGATCGTCCGGGTGTGCGGCCAGCGTCACCGACGCGCCGGCGATCGGCGGCAGGACCACGCCGGGCGGCGCATCCTCGGGGGTGGCGAGCACGATGGCATTGCCGCTCGGCAGGCGGTCGCGCGCCTGGACCCGCACGCCCCGGTAAGCCGACAGCGCACCGAACCAGGACGCGACATTGCCCGCCGCCTGCAGCGTGGCGTCGCTGGCCCGCGGCGAGAGCACCAGCGTCAGCGCGTTGCGGCGCGGGTCATGCGGATCGAAGAAGGGTGCGGGCAGCAGCGAGAGATCGTCGGCCAGCGGCAGCGGGGCCATCACCAGGTTCAGCGACGAGGTCAGGGCGATCTGGGCCCACAGGCCGGCGCTTTCTGCGGCAGTGCAGTCGATCGGCTCGGTGAACTGCACGGTCAGCTCGTTCTGGTCGAGCACCAGGCGCGGGTCGATCGTGACCGTGTGGCGGGTGCCACGGGGACCGGCTGCGGGGGCACTGGCCGCGGTGGCGGTCGCGGCAGTGGCCTCCAGCCGGCTCACCAGTTCTCCATTGAGCCGCACCTCCAGCGCCCCGACCCGCCCGGCCAGCATCGGCGACTGCGCCAGATCCAGCTTGAGCACGGCGGACGACACCACCTCATCGGCCCGCAGCGCGAAGTGGAAGGGGTGGCGCGTGTGGCCGCGCTTGAGCATGACGGCATCGCGCTGGCCGAGCTGCGAGAAGGGCAGGACGAGGTCGCGGCCTGGTGTGGCCGCCACCGCGCTCGGCCATGCCCATGGCCCCCCCAGCGCGAGCGCCAGCGTCAGCAGCGCAGTCCCTGCCCGGCGGGCCACTGGGTGCCCTGTGCGCAATCGGCGCACCCGCGCCGTGTCGGTTCTCTTGTCCATCCCCAGCCATCCTTGTTGTGTCGCGTCAGGCCATGCCGTGCCGTGCCGCTGTACCGTGCTGTTGTTCAGGCGCGCACCGAGGCGGGCCGGCGTGGCGGTGCCGCGTGCTTCGATTTCCAGCCGAACACCTTGGCGCAGCCCCGCACCCCCAGGCCGATGATCTGCCGCAGCGCGTGGGCCGGTCGGTCGGGCGCGTGGCGGGTGGCGTGGTCGATCCAGGCGTCGGCGCGGGCGAAGGTGATCTCCACCAGGTCCATCTGCTGCTGCAGCGTCATCGGGTCGAAGCGCAGGCCGTGGTGCTCGCCCTGGCGGAACACGATCAGCGCCGAGAACAGCGCGGCGTGGTCGCCCCGCAGCAGCGCCAGCGTCACGGGGGTCTGCTCCTCCAGCATCACGCCAGGGGGCAGCCGCACGCGCAGGCCGCCTTCCGAGAAATCTTCGGTCTCGACGTGCCAGACGCGGCCGTCGGCGGTTTCCATGCGCGCCGGGATGCCGAACTGCACGCGGTGGGACTGCCGGACCTGCCGGGTCTCCGACGCCGCTGCCGCCGCTGCGCCCAGGATGACGAGGTTGTAGAGCGTCCACAGCATGTTGAGCAGCACCGTGTCCAGTTCATGCGTGTTCCACCAGAACAGCCGCGCGATGCCCACCACGAAGCCGACCAGGTTCAGCGACAGCAGCACCACATACGGCCGCGCGATGCCCCAGTCGAAGAAGTCGCGCTCGATGTAGCCACCCTTGGCGGTGACGTTGAAGCTGCCGGCCTTGGGGTCGATCAGCGCGAGCATCGTCGGGCGGAAGATGTACCAGGCCAGCACCGCCTCGTAGACCTCGGCCCAGAACGAATGCCGGAACTTGCCCTGGGTGCGCGAGTTGACGAGGTTGGCGTGGACCAGGTGCGGCAGGGCCATCGCGGCGATCATCACGGCCGAGGCGTGGATGACGTGGGCGGCGAAGAACAGGTAGGCCAGCGGCGCGGTCAGGAACACGAGCCGCGGCAGGCCGTAGAAGAAGTGCAGCATCGCGTTCGAGTAGCACAGCCGCTGTGCCCAGGTCAGGCCCTTGCCCCACAGCGGACAGTCGGTGCGGAAGATCTGTGCCATGCCGCGCGCCCAGCGGATGCGCTGGCCGACGTGGGCGGAGAGGCTTTCGGTGGCGAGTCCGGCGGCTTGCGGGATGCCGATGTAGGCGGTGTTCCAGCCCTTGCGGTGCAGCTTCAGCGCGGTGTGGGCGTCCTCCGTCACGGTCTCGATCGCCACGCCGCCGACCTCCATCAGCATGTCCCGCCGCAGCACCGCGCAGGAGCCGCAGAAGAAGGTGGCGTTCCAGAAGTCGTTGCCGTCCTGCACCAGTCCGTAGAACAGCTCGCCCTCGTTGGGCACGTTGCCGAAGGTGTCGAGGTTGCGCTCGAAGGGGTCGGGCGAGAAGAAGTGGTGCGGCGTCTGCAGCATCGCCAGCTTGGGATCCTTGTAGAACCAGCCGAGCGTCATCTGCAGGAAGGAGCGCGTGGGGATGTGGTCGCAGTCGAAGATGGCGACGAACTCGCCATCGGTGCGCGCGAGCGCGGCGTTGATGTTGCCGGCCTTGGCGTGGCGGTTGTCGCTGCGGATCACCCACTCGATGCCGACCTCCTCGGCGAAGTCGCGGAATTCCTCGCGCCGTCCGTCGTCGAGCAGGTGGATGCGCAGCTTGTCGAGCGGCCAGTCCAGCGCCATCGCGGCCAGCACGGTCGGCTTCACCACCTTCAGCGGTTCGTTGTAGGTGGGGATGAACACGTCGATCGTCGGCCACTCCTCCACCGGCATCGTCAGCGCCACCGGACGGCGTTCCAGCGGCCAGATCGTCTGGAAGAACCCCAGCACCAGCACCAGCCACGCGTAGACCTCGGCGGCGATCAGTCCGCTGCCGAAAAACAGGTCCAGGCCGTTGTCCATCTGCAGCGTCTCGGTCATGCGCCAGTAGAGGTAGCGGCTCGACACGGACAGCGAGATGAAGGTCAGCAGCAGGGTGACGAACCGGCCCGGCGAGCGGTTCAGCAGCAGCGCGCACACAAAGCACAGCACGCCGAACACCACCTGCTCCCACAGGTCGAGCGGCACCGAGATGACCGTGACCATCAGCAAGGCGCCGCTGAGCAGCATCGCGAGCTGCAACGCCCGGTACTCCCAGGTGTTCCAGTGCCAGCCGGCCGTGCGCCAGGCGCCGACCGGTGACATCAGCGGGCGCGCCGCAGCGGGCGGGTGGTGGAGAGAAGACAGATCCGGCGATTCGGCCATGGCGGGTAGGAAGGTCGGACAGGCAGACAGATCCCGCTGTCGCCGCGCACAGCGCGCGCACGGCCAGCAGCGGGGCGGAAGGGATCAGCGGGTCAGGTAGCCCGACGTTCGGGTCGCCAGGCGACCGAACAGGCGGTCCAGCCGGGTGGAGGGGGCTGCGGTACCGGGGGTGGTGCCGGTGTCGGTCGGACGGGACGGTGGGCTGCCATGGCCGGTGGCGGTGGCGGCGGGCGGCTCGCTCGGGCTGGCCAGTCGGTGCAGGATCGACGAGAGCGTCGACGGCCCGGTCTGCGTGTCCTGGCCCACGCGCAGCACCCGCGGCAGCTCGCTGGCCGATGGCGGCACCGCAGGCACCGGCTCCGCACTGGCGGCGAGCGCGGTCAGCGCCGGATCGACCGTGCGGCCCATCGCCGCGCGGCGCACCGCTGCCCGCGAGGCGTTGTACTTGGCCAGATCCTGGTAGATGCCGGCGTCGTGGCCCAGCGTCTTCAGCAGGTTGTGGATGTCGTCACCGTTGTTCATGGAAAGGCTCTTGCTCGTGCTGCGACAGGACAACTGGGCCTGATGCGCCGGATCAGGCGGCCAGGGCAAAAACGTACACGGGTTCGGCGCTGGCGGTGTCGGTGGCGATCTGCTGCACGCGCAGGCGGTCGCCTGCACCGGCCGCCCGCAGCCACTGTTCATACGCCCCCTCCAGTACCGCCGGGGACCACGCGCGGCTGCCGGACCCGAAGGCGGCTTCGATGGGGGCGCAGTGGTGGACAATGCGCAGCGCATCATTGGTATCGTTGAGTTCCACCCAGCCCCAGTCCATGCCGGCCCAGACGCTGTTCATGGCGGCTTCCAGGTCGGGCAGCAGCTCCAGCGTGGGCAACGGCGCGTTGCGGGCCATCGAGGCACCGAGGCGGCGCATGAGCGCGCGGGACTGGTCGGGTTCGATCCGGGTGTTCATCTCATGCGCCAAGGCCCCCAGGAAGGAGCGCCACTGCGCAGAGCACCGGTATCGCAGGTGATAGTCATGATCGGATTGCGGACGGTTCATCGGCGATTGATCTGCAAAAACCGGTTAAAGTAAGCAAAATTGTGCAAAATTACACTTATTCGGGGGATGGTACCATGGTGAATATTGATGTATTGCAAACACTTTCATTCCGTTGCAGTTTGTGGCGAATGCGGAATGCAAGCTGAATCCAGGGTGAACATTTCCGGTTTTTGCACTCCCTCTTGTGGGGGACACAGACTGCGCTTGAGGGGGTTGGCGCGCCGCTACCATCGATCTGCCGTGACTGCGGTGCTGTCTGGAGAGTTCGATGAAGGTACTGCTGATCGATGACCACCCACTGATCCTGTCGGCGATGCAGAGCGTGATCCTTGGCCTGGGCGCCAACGTCGAGGCGCTGGGGGTGGAGACGGCGGCCGAGTGCCGTGCGCTGTTGCGGCAGGACTCGGATTTCGACCTGGTGCTGCTCGATCTGCACCTGGACGACGCCAGCGGCTTTGACGTGCTGGACGAGTTGCGGATGGGCTATCCGGCGCTGCCGGTGGTGGTCGTGTCGGCTTCCGACCGGGCCAGCGACGTGATCCGCGCCATCGACTCGGGTGCCATGGGATTCGTGCCGAAGCGTGCCAGCAACGAGCTGCTGTTCGAGGCGCTGCACCTGGTGATGTCCGGCGGCATCTATGTCCCGCCCATGACGCCCAGCCTCGGGGACTCGGCGCTGTCCACCGGCTTGTCGGGTGCGGGTGCGGGTGTCGGGCCGCTGATGCCGGGTTCGCTGGGTGCTTCGGTGGAGGACGACCGGCTGGCGTTCGGTGGCCACCGCGCGGCAGGCCGCCGTGTCGGAGAGGTGGCCGAGCGCGACGCGGCGCTGGACCGGCTGGGCATGACGCCGCGCCAGCGCGAGGTGCTGGCGCTGCTGCTGGATGGCAAATCCAACAAGATGATCGCGCGGGATCTGGCCATTTCGGTCGAGACGGTCAAGGACCATGTCGCCGCCGTGCTGCGCACGCTGGGCGTCAACTCGCGCACCCAGGCGGTGCTGGCCGTGGGCCGTCTGCATGCACCGGCAGGCAGCGACACCCGTGGCACCGGGCTGCGCGGCATGGTGCTGCGCTGAGCAGGGGCGGCTCCGATGAACTCCCCTGCGTCGGATGCGCCGGCCGATCGGGTCGGCGCGCTCTATGCGCAACTCCCCGCCAGCCTGCTCGGCCAGGCGCTGGCCATGGCCGCGATCGGCCTGCTGTTCGTGGTGTGGCCCCAGGCACAGGCACAGGCGCAGGCGCAGGTGCTGCGTGTCGGCACGTGCTGGTTGCTGCTGGCGCTGCTGGCCTGGGCCTGGCGCTGGCGGCTGCACCGCTGGCACCAGACCCAGCCCGCGCTCCAGGTGTCGGACTGGCGGGTCTGGTGCCGCCGCTGGGCGCTGTCCACGCTGGTGTGCGCGGGGGTGTGGGCGCTGGCGGTGCTCTGGCTGTACCCGCTGGGCACCGATTGGCAGCGTGCCGGGCTGCTCGCGCTGCTGGCGTGTCTGGGCATCGGCTCGGCGGCTGCCGGGCATGGCGCCACGCGGGCCGGCACCGCGCTGGTGGCCGTGGCGACGGTCTGGCAACTCTGGGCCACGCACACCGGCTCCCACTGGGCCGGCACGCTGGCGGTGGTGGGTGTCTGTGTCGGCATTGCCCTGGTGGGCCACCACCAGCGCCAGGACTACCTCCGGCTGCTCTCGTTCAAGCACCGCTCCGAGCGGCTCGCCGCGCTGCTCGCCGCCGAAAAAGACATCGCCGAGGAAGCCAGGCTCGACGCCGAAGCCGCCACCCGTGCCCGTACCCAGTTCTTCACTGCCGCCAGCCACGACCTGCGCCAGCCGCTGCACGCGCTGGTGCTGTTCACCGAGTCGCTGCGCCTGCGCAACCGGGACAGCGCGCTGGAGCCACCCATCGCCAGCATCGGCGAGGCGGTCGATGCGCTGGAGGCGCTGTTCGACAAGCTGCTCGACCTGACCAGCATCGACAGTGGCGCCATCGTGGTCGAGTCCAAGCTGTTCCACATGCGCGAGCTGTACGCCCGGTTGAAACTCCACTTCGAGCCGCAAGCCTTCGACAAGGGACTCGGGCTGGACTTCGTGGGCGGGCGCCACGCGGTGCGGGCCGATCCGCTGCTGGTGGAGCGCATCCTGCGCAATCTGGTGTCCAACGCCATCCGCTACACCGAGGACGGCGGGGTGCTGGTGAGCTGCCGGGCGCGCGCGGGGCGGCTGCTGATCCAGGTCTGGGACACGGGGCTGGGCATCGATGCACGGCTGCTGCCCAGCATCTTCGACGAGTTCTACCAGGTCGTGGCGGCGCGCGGGCCGGACAACTCGCCACGCAAGGGACTCGGACTCGGTCTGGCGATCGTGCGGCGGTTGGCGGAGCTGCTGCAGGCACCGATCAGCGTGCGCTCGCGTCCTGGGCATGGCACGGTGTTCAGCCTGCTGCTGCCGCTGAGCAGTGCGGCACAACCGGGGGAGCTGGCGGAGCTTGCTGCTGCGCCATGGGCCACGACACCGACCTGGACCGGGCCGACGCTGGTCGGGCGGCATGTGGTGCTGGTGGGTGCCGAACTCGATGCCGGTCCCGACACCCCCGGTGCCATGCTGCAGCACTGGGGCGCGCAGACCAGCGCTTTCTGCCACGCGGCGCAGGTGCTCGACTGGTCGGCCAGCCAGGCCCGGCTGCCGGATCTGGTCCTCATCGGCCGCATGCCGGCACACGAACGCGGTGGGGTCGATCTCGTGCGCGCGCTGCGGCAGGTCTTCGGTGCGCCGCTGCCGGCCGTGCTGGTGAGCGACGGCGAGGCCGATCTGGGCCATGGTGCCGAGCCGGACATCCACCTGCTGGCCCGCCCGGTGGCGCCCAACCGGCTGCGCGCCATGGTGAGCTTCAAGCTCTCGACCCGTACAATCTCGCACCCCGACCTGTAGGCACTGTAGGCAAGCACACACCATGTCGATGCACGACCGAGACGGAAAAATCTGGATGGACGGACAACTGGTGGACTGGCGCGACGCCAAGATCCACGTCCTGTCCCACACGCTGCACTATGGCTGCGGCGCCTTCGAGGGCGTGCGCGCCTACAAGACGCCGGACGGCACGGCGATCTTCCGCCTGCGCGAACACACCGAGCGCCTGTTCAACTCGGCCAAGATCCTGCGCATGAAGATCCCCTTCTCGTTCGAGGAGGTGGTGGAGGCGCAGAAGGCCGTCGTGCGCGAGAACCAGTTGGAGAGCTGCTACCTGCGCCCGCTGACCTGGATCGGCTCGGAAAAGCTCGGCGTCAGCCCGAAAGGCAACACCGTCCACCTGATGGTCGCCGCCTGGCCCTGGGGCGCCTACCTGGGCGAAGAGGGCCTGAAGCGCGGCATCCGCGTCAAGATCAGCAGCTACACCCGCCACCACGTCAACATCACGATGACGCAGGCCAAGGCGGTGAGCAACTACACCAACTCGATCCTGGCCAACATGGAAGCGACCGAGGACGGCTACGACGAGGCCATGCTGCTCGACGCAAGTGGGTTCGTCTCCGAAGGCGCCGGCGAGAACCTGTTCGTCATCAAGAACGGCATCGTCTACACGCCCGACCTGTCCGCCGGCGCCCTCAACGGCATCACGCGCAACACGATCTTCTCGATCTGCGCCGACCTGGGCCTGAAAGTGGTGGAAAAGCGCATCACCCGCGACGAGGTCTACATCTGCGACGAAGCCTTCTTCACGGGCACCGCGGCAGAAGTCACCCCCATCCGCGAACTCGACCGGATCGAACTCGGCTGTGGCTCGCGTGGCCCGCTCACCGAGAAGATCCAGGCAGCCTTCTTCGACATCGTCGGTGGCCGCAACCCCAAGTACGCCGAGTGGCTGACCCCGGTCTGAGCCGGTCTGAGGAGCATCAAGACATGAGTGACAACAAAGCTGCTGCCGTCGTGGAAGTGCTGGCCGCCGATCTGCAAGGGCCGGGCGTGGTGTTCTGCCCCAACCCCAAGCAGGCCCTCTGGAGCAACCACCCCAGGGTCTACATCGACCTCAGCCACAGCGGTGAAGGCAAGTGCGCCTACTGCGGAACTGTCTACCGCCTGAAGGCCGGCGAAACGGTCCACGCGCACCACTGACCCGTGACTCGGGCCACGGAGTTGCGCGGCCCGCCGCTCAAAGCTCCAGATGGCCCACCGACACCACCGGCCCCGTCGGCGCGCCGGTCGGTGATCCTCCCGTCGGCTCGACGCTGACGGCAAACGCGGCAGTGCCCTGCAGCAGGTGCTCGCGCAGCACCGTGGTGGCGCCCTGGTTCGACACCAGCCCCAGCGAACGCGGCGCACCCTTCGGTGGCACCGCCCAAAGCTCCAGCGCCTGCGTAGTCGTCACCGCCACGCCCGCCAGCGGCTTGAGCACCAGACTGCGGCCATCGGCGCCGACGCTGGCGACGAAGCTCGCCGGCCCTTGCCCGGTCCCGGTTCCCATCACCACGACCACGGGTGGTTGCACCGGGCCGGGCAGGGTCAGCGCCACGGCCAGCGCGAGCGTGGCCAGACTCGCCGCCCCGGCCAGACCTTGCCAGAGTCCGAGGCGCTCCCACCAGCGGGTGATGCGCTGCTGCACCGAGGCCGAGGCGCCGGCCATGGTGGCGTCGCCGAAGAGCCGTTGCTCGATGCCTGTCCACACGGCGGCTGACGGCGTCACCGGCGGCACGCTCGCCGTCAGGGGCACCAGCCGGTCCTGCCAGCGCCAGACGGCCTGGCGCAAGCCGGGATGCGCCGGCAACAGGGACTCGAAACGGCGGCGTGCGCCCCCGTGCAAGGTGCCCAGCACATATTCGGCGGCCAGGCGATCGCTCAGTTCACGGCGGCTGTAGTCCATGGCTCAACCCCGCGGCCCGGTCACGGTGGCGGTGGCTGGCCCGGCGTCGCCACCCAAGCCGGCACGCTCCAGACACGTGCGCAGCGCCAGCAGGCCGCGGCGCACCCAGCTCTTCACGCTGCCCAGCGGCTGCGTCATCTGTTCGGCCACCTCGGCGTGCGACAGGCCCTGGTAGAAGGCCAGCGCGAGGCACTGTTTCTGGTCGCCGCTCAAGGCGTCCAGACACACCCGCACGGCGCGGGACTCGACGGCGTGGCTGAGCAGCGTCTGGGGATCGGGGTCATCGGAGGCGAAATCCTGCAACATGTCGTGGTCTTCCTCATCCTCCCTGCCGGGGCGGTGGGTGCTGACGGTTTCCGGTTCGGTCTGGCGTCGGCGCAGGCTGTCGATGGCGCGGTTGCGCGCCACGCTCGACAGCCAGGTCAGCGCCTGGGCGCGGCTGGCATCGAATCCCGCTGCGCTGCGCCAGACGTTCACGTAAACCTCCTGGAGAAGCTCTTCGGCGAGATCCCTCTGCCGCTGGATACGCAGGATCACTCCGAGCAGATGCGCGCTGGTGCGCTGGTAGAGGGTGGAAAACGCGGCGCGGTCGCCCAGACCCGTTCTGGCAAGGAGATCGGCCAATTCCTGCGCACGTTCCGGGGAAGTTGCTGCCATGCGTTGGTCCTCGTCGAAGTCGGCGGATTCTAGAGGCCCCACGGGCGCCATGGTGGCTGCGTAGAATCCGGACCATCCTCTGCCGCTAAGGAACCCCATGCCCCGTGCCAAGCCCTTGCAGGCTGCCTTGATGGCGACTCCTGACGAAACCGAAACCCAGTTCTACGAGGCGCTGCAACAGGCCGACCTGGAGCGCGTGATGTCGGTCTGGTCGGACGACGAGGACATCGCCTGCATCCATCCGGGCGGGCCGCGGCTGGTCGGCGCGCAGGCGATCCGGTCGGCCTTCGAGAGCCTGTTTGCCCATGGCCGTGTCGATGCCCGCGTCTCGCAGGTGCGGCGCATCGTGGCCGGAAGCTGCGCCATCCACCATGTCCTCGAAGAGATCCGTGTCACCACCCCCGAGGGGCCGCAGCGCGCCTATGTGCTGGCCACCAACATCTTCGTGAAAACCCCGCAGGGCTGGCGCCTGCTCGCCCACCACGCCAGCCCCGGCAGTCCGCGCCAGGTGCAGGAGTTCAGCGACGAGCCTTCGACGCTGCATTGACCGTGCCCCGCGGTCTGTGCTGACCCTCGACCCCGCTCCGGCCTGGCTGCCCGGCGGCCAGGCGCAAACCGTCTGGCCGGCGCTGTTCTCGCGCCGCCACGATCCTGCCGAGCCGATCGTCTACCGACGCGCGCGCCACACCACGCCGGACGGGGATTTCATCGACATCGACTGGCTGGACCACGGCATCGGCGGCGCTGCGGTCGGCGAGGGTGCGGGCGCCGGCCTGCTGGTGCTGTTCCACGGACTCGAGGGCTCCTCGCGCAGCCACTACGCGCTGGCCTTCGCCGACTGGGCGCGCCGCAATGGGTGGGCGTATGCCGTTCCGCATTTCCGCGGTTGCTCGGGGGAGATGAATCTGGCCCCGCGTGCCTACCACTCGGGCGACCACGCCGAGATCGGCTGGATGCTGGACACGGTCCGCCAGTCGCACACGCACGCGCACCACGGCGGTGGTCCGGTCGTCGCGGTTGGCGTCTCGCTGGGTGGCAATGCCTTGTTGCGCTGGGCGCAGGAGTCAGGCGCGCAGGCAGGGCGGGTGGTGCAGGCAGTGGCGTCGGTGTGTTCGCCGATCGATCTGGCGGCGGCTGGCCACGCCATCGGCCGCGGCCTGAACCGCCACCTCTACACGCCGATGTTCCTGCGCACCATGAAGCCCAAGGCGTTCGCCAAGCTCGCGCAGCACCCCGGCCTGTTCGACGCCGACCGACTCCGTCAGGCGCGTGATCTCTACACCTTCGACAACCTCTTCACCGCCCCGCTGCACGGCTACCGGGACACCGAGGACTACTGGCTCCGCGCCTCCGCCCAGCCGCGGCTGGCCGAGATCCGCATTCCGGCGCTGGTGCTCAACGCCCGCAACGACCCTTTCGTGCCAGCCGAGAGCCTGCCCGCTGCGCACGAAGTCGGGCGCCACGTCACCCTGTGGCAACCCGACCACGGTGGACATGTCGGCTTTGCCAGCGGGGCGCTGCCGGGGGATGTGCGCGGATTGCCGCGGGCCGTGATGGGCTGGCTGCAGGCGGCGTGCTGAGGCAAGATCGGCCGCATGGATGACATCGTTCGACAAGCCCTGAAGAAGTGGCCCAACGTGCCCGACTGCCGCGGCTGGCTCGCGCTGGACGCCCGCGGCGACTGGTACATGCGCGACGACCGCACGCAGGCGGCCGGCCCGTTCCCGCAAGTCAAAGGCAGCCGCATCCTGCACGACAAGCTGCGGGAGTTCATTGGCCGCAACTACGAGGCCGATGCCGACGGTTGCTGGTTTTTTCAGAATGGGCCGCAGAAGGTGTTCGTCGAGCTGGAGGCGGCGCCGTGGGTGTTCGGCGTGCAGTGGCTGGATGGCCTGTGGCGCGTCGAGACGCAGACCGGGCGGGTGGTGCCCTCGGTGGACGCGGTGCTGGTCGATGAGCAGGGGCGGCTATTCCTGGACACGCCGATCGGCCTCGGGCTGGTGCGCTCGGCGGACATGGACGCGGCGGCGGATGCGGTGATCGGCGGGGTGTGGGTGCCGCAGGAGGTGCCGTTTGCCGGGTTGCCTGCGCGCTTTGGCTACTACCTCAGTCCGCAGCAGCGCGTGCGCGTTCCGCCATGAAAAAAGCCGGTCGATGACCGGCTTTCGGTGTTCTGAGCGGAGCGGATTACTTCGACGCGGCGTCCGCCGGCGCAGCAGCAGCCTTCGGCTCTTCGAACTTGGCGCCACCGGCGTTGGCCATGTAGACCACGGCGCGGCCGATTTCAACGTCGCTGAAATCACCACCACCCTGTGCGCCCATCGCGCCTTTGCCCTTGAGGGCGGACGTCAGCAGGGCTTCATACCCCTTGCCGACGCGCGGACCCCAGGCGGCCGCGTCACCGAACTTCGGCGCGCCCGCCAGGCCGGCGGTGTGGCAGGCCGTGCATTGGCCCTTGAACACGTCTTCGCCCGACTTCAGTGGGCCGCCTTCGAGCTTGATGTTCACCGCACCGACAGGCTGGATGCGCGCGGCCGTGGCTTCGGCGCTCAAGGCGTCGGCACCGGCACCGGCGCGGGACTCGCTGCCGACGTTCTTCACCAGCAAGACAATGGCGAAGATGGGCACAACAAAGGCAAAGATCACCGCCAGGATGAGTTGCTTGGGGGTCTTGATCGGGCTTTCGTGCTCGTCGTGGGCTTGGCTCATGGATTCCTCAGGGCTGTTGAACGCGGTGTGGGCACTGTTCGCGTGCAGGGCAGGCAGGGTGCGCAAAACCGTCGAATTATAAGGGGCGGATGCATCTCGGCCGTGTTGCGTGCATGCTGCGTTGCAATAACTGCTAGAATCGCATTCGCTGCGCCCGTAGCTCAATGGATAGAGTATTGGCCTCCGAAGCCAAGGGTTGCTGGTTCGATCCCAGCCGGGCGCACCACCCGATCCGTGAAACGCCAACCACCGCCGGTTGGCGTTTTCGCTTGTGCGGCGGTTTTCTGTCCCGGAGTGCCTGTGACTGCAGCAAAACGTCTGGCCTCGGTGGCCCTTCTGGTCGCCGCGTGGAGCGGGGTGGCCGCACCGGCCTGCGCTGTGCCATATGACCACATCGTCATCGTTGTGCTCGAAAACCGCTCGGCCGACGCCGGCGGCGAGCAGCGCATCTGGGGCAACCCGGCGATGCCCTTCCTCAACGGACTCGCCAACGACCCGCAGCACGGCGCCCGTTTCTCCAACGCCTTTGCGTCCGAGACCCCGTACCGCCGCATCCCCGCCGGCTTCCGGACGCCGTTGTCGGCCCGGCCCAGTCAGCCGAACTATCTCTACCTGTTCTCGGCCAGCCACCAGGGCGTGCTGCCGGCGTGGTTCCTCGACCCGACCTCGCCCTACCGAGGCGATGTGCGCATGGAGAGCAACGGCGACGCCCTGTCGGCCAAGCGCAGCGACCAGCCGGCCGGCATCGGCAACCTGCTGGTGCCCGCGGCCCGCCGCCCCTTCCGCACGGCCAACCTGGGCGCCGCCCTGCGCAACGCCGGCAAATCGTTCCTGACCTTCTCCGAAAGCCTGCCGCACCCGCTCTGGGACGGCGAGGGCGACCTCAACCCGCTGACCGACCACTACCGCCGCAAGCACAACCCGGCCATCAACTGGATCGACTTCGGCCCGGCGCACACCCCGCGCAGCGTGCCCGAGGCGCAGCGCCGCTTCCTGCTGCCGGTGGACGTGAACCTGGGTTTCCGGGCCACGCAAGACCCGACCGGCCGCCGCTGGCGCGGGTTCATGGAAGACGAACACGGCCGCCCGCTCGACTTCGCGAAGCTGCCCACCGTCTCCCTCGTCGTCCCCGACGAGCAGCATGACGCCCACAGCGCCCCGCTCGCCGACGCCCACAGCGCCCCGCTCGCCGACGCCGATGACTGGCTGCACCGCCACATCGGCCCCTATGCCGCCTGGGCGCGCACGCACAACAGCCTGCTCATCGTCACCTTCGACGAGGACGGCTCCACCGGACGCCCACAGCGCCCCGCTCGCCGACGCCGATGACTGGCTGCACCGCCACATCGGCCCCTATGCCGCCTGGGCGCGCACGCACAACAGCCTGCTCATCGTCACCTTCGACGAGGACGGCTCCACCGACACCTCGCAAGGCGACGGCTACCGCACCGGCCGCCACACCATTGCCACGCTGCTCCACGGCGCTGGCGTGCGCCCCGGCGTCTACGGCGAGCGCATCGACGCGCTGAACGTGCTCGCCACAGTGCTGCACGACCAGGGACTGCTGGAGGGCTTCCGCCGCGACTTCCTGGCGACCTGCACCGAGGACCGCCCCACCTGCGAGCGCGAGCACGCCAACCTGCGCCCCATCGCGGATGTGTTCGGCCGAGGCGAGCCGCTGGTCGAGCTGCCTGCCGTGCGTTGAGATCGGGTGAGGGTGGCCCTATACCGCGGTATGGGGGTGATTCTGGTGAAACAAGTCACGCTTGCCATGTGATCGCGGTGCGTCTACCCTGTCTGTCCAGACGTGCCGCGCTGGCACGTTGTCTACCCACCGAAGCAAACTGCGTGAAGGAACCGAGACCATGGGATTGATGAGTTTCATCAAGGATGCCGGCGAAAAGCTCTTTGGCAGCCACAACCCTGAAAAAGCCGCTGCCGAGGCCGCGACTGCCGCCGATCCTGCCGCTGCACAAGCCAAGCTGGAAGCGGCCAACGCCGGCGCGGCGGCTGCCATCGAGAAGTACATCGGGGCGCAGGGCTTGAGCGTCGATGGTCTGCAGGTCGCCTTCGACGGCACCACCTGTGAGGCCACCGTCTCCGGCTGCGCCAACGACCAGGCGACGAAGGAAAAAGTCCTGCTGTGCTGCGGCAACGTCGCGGGCGTCAACGGCGTCAACGACCTGATGACCGTCAACGAGCCGGCGGACGAGTCGCGCTGGCACACCGTCGTGCGTGGCGACACCCTGTCGGGCATCGCCAAGGCCGAATACGGCAACGCCAACGCCTACATGAAGATCTTCGAGGCCAACAAGCCCATGCTCAGCCACCCGGACAAGATCTATCCGGGCCAGACGCTGCGCATTCCGGCCTGAACCAGGACATCCCGTTCTGCCTGCGCAAGCGGGCCACCACGGCGACCGAGCGATCGGTCGCCGTTTTTCGTGGTGCGCCGCTCGCATGGCGGCACGGGTCAGGTCCGCTTCAATGCCGCCGTGTCGAACGGCATCGCCCGTAGCCGCTTCCCCGTCGCCGCAAAGATCGCATTCGCCACTGCCGGCGCGATCGGCGGCGTTCCCGGCTCGCCAATCCCGCCAGGCGCCTCGCTGCTCTCGACGAGGTGAACCTCCACCGCCGGCATCTCGGTCATGCGCAGCACCGGGTAGTTGTGGAAGTTGCCTTGCTCGACGCGCCCGTCGGCGTAGCTGATGCGGCCGTACAGCGCCGCCGACAGCCCGAAGGCGATCGACCCCTCGATCTGGCGCCGGATGATCGCCGGGTTGACCATCAGGCCGCAATCGACCGCCGCGACGACGCGGTGGACCTTGGGCGTGCCGTCCGCCGCGACCGAGACCTCGGCGACCTCGGCCACATAGCTGCCGAAGCTCGACACCACCGCGATGCCCCGGTGCATCCCTGCTGGCAGCGCACCACCCCAGCCCGCCTTCTGCGCTGCGACCTCCAGCACCTTCAGGTGGCGTGGCGACTTGCCGAGCATCCCGCGCCGGAACTCGAACGGGTCTTTCCCCGCTGCGTGCGCCAGTTCGTCGATGAAGCTTTCCATGAAGAAGCTGTTCTGCGAGTGCCCGACCGAGCGCCAGAACCAGACCTGCGGACCCGGTTCGCGGCGGACGTAGCCGATGTGCTCGTGCGCGATGTCGTAGGGGTGGTCGGCGATGCCCTCGACGGCGAAGTGGTCCACGCCGCTCTCGGGGATCTTCATGAAGCCGGAGCCGCCCATGATCGACGGCGAGGCGACGTTGCTGCGCAGCAGGACCGCTTTGCCCTGCGCATCCAGCCCGCCGCGGAAGGTGGTGACGGACGCCGGCCGGTAGAAGCCCGCCGCCATGTCGTCCTCGCGGCTGTAGATCAGCTTGACCGGCGCGCCCGCGATCTTCGACAGCAGCGTCGCGTCGATCACGAAATCCGGGGCGAAGCGGCGACCGAAACCGCCGCCGAGCATCATCGTGTTGACCTTCACCTTGCCCGGCTGCACGGACGCGATCTGGCCGAGGATGCCTTGCAGCGGACCCTGGCTCTGCGTCCCGGCCCAGATCTCGACCGCATCCGCCGTGACCGACGCCGTGCAGTTCATCGGCTCCATGCAGGCGTGCGCGAGGTAGGGTGCCTCGTAGGTGGCATCGAGCGTGCGGCTGGCCTGCGCCGTGTCCGGGGTACCGCCGGTCTTGGCGACGGCGCCGGTGCCACGCGCGGCGGCCTCGTGCAGCGTCGCGCTGATCTTCGCGGACGACAGCCCCGCCTTGTCGCCGAAATCCCAGTCGATCTGCAGCGCATCGCGGCCCTTCTTCGCCGCCCAGTAGCCGCTGGCGAGAACGGCCACGCCGGACGGAATCGCGATCACCTTCTGCACGCCCTTGACCGCCCGCGCCGCGCTGTCGTCGAACTTCGCGACCTTGACACCCGGCAGCGGCGCCCGCGCCATCACCGCCACCAGCATCCCCGGCACCTGCACGTCGATGCCGTAGCGGGCCGTGCCGTTGACCTTGGCCGGCGTGTCGAGCCGTTTCAGCGGCTGGCCGAGCAGGCGGAACTCCTTCGGGTTCTTCAGCGGTGGCTTCTCGGGTGGTGTCTGTCGGCGCGCCGCCTCGACCAGATCGCCGTAGCGCAGCCGCCGGCCATCGGCGTGGATCACCTCGCTGTTCTCGGTGCGGCACTGGTCAGGGGTGGTTTTCCACGTCTCGGCGGCGGCGGCGACGAGCATCGCCCGCGCCGCCGCACCGGCCTGACGCACCACCTGCCAGTGGCCGCGCACGGTGGACGAGCCGCCGGTGGCCTGCATCCCGAAGGCGGGGTTGGCATACGCCTGGTCCACGGGGGCCTGCTCGACCTGCACGGTGCGCCAGTCGGCGTCCAGCTCTTCGGCCACCATCATCGGGATGGCGGTGAGCACGCCCTGGCCCATCTCGGCCGAACCGCAAACGATGGTGATGCGGTGGTCGGGCGTCAGCCGGAGCCACGCGCTGGGCGCGAATGGGGTGTTGCCTTGTGCCATCGCCCGGCGCGAGAGCAGGGGCAGCGTGAAACCGAGAACCAGCGCGGAGCCCGAGCCGGCGAGGAAGGTGCGGCGGGTGGTGTCCATCTCAGGCTCCCCGTTGCAGCGTGACCGCGGCGACCTGGATGGCGGCGCGGATCTGGTGGTAGGTGCCGCAGCGGCAGAGGTTGCCGCTCATCGCGCCGTCGATGTCGGCGTCGCTGGGCTTCTTGTTCTGCGCGAGCAGGGCGCAGGCGCTCATCACCTGGCCGGACTGGCAGTAGCCGCACTGCGGCACATCGCCCGCGTTCCACGCCGCCTGCACCGCCTGGCCAACCGGGCTGGCGCCGATGCCCTCGATCGTGGTGACGCGCTTGCCTGCCGCGGCCGACAGCGGCGTCTGGCAGGCGCGCACTGCCTGTCCATCCAGATGCACCGTGCAGGCGCCGCACAGCGCCATGCCACAGCCGAACTTGGTGCCGGTGAGCTGCAGCTCTTCGCGCAGCGCCCACAGCAGTGGCATCTCGGGATCGGCATCGATCGACACCGCTTTGGAATTCACGTTCAACGAAACCATGACCACCGACTCCTCGTGGTGTTGCCAGGCGGGAATGCCCGGCGCGCGACCATCGTAGCCCTGCAACTGCGGTGTAGACAGTCGCCCAGGTGTCGATTCCACCCCAGGAAAACCCGCAAGTTCAGCGCGTCGGTGGATGCTCGGTGCGTCCGTCGGCGTGGCGGGCAAAGCGGGTCGGGTCGCTGCCATGCACCGGGGCCGTGTCCGGCCACTGCCAGCCGCCGAACTGCGTGCGCTGGTAGTCCGCGAACGCTTGCCGGATCTCGGCCTCGGTGTTCATCACGAAGGGTCCGTACTGCGCCACCGGCTCGCCGATCGGGCGGCCCTGCAGCATCAGCAGCTCGGCGGGCGTGGCGGCACTGTTGACATCGCCGGCCCACAGCATCGTGAAATGTGGTGCCGCGAACTTCTGGCGGGCGGGCAGGTTCAGCCAGATCTGGAACAGGTCGAGCGGGTTCGGCGTGGTGGTGGACAGCAGCGGGAACATCTCGCTGTGCTGGATGCCGCGGCCTGCGGTCAGCCACTGCACGTCGCCGTCGCCATAGCGGGCGGCAGCGCCCATCGAGTCGGCGTGGTCGATGTGGCCGGTGCGGACCAGCGTGACGGTCTCGAAGCCGCGGTGCGGGTGGGCGGGGAAGCCGGGCACCTGCCGGCCGTGGTACATGCTCCAGCCGTCGCGGCAGGAGAAATCGCTGCCGACCTGCCGACCGGACAGCGACGCGGCCGGGCCATAGCGGCCGTTGCCCTGCGGGTAGCGGTCGTCGTGGTGGACGCAGAAGAGGAAGGGATCCTGGGTTGGCCAGGGGAAACCGAGGGGGTGGAGGGTCAGCATGGCGGTGGTGGGCATGGGGTGGTCCCGGTTCTGTTGGGCAAAGGCTTGCAGTGGTGCCGACCGTGGCTCAGACGGTGAACACCTGATTCAGCCAGTGGGCCAGTGGCTGATAGCTGCTGCCACCGGTGTCGAACAGGCCATCCTGTACTGCGCGGTCCAGACCCTGTCCCGGCCAAGCCTGCCATGCCAGCTGGCCTTGGCCTTCGACGACCAGGATGCTCGAATGGCTCGCCATCAGCGCACCTCCACATCGGATTGCGTGATGCTGTAGAGCGCATCTTCATCGAACACGGTGGCGATGACGCGGCCCCGGTCACTGGTGCGCACGCTGCGGCCGACGCGGAACAGCACGCCTTCGGTGTCTTGCCGGTCGTGTGCCACCTTCGAGAAGCTTTCGATGCAGTCCCAACTGTGGGTGGTGGCGAAGACCTGGATGTCGAGTTGCTCGGCCATCTCGATCAGCAGGAAACCGCCGCGGGCCGAAACCAGCTTGAGCGCGATTTGCAGGATACGCAACATGCCGTCGCCGAGGCTTTTCAGGGCGACTGGGGCGGGGGTGTTCGACAGCTTGACCTTGGCGCTGCGCCGCATGGGCGGCCGGGTCTTGATCGGATCAATCGGGCCGTCGTCGATGCGCACGAAGGTCAGGTTCTCGAACTCGGGCGTGATGATCTTCAGGGCGCGGCGGACGATGTCCTCGTGCTCGGTGAACACGATCCGGTCCCAGTCGTCGGCCAGTTCATCCATCGACATCCAGCGTGTCTGGACGAAGCCGCAGGGCACGAGGGGCGTGGTGTCCTGCGTGGGTGGATTCGGATGGATGCGGATCGTCGCGGCCGGGTTTTGTGGATCACCCATCTGGATGGCGTGGTCCACGGCGTCATCCGCAGGCAAGCGCCGCCCGGTGAACAGGTCTTGCAGGGTTTCGTCATGTTCAAGGGCGATGCTGTCGAGCAATGCCTTGTTGGCGTGGCCTGCGCAGATCCTGAGAGCCTCCAGCACGGAGCTTTTGCCTGCATTGTTCTTGCTTCTTGCCGACGATCAGGTTGATGCGGCCGAGCTTGGAGACCTCGAAATCGGCCAGTGCCCGGAAATTCCTGATGGCGAGTGAATTGAGCATCATGCCGTCCGGTTGAGTTCTCTCAGGCTGTCAATCGCGCTTTCCTCAGCCCAGATGAGCGTGTTCATGTACGTGTCAATCCGGCTGACCAACTCGTTTCGGGGGCCGATTCTCCAGTCATCTGAACCATAGAACTCGGCCTGTTCCTTTTCGAGGGCTTCGCGACTGGCATAGGCGCGGGCCAAGAAATAAGTTTCTTCCTCGTGATCGGATCGACCGTAGGCCACGACATCCATTCCCTTTGACTTGAGCAGGGGGACGGCCTTTGTCTGCACGGCATGGTGGAATGCATCCATTTCACCTGGTTTCAGGCGATAGGTGCGTATTTCGAGTAATTTGGTCATCGAGGGCGATCCACGGGATGGTTGACGCCATCATAGGTTGGAATCCCCTCGATCTTGAGGGGATTGATGCCATCGAGGCAAGCCACATTGAAACCGTATTGGGCAGGATTCGAGCGGCGCTGGTGATGTGTGTAGATGCCGCAGTTGGCGCAGAAAAAATGCTGGGCTGTTTTTGTATTGAATTGATAAAGCTTGAGATGTTGATTGCCTTTGATGATGTTGATGCCGGAAAGCGGCACCGAAGCAACAATGGCACCACGGCGGCGGCACAAGGAGCAATCACAGCGCCGCACATCGACCAAGCCGTCGGGTAACGAAAGCTCCAACTCGACTGCGCCACAATGGCAAGTTGCTTTGTGTCTTGGTCTTATGGGGACGCCATCGACTTCCTTGAGATTGATCGGCATGATTTCTCCTGGGGAACAAGGCTATTTGTTGGGTGAAGTGTTGTCACGGTGGAGTGAATCACCATGGCTGCTTGCCATCGATTATTTTTTTGTTTTCGAGAGCGCGTGGGCCACGATGGCATTTGCATGACCGTGCCCCAGGTGGTGCTCGGTCTTCAGCCAGTTCACGATTTCCATGTGCTTCATGCCCTTGGCTTGGCTCACGAGGTCCAGCCAGTGGCTGATCGGGTGGCCGTGCTTCTGCTCGATGGAGGGGAAGTAGGAGGCGGGGCCTTTGGGCTTCTCATCGGTGGTCATGGCGGGCTTTCAATCGGGGCTGTTCTCGCGGTACGTGCCGGCCTGCAGGTGTTGTGTTCCATTTTTGAATCCGCCCAGGCTGTTCAGAATAGCGAAACTTCAATTTCAGGTCTACGCCCACCACCCCCGAACCCGCCTCCCAACCCCCCGCCGAATCCACCGCCCCACCCGCCACCCCCGCGACGCCCGCACCCGCGCCACCGCCATCTCCTTCCACGCCGTCCATCGCCCATGAACCCGCGCAAACCACGCCATCTGCATCAACGCCGGCTGCGTGAGTTGAAAGATCCGGGCGACGAGCGCGGTGCCGATCAGCTTGGCCAGCACGATCACGGACACCCCGGTGAAGACGTGGCCATGCGTCATCAGCGCCAGCGCGGCAAGCTTGACCGGCAGCAGCATCAGCCCCGGCGCGAGGAATACCGCCAGCGCCCACCCCGGCGGCAACCCGGCAATGCGGCGCTCCAGCCAGCCGATCAGCGGCCACCGCGCCAGCCGCGCCATCAGCCGGGCCAGCGGCTCCCAGCCCCATTCCTCGAACAGGACGACCAGGGCCACCAGCCACTGGAGCAGCCAGCGCAGCGGGCGGGTGAGCAGGGCGATCAGTTCACGCATCGCCGCAGTCTGGCACAGCCCGCGCCCGTTCGGGTCGGCTCAGTGCGCCGACAGCGTCAGCTCGGCGCGGGGCTTGCCGCTGGTGTCGGCCTGGGTCTTGGGCGCCGCCAGGAACAGCCGCTCGTTGGGCAGTTGCCGCGCCAGCAGCGCATCGCGCACCGCCTCGCCGCGCTGCGCCGCCAGCGTGCGCCAGGTGTCGGGCGTGACCGGCACGGCGTCGGCGAGAACGGCGGCCGGATCGGCATCGGCAGGCCGGGACGCCGCGGTGGCCGGCGCGCTGGCCCGTGCAGCCGGTTTTGCGGCAGCCGCTGTGCGGGCCGGTTGGCGCAGCAGGGCGTCGAGCAAACGCACCCGGTCGGCCGGTGTCGGCACCGCGTCGGCGGCCACCTCGGGGGCATCGCCGGCCTTCTCGCGCTCCTGCCGCCACAGCGCCTGCACCTGCTGCTCCACCGCCGCGCGCTGGTACGCCACGCGCTCGGTCAGCCCGTCGGCGTGGCCGGTCAGCGTGAGCCGGAGCGCCGGGCGGTCCAGCAGTGATTGCACCACCTTGCCCACCGCCGCCTGCCCCTCGGGCGTCAGCACCGCTGTGCCCGGCTCGAACGTGACCACGCTCAGGTCATCGCCCCCACCGCCCGACAGCAAGGAAAACGGCGCCGTGATCGCCTTGGTCAGCACGTTGCCGATCACCTTCAGCACCAGCCCGAAGACACTGAACTGCGGGTCGTTGAGCGAGCCGCCGATGGGCAAATCCAGGTCGATCACCCCGTTCCGGTCCTTCAGCAGCGCCACCGCCAGCAGCACCGGCAACTGCGTCGCGGTCGGGCTTTCGACCCGTTCGCCGAAGGTGAGCTGGTTCAGCACGAGCTTGTTGGTCGCGGTGAGCTGGCCTTCGGGCGTGATGCGGTAGGCGACCTCCATCGTCAGCTTGCCGCGCTCGATGCCGTAGCCCGCGTACTTGCCGGCGTAGGGCGACAGCGGCGTCAGCTCCAGGTCGGCGGCGCGGGCACGCAGGTCCATCACGGGCGGGTTGGCAGTCGGGTTGATCTGGCCGCTGAGGTCGAGCGTGCCGGTGCGCGCCACCTTGCCCCGCAGCGTGATGTCGGCCATCTCGCGGGTGCCGGCGCGCAGCGCGCCAAGGGTGCCTTGCAGCTCGCTCAGGTCGGCGCTGTAGTTCGGGCGGATGAAGCGGTCGGTGAAATCGACGCGGCCGTTGCTCAACCGGGTTGCGGTGATGGTCAGGTCGATCGGCAGCTCGCTGGCCTTGGCGGGCGCGCTGGCGGGTGTGGCCGGGGCCGGGGCGCTGGCTGTGGCGTCGGGGGCCGTCGCTGGCGCGGGGCCGACATCCTGCAGGTTGAAGCGCCCCTCCTCGGTGATGACGAGCTTCGAGTAGAAATCGTTCAGCCCGAGCGCGCCGATGACCACGCGGGGTTTCTGCGGCGGTTTGAGCACCACGTCCAGCCCTTGCAGCGTCAGCGCCTGCCAGCGCAGCAGTTCGTCGCTGGTGTGCTGCGCGGTGCGGCGGGTGTGGAGCTGCACGTCGCCGACGCGGCCGTCGCCCTTGAGCGTGACATTCAGCCCGGTCGGCCCATCCTGCAGCGCCAGATCACCGTCGTAGCCCAGGTTCGCCCGCAGCAGGCTCAGCCCGAGCGCCTCGCCGAAATACGGCTCCAGCGCGTGGACCGGGAAGTTCTGCACCTTGAGCTTGCTGGCCAGCCGCAGCGGGGCGAGGCTCAGCTCGCCACGGCCGTCGAGCGTGCGGACCACGGGGCCTTTGCCTTTCGCGGCGGGTGCGCCGGTCGCCGTGGCGGGGGTGACGTTGGCGCCGAGTTGCCAGCGCAGCGGCGTGGTGAGCTGGTCGCCGCGCAGGGCGAGGTTCTGCAGCCCGACCGTGAGCTGGGCGATGTCGAGCTGCACGGGGGTGGCGACCTGTGCGTCGGCGAACTGGAGGCGACCGTCCCGCAGTTGCGCATCCTTGAGCGTCACCTGCCAGGGCGGCGACGCGGGCGGGCTGGGCGGCTGGGGCACGGACCACTGCAGCACGTTCCACTCGCCCTTGGTGCTGCGCGCGAGCCGGGTGTCGAGGCGGTCGATCTGCACGCGGTCGAGCGCCACGGTGTGGGCGTGCAGATCGATCGCGGCGCTGTCGAGCTGCAGCTTGCCCAGCGTGGCCAGTGCGACCAGTGGGGTGTTGCGGTCGCTGAGCTGGAGCGCCTCGATGGTGGCTTGCTTCAGGTCGAGCTGGAGTTGCGCGGGTTGCGGGTCCACTGCGGCGACCCAGCGCAGTTGCCCGCTGGCCGACAGCGCGCCACCGAGCTGGGGCTTGAGCGTGGCGTTCAAGTAGGGCTGCAACGCGGCGAGGGCGAGGCGCTCGATCTGTAGGTCCACCCGTGCGCTGCGTTCTCCGGCCTCGCCTTGTGCGGTCAGCTTGCCTTGGGCGGGTGCGTCGGCACCGGGGCCATGCAGCGTGGCGCTCAGCTTGAGCGGGATCGGTGCGACCAGCGGCCATTGCACGGCGCCGGTCTCCAGATCCAGCCCCTGCAGTGTCAAGGTGGCGGCAGGTTGCGTGGTGGCATCGCGCCAGTGGACGCGGGTGTTCTGCAGCGCGAGCGACTCGACCTTGACCTGCCACTCGGGCGCGACGGCGGAGTCGGTGGCGGATGCGGGCGTGGCATTGGCGGGTCCGGCGATCTGCTGCAGGCTCAGCCGGCCTTGGGCATCGCGCGACACGTCCAGCGCCAGGCCATCGAGCGTGACCGCGCCGAGCGTGATCTGGCGCGCCAGCGGCTGCACATCGCGCAGCGCCACGTCCAGCGCCTCCCAGCCCACCAGCGCCGCGCCACCGCGGTCGGTCAACGCCAGGTCGCGGGCACCGAATGTCCCGGTCACGCGCAGGTGCGGCGTGCCCGTGGCGGGCGTGTCGAAGTGGAGCGCCAGATCGGTCTGCAGCGACCCTTTCTGCAGCTTCACCGGCAGCGCGTCCGGCCAGTAGCCGAGCCAGGGCGCGAGGTCGAACGGCGCGAGCTTGAACTGCGCCTCGGTCGCCCGCGTGGCGGTGAAGGGTTTGGCCTTGGCGGCGGAATCAAACGCGGTGCCATCCAGGTTGAACGCCAGCCGGGGCGTGACCTCGATGTCGATCTGCGACGGCAGGTTCGACAGGAAGGGCACGGCGAGCGTCAGGTCTTTGAGCACATGCTGGCGCTGCAGCGGCTGGTCATCGAACACGACGTGGCCGCCACGCAGTTGCACGTTGTAGAGCGCGAACTGCGCGGGTTTCGATTCAGGCTTCTCGGGCGTCGGCGTGCTGAACCGGGCGATCAGGTCGTCGATGTCGTAGTGGCCCTCGGCGGTGCGGGTCAGGCGGACCTCGGGCTGGTCGATCTCCAGCGCGGTCAGCACGGGCGCGAGGTTCACCAGCGAGCGCAGGTCGGCGTCGGCGTGGAGCTTGGCGATCTTCAGCAGCGGCTCGGTGGACGCGCTGCCGGGCGCGGCGCCGATGGTGAGCTGCTCGGCGGTCAGCGCCAGCGTCCACGGCTTGAAGTCGATCCGCCCGACCTGCACTGGGCGACCGAGGGCCACGCTGGCGCGCTGCTCGGTCTGCGATTTCAGCAGCGGCGGCACGCCCAGCCACGCCACACCTGCCAGCACGGCCAAGGCCAGCAAGCTCCAACCGATCCATTTCGCCACTTTCAACATTCGCTGCACAGCGCCTCGCTTGTTGTCGAAACAACGTTGAACAGGGAACCATGGTGCCTCAAGTGGGTGCGGCTTGACGCCCCCACTTCACCTCCCGACAATGCGGCCACGCTCCGGGGTGCCCCGGGTCGGCAGTTCTTCACTGACTGCGGCCCGACGTGCTGAGATGGTCGAAAGACCGAACCCGCTGTACTTGACCCGGTTAGTACCGGCGTAAGAAGAGCCCGCACCAGACCACATGGCGTCCGACCCTGGATCGCCGGCCCGGGGCACCCTTCGGAGCGTAGCCATTCCGCCCGCCGAAGGAGATCCGCCCGATGAACGCCCCCGACAAGCTCCAAGAACTGCTCACGCTCACCCGCGAGCCTTTTCCCGCGTCCACCAAGGTCTATGTGGACGGCACGATGCCCGGCGTCAGGGTGCCGATGCGCGAGATCGCGCTGACCAACGGCGAGCGCGTCACGGTGTACGACACCTCCGGCCCCTACACCGACCCGACCGCCGACATCGACGTGCGCAAGGGCCTGGACTCGGTGCGCGCCGGCTGGATCGAAGGGCGTGGCGACACGGAAACCTACACCGGTCGCACCCGCATCGTGCTCGATGACGGCGGCAAGAACGAGGAGCGCGACAGCGGCCGCATCGAGGCCCTGCGCGCCGAAGCGGTCGCCCTGCAGCGCACGCCGCGCCGCGCCAAGGCCGGGCAAAACGTCTCGCAGATGCACTACGCCCGCCAAGGCATTGTCACGCCGGAGATGGAATACATCGCCATCCGCGAGAACGGCAAGCGCGAGTGGATGCGCGAATACCTCGGTGACGCCGAGCGCGAGGCCCGCTTGAAGGGCAACGCGATGGGCGCCCGCATCCCCGAGATCATCACGCCGGAATTCGTGCGCGATGAAGTCGCCCGTGGCCGCGCCGTGATCCCCGCCAACATCAACCACCCCGAAGTCGAGCCGATGATCATCGGGCGCAACTTCCTCGTGAAGATCAACGCCAACATCGGCAACTCGGCCGTCACCTCCTCGATCGAGGAAGAGGTCGAGAAGCTGGTCTGGTCGATGCGCTGGGGCGGCGACACCGTGATGGACCTGTCCACCGGCCGCAACATCCACACGACCCGCGACTGGATCATCCGCAACTCGCCGGTGCCGATCGGGACCGTGCCGATCTACCAGGCGCTGGAGAAGGTCGGCGGCGTCGCCGAAGACCTCAACTGGGGCATCTTCCGCGACACGCTGATCGAGCAGGCCGAGCAGGGGGTGGACTACTTCACCATCCACGCCGGCGTGCGCCTGCCGTTCATCCACCTGACGACCAAGCGCCGCACCGGCATCGTCTCGCGGGGCGGCTCGATCCTGGCCAAGTGGATGATCACGCACCACAAGGAAAACTTCCTGTACACGCACTTCGACGAGATCTGCGAGATCATGAAGGCGTATGACGTGACCTTCTCGCTGGGCGACGGTCTGCGCCCCGGCTCGTCGGCGGATGCGAACGACGAAGCGCAGTTCGCCGAGCTGAAGACGCTGGGCGAGCTGACCAAGGTGGCGTGGAAGCACGACGTGCAGACCATGATCGAAGGGCCGGGCCACGTGCCGATGCACCTGATCCAGGCCAACATGGACGAGCAGATCAAGCACTGCGACGAGGCGCCGTTCTACACCCTCGGCCCGCTGACCATCGACATCGCGCCCGGCTACGACCACATCGCCTCGGCGATCGGCGCGGCCATGATCGGCTGGATGGGGACCGCGATGCTGTGCTACGTGACGCCGAAGGAGCACCTGGGCCTGCCCGACCGCGACGACGTGAAGCAGGGGATCATTGCCTACAAGATCGCCGCCCACGCCGCCAACAACGCCAAGGGCCACCCCGGCTCCCGTGCCCGCGACGACGCGATGAGCAAGGCGCGCTTCGAGTTCCGCTGGCGCGACCAGTTCGCGCTCGGCCTCGACCCGGAAACCGCTGAGTCCTACCACGACGAGACGCTGCCGAAGGACTCGTCGAAGGAGGCGCATTTCTGCTCGATGTGCGGCCCGAAGTTCTGCTCGATGAAGATCACGCAGGACGTGCGCGACTACGCCGACAAGCTGGGTGTGGACGCACAGGCGGCGCTGGCGCAGGGCATGGCGGAGAAGTCGGCCGAGTTCAAGGCGGTGGGTGGCGAGCTGTACATCCCGATCCATCCGGCATGACGCTGGGCATGAACACCGCCCGCATCGGCATTGCCGGCGCGGGCGTGCTCGGGCGGCTGCTCGCGTGGCAGCTCTCGCACGCCGGGCACCGGGTCGAGGTCTTCGATCCGGCCAGCGGGCCGGAGGCGCGGCGAGACGGACTGGGTCCGGCCGGGTTCACGGCGGCCGGGATGCTCAGCCCGCTGGCCGAACTGGACGCCGCCGGGCCGGAGGTGGCGACACTCGGGCTGCGCTCGGTGCCGCTGTGGGCGGACATCGCGCAGCGGCTGGCGGCGCTGGACGGGCAGGGCGACGCGGGGCGGTATTTCCGCCAGCACGGCAGCCTGATGCTCGCGCACGGGCCGGACCTTGGCGCGGCGCAGCGGGTGCTGTCGCGGTTGTCTACCGCGCCGGCTGGCATGGTGGCACCGAAGCGGTTGACGCGGCCCGCGCTGGCCGAACTGGAGCCGGCGCTGCTGCCGGGGCTGCACGCGTGGTACCTCGACGGCGAGGCGCAGGTGATGCCGCAAGCGGTGCTGCCGGCGCTGTGTGCCTTCGCCCGCGACGTGCAGTGGCACTGGGGCCGCACGGTGCAATCGACCGCGCCGGGCTGCATCACGCTGGATGACGGCGCGGTGGCCGGGTTCGACCTCGTGTTCGACGTGCGCGGTCTCGGTGCCCGGCCGGAACCCGGTGCGGCCTTGCGCGGGGTGCGCGGCGAGGTGATCTGGCTGCATGCGCCCGGTGTGTCGCTGACGCGCCCGCTGCGGCTGCTGCACGCCCGGCACCGCGTCTACATCGTGCCGCGTCCGGACGACCACATCGTCATCGGCGCCAGCGAGATCGAGAGCGAGGATCGCTCGCCCGTGAGCCTGCGCTCGGCGGTCGAGCTGATGGCGGCGGCGCACAGCGTGCTGCCCGCGCTGGCCGAGGCGCGCATCGTTCACATGGAAACCAACCTGCGCCCGGCCTTGCCCGACAACGCGCCGAAGCTGGCGGTCGAACCGGGGCGGGTGTGGCTCAACGGGCTGTTCCGCCATGGCTGGCTGCTGGCGCCGGCGCTGATCGAGCAGGCGATGCGCCAGGTATTGGCATCGACATCGACATGACCCCATGACGTTCACCGTGATCCTCAATGGCGAGCCGGTCGAGTTGCCCGACGGCACCACGCTGGCCGCCCTCATCGCGCAGCGCGGCCTGTCGCCCGAGGCGGTCGGCACGGCGGTCAACGGCCGCCATGTGCTGCGCGCCGCCCGCGCCGAGCGGGTGCTGACCGACGGCGACACCGTCACGCTGTTCCAACCCATCGTCGGAGGCTGAGGCCATGAACCTCGCGCTGAACCCATCCCCGTGGACCGCCTACGGCGTCACGCTCCACAGCCGCCTGCTGCTCGGCACCGCCGGCTACCCGTCGCCCCAGGCGCTGCACGAGGCCATCGTGGCTTCGGGTACCGAGGTGGTCACGGTCGGCCTGCGCCGCATCCACGCCGGTGCCTCGGGTGCTGGCGACAACGGCCACATCGCCGCGATCCAGTCCGCCCTGCGCGAACGCGGTGCCCGGCTGCTGCCCAACACCGCCGGCTGCCGCACCGCCCGCGAGGCGATCGAGCTGTCGCACCTGGCCCGCGAGCTGTACGGCACGCCGTGGATCAAGCTCGAAGTCGTCGGCGACGAACAGACGCTGCAGCCCGACCCATGGGAGCTGGTCACGGCGGCGGAACAGCTCATCCGCGACGGCTTCGCGGTCTTCCCGTACTGCACCGACGACCTTGTCACCTGCCAGCGCCTGCTCGATGTGGGTTGCGAGGTGCTGATGCCGTGGGGCGCGCCGATCGGCTCCGGTCAGGGGCTGATCAACCCGTGGGCGCTGCGCACGCTGCGCGAACGCTGGCCGGACGTGCCGATGGTGGTGGACGCCGGCATCGGTTCACCCGCGCACGCGGTGCAGGCGATGGAGCTGGGCTATGACGCGGTGCTGCTGAACTCGGCGGTGTCGCAGGCGCGCGAGCCGGTGCGGATGGCGGCGGCGTTCGGTGCGGCCGTGCAGGCGGGGCGGCTCGGGCATGAAGCTGGCGTGATGGCGCCGCAGGCGATGGCGGTGGCGACCACGCCGGTCGGCGGCCGGCCTTTCCTGCTATGACTCACCCGATTGTCTGGAGCGTCGCCGGCAACGACAGCGGCGGTGGCGCCGGCCTGAGCGCCGATGCGCGCGCTGCTGAAGGCTGTGCGGTCCACCTCTGCCCGGTCGTCGCGTCGATCACGGCGCAGAACTCGCTCGGCGTGCAGTGCGTCGTGCCGGTGGCACCCGAGGTGCTCGGTGCGCAGCTCGCGGCGCTGGCGGACGACCTGCGCCCGGCGGTCATCAAGACGGGACTGATCGGCAGCGTGGACGGTGTGGCCGTGCTGGCGCGCTGGCTGCGCCGGTTCGATGCGGACGGCGGCACGCGGGTGCGGCTGGTGATCGATCCGGTGCTGGGCGCGAGCGCGGGTGGTGCGGCGTTCGCGGATGCGGCCTTGATCGACGCCTACCGCACGCACCTGCTGCCCCGCGCCGATCTCGTCACGCCGAACCGGCGCGAAGCGGCGCGGCTGCTGGGCGTGCCGGAGGCGGCGACACTGGCAGAAGTGCCCGCACAAGCGGCTGCGCTGCGCGCACTGGGCGCGGCGGCGGTCTGCATCACCGGCGGCGACAGCGTGGATGGCGCCGACGCCCTCGACTGGCTCGACACGCCGCATGCCCGTGGCTGGCTGGCGCTGCCGCGGCTGGACGTTCGGCACACGCACGGCACGGGCTGCACGTTTGCGACCACGGCTGCTGCGGCGATGGCGCGCGGTTTTGTCACCGCCGACGCACTGGTGCTGGCCAAGATGGCGACGACCGCAGGGCTGGCGATCGGCCATGCGGCGGGGCAGGGGGTCGGACCGGTCGGCTTCGACGCCGGCTTTGCGTCGGAGGCCCGTTGGCTGCCGCGGCTGGGCTGCGACGAGACGCCGGTGTCCGGGACCAGCGGTGCGGCGCTGCCCTGGCCGTCCGGGCTGTACGCGATCGTGGATGCCGCTGCACAGGCCGAACCGCTGCTTGCCGCTGCCGAGCCGTTGCTGTGTGCGCTGCAACTGCGCATCAAGCGGGTGGCGCACGCGGTGCTGGACGACCGTGCCTTTGCCGCCGAAGTGTGCGCCCAGATCGACTGGACGCTGGCCCGCGCGGCCCCCTTGCCCGCCGAGGCGCGGCCGGTGATCGTCGTCAACGACCACCACGCGCTGGTGCTCGACGCGATCGACGCCGGGACAATCGATCCAGCGGACATCGCGCTGCACCTCGGGCAGGAGGACGTGCTGGCGCTGGGCGCGGACGGTCGGGCGCGGCTGGCTGCCGTGCAGGCGCGCGGGCTGCGGCTGGGGGTGAGTTCGCACAGCCTGTGGGAGCTGTGCCGGGCGGCGGCGCTGGCGCCGTCGTATGTCGCCTGTGGCCCGGTCTGGGCGACGACGACCAAGGACATGCCCTGGCACCCGCAAGGTCTGCACAACCTGCGGTGGTGGGCGGCGATGGCGCCGGTGCCGGTGGTGGGCATCGGCGGGCTGCTGGTGACGGCGCAGGTCGAGGCGGTGGCGGGCAGCGGGGCCGCGTGTGCCTGTCTCGTGCGGGCGCTGGCGACACGGCCGGGCGAGTCCGAACCGGTGGCCGAGCGGCTGGCGGCGGCGGTGGCCGCATGGCGCTGTGGCGTCGCTGCGGTCAAGCAGTCTGCGCCGGACTGGCCGCGGCCGAGTCTCGGTCCGTCGATCGCCTGACGCCTGACGCCACCCGACGGGAGTCGCCGCCGTGTTCAGCGGCTGCTGGGCGGATGGGTCAGCACCGAGCGGCCCTGGTGCCCGGCGCACCAGGCGCGCACCTGCTCGGCGGGCATGGCCTTGCCGCTGGCGTTGCCCTGCGCGCCGTCGCAGCCCAGCTCGCCCAGCCAGGCGAGGGTGCCCAGATCGTCCACCCCGTCGGCGACCACCCGTGCGCCCCAGCCGCGTGCCAGTGCCATCAGGGCGCGCACGACCGCAGCCCGCTGCTCCATCCTTGGCAGCAGGGACAGCGCCCCCACGTCGAACCGGAATTCGCTCACCGGGTCCAGCCCGGCCAGCGCCACATGCAGGCTCAGGCCCGAGCCGCCGTCGTGGATGGCCAGCGCCACGCCCGCCTGGGTCAGCGCCTCGATGACATCGCCGCCGCGCTGGGCGATGGCGGCGGCGTGGGCTTCGACCATGAAATGCCGCGCTGGCCAGCGGTGGCGGTCGAGCAGGTCCAGCAGCGTCTGTGCCAGCCCCGGCTCGTCCAGCAGCCGGCCCGGCAGCGGCAGCGACAGCCGCTGGACCAACCCCTGCTGGCGCCACGGCACCGCGTGGCGCAGCGCCACATCGGTGACGGCCAGCAGATGGGCGACCAGCTCCTTGCGGCTCGTCTGGCCGGCACCGCCCATCTCGGTCGGGGAGAAATCGTCCTGTGCCGGAGACAGTCCCTGGGTCGAGATCTGCAGCCGCGCAACACCGCCTTCGCGCAGATCCAGCACGGGCTGGAACACGGCGCGGGCGTTGCCATCGGCGGTGGTGGTGTAACCGGATGGTGTCGGAGCGGAGCGTGGTTCGAACAAGGCGGTGATCACCTGCGCTTGCCGCGCCTGGTCCAGCGCACTGCGGGCCTGCACGAGCAGGGTGTCGGCGTCGTGTGCGTGCCGCGGGCACAGCACCACGCCGATGTGGACCTGCACCCGGTCGGAGAACTCGGCCGCGATCTTCTGGCCCATGGCCATCAACCCCGCCACCGACGGGTTGCCCGGCAGCAGCGCCGCGAAGTCGCAGGGACTCATGCGCGAGAAGCTGTCGGTGCGCCGGCTGAGGCGGTGGAGCTGGCGGGCGAGCTGCTGCATCACGGTCTCCATCGCGCTGGCGGACATGCCGGGGATGGCCGGGCTGGTGCCGATGTACATGAGCGCGAAGGCCGACCCACCGCGCGCCACGCCCGCAGTGGCCTGCCCGAGGCGGTCGAGCAGCAAGTCGCGGTGGGGCAGTCCGGTGCGGGCGTCGATGAGGCCGAGCTGCCGCATGGTGGCGTCGTGGTCCTCCGCGAGCAGGGGGCCGTTTTCCATGACCACGATGCGCAATTGATTCATGAAATGCAGTCCGGCGGAGGAGCGTCTAGGGATGGAAAAAATGCTAACACAGGCATTCGGACTCGCTAGAAACGAAATCGTTCCAGGCTGGGCTATCAGGTGCGCTTCATAAAATATGTGAACATTTTCACGATAGTAGGCACACCAAACGGAGTTACAAAACGTAACTGCTGACGCGACGGGTCGGATCGGACCGAGGAGGTGTGCCATGGGTGTTCTGGGTCAAATGGGGTGGCTGGGTGTGCTGCTGGGTGGATTGGTGGGTGGGCTGCTGGGGAGCGTGCTCCAGACGCTGCGGTTGCGCCAGTTGCATCTGGTCGAGATCGACGCCTTGCACCGGCGCTGCTGGGCCGAGCAGGACCGTTGGCTGGAGGAGCACGAGGCCCGACTCGACACCGCGGAGCAGGACCGCGTGGCGGCGCTGGCGCAGGCGCAGGCCGCTGTGCAGGCGTGTGATCTGGCCAGCGAGGTCCACACGCAGGCCATGGACCGCGTGCGGCGCGAGATGGACGGCGCCCGCGTCGGCTACTGCCAGGCCGAGCAGGCGCTGTGCCAGCAACTGCTGTCGATGGAGCGCCAGGTGGCCGGCGAGCGCACGGCGCACCGGCGCGAGATCCAGGCGCTGCGGATGCAGTGCGACGAGCTGGGCGAGCGGCTGGCCGCCGAGCGCCAGATGGAGCGCATCGACGTGGACCGCCACCAGCAGGTCTGCGAGGCACGGGATGGGCTGCGTGCCGAGGTGGTGAAGCTGCTGGACCTGCTCGACCAGTCGGACACGGCGCAGGCCGCCTTGCAGCACCGCGCCAATGTGCTGGAGCAGCAGATGGCGCTCGGCCAGCGCCAGCTCGAAGAGGTGCGGCAGGCGCTGGAGCGTGAGCGCAGCCGCAGCCCCGTGATGCGCCCCGTGGCCCAGGCGGCGCTCACGACCATCGCGACGGTGGCACGGGCCGCCAACGCGCACCCGCCCAGCGCACCTGGTGCCAGCGGGCTGCGCGCCTTCGAACGCCAGCCGGACAGCCCGCCGCCGGACAACCTGCTGCGCATCCACGGCATCGGACCCGCCAACCAGACCTGGCTCAACCGCTGCGGGGTCTGGTACCTGTGGCAGATCGCGGGCTGGAAGGCGCCGGAGCAGCAGTGGGTGGCCGGGCACCTGCCGCGCTTCGGTCGCCGCATCTACCGCGAGAACTGGGTCGGACAGGCCAAGGCTTTGCTGGACGAGCAGCGCGGCGAGCGGCGGGTCTACCCCGCACAACTGCCCCCCGGCCTGCCTGACCGGCGGCTCAATGCCCGCGAGACGCGCGAGCTGGCCGCGGCCTGAGGCCGGGTGGTGCTGCTCAGACCGCGAAGGGCCGCTGGGTCAGGAAGGTGGCGGCGCTGCCCAGCACGAACAGGTTCGGTGTCTGGGTAGGGGGCAGGCCGGCGACGATGACGTTGCGGAACTGGGTGTAGTTGCCGGTGAAGCTGCCGTTGTTCCAGACCTGCAGCAACCGGCCGGTGAAGGCGCCGTTGAAGTCGCCGTCCATCGAGGTCTGGTTGTCCTGGCAGCCCGAGATCAGGATCACCGAGGGCGCGAAGGTGCTGAGCACGGTGGTGAGGCGGCTGCTGGTGACGGCAACCTGCGCGAGCGCGGCATCCGGTTCGATGACACCCGCCTTGCCTGCTTCGGCGGCGACGGCGCGCTGCAGATCGTCGTAGAACGCCTGGTGCTGGCGGTAAGTGCGCCGGGCGATGGCCGGCGGCATCGTGCGCGGCCGGTGGGCGCCGTGCAGCGCCGGGGCGGGCGTGGCGTCGCGGGTGACGGTGCCGCTGTGGCAACTGTCGGAGAGCACGAGGATCCGCACACCGGCGGCGAACTTGCTCAGCTCCAGGTACAGCTCGTCGTCGATGAGCTGGCCGTCGAAGAGGCACCAGGTCTCGTCCTGGCGGTCAGGCTCCTCCCCGGTCACGTCGGCCACTTGTCCGCCATGGCCCGAGTAGGTCAGCAGGAACAGATCCCCCGATTTCAGCGCCTTGGCCGCCTTGCGCAGTGCCGCCAGCACCGCCGCCCGCGTCGCCTGCGCCGTCCGCAGCAGGGTCGGTTTCATGCCCTTGCTGGTGGCGATGGCCCGCATGTCGTCGGCGTCGGCCTCGCAGGCGGCCAGCTCGCCGCTCCAGTGGTTGTAGTGGTCGGGGTTGACGGCGTTCAGGCCGATGTGCAGCGACAGTGCCGTGGCCGGCGCGGGCGAGGCGGGGGGCTTGGTGGCGGTGACTTTCTTGCGTGCAGGCGCGGGGGAACGTGTGGTGGTGGTCATGACAGCAACCCGTGGTGAAGAATCCAGAATGTGATGGATTCATCACCTGTGGCACGGCGTCCAGTGCCGCCTCGGCGTGCAGTGTTCACGGCATTGCAACCGAATTCTGCGACCTGCACCCGTTCCCTGGCGCCCGGGACACGCCGCGTAGAATCGACCACCGGGCCCAAATTCTGCGGCCCGGTCTGTACCGTTCGACCGGGTCTCAGGTCAAGCGCTCGCAGCTTCGTGGCCGCACTGCCTCCCGCGGCCCGCATCTCCGAGAGCCTTTTCCCCATGGACATCTTCGACTACGACAACGTCCTGCTCCTGCCCCGGCGCTGCCGCGTGGACAGCCGCAGCGCGTGCGACACGGCGGTGGAGTTCGGCGGTCGCCGCTTCCATCTGCCGGTGGTGCCCGCCAACATGAAGACAGTGCTGGACGCGCCGCTGGCCGCCTGGCTCGCCGCCAACGGCTACTTCTACGTGATGCACCGGTTTGATCTGGACAACGTGGCCTTCGCGCGGTCGATGCGTGCGCAGGGCCTGTTCGTCTCGCTGAGTTCAGGGGTCAAGCCGGCCGACATGGCGGTGGTGGACCAGCTCGCCGCCGAGGGCGTGGGCGCCGACTACATCACCATCGACATCGCCCACGGCCACGCCGACAGCGTGCGCCGCATGATCGAGCACATCAAGGCGAAGCTGCCGAACACCTTCGTGATCGCCGGCAACGTCGGCACGCCCGAGGCGGTGATCGACCTGGAGGCCTGGGGTGCGGACGCGACCAAGATCGGCATCGGCCCCGGCAAGGTCTGCATCACGCGGCTGAAGACCGGCTTCGGCACGGGTGGCTGGCAGCTTTCGGCGCTGAAGTGGTGCGCCCGCGTGGCGACGAAGCCGATGATCGCGGACGGCGGCATCCGCCACCACGGCGACATCGCCAAGAGCGTGCGCTTCGGGGCGGCGATGGTGATGATCGGCTCGCTGTTCGCCGGCCACGAGGAGTCACCGGGCCAGACGGTCGAGGTCGATGGCAAGCTCTACAAGGAGTACTACGGCTCGGCCAGCGACTTCAACAAGGGCGAGTACCGCCACGTCGAGGGCAAGCGCATCCTGGAGCCGGTCAAGGGCAAGCTGGCCGACACGCTGCGCGAGATGCGTGAAGACCTGCAAAGCTCCATCTCCTACGCGGGCGGTACCCGGCTGGTGGACATCCGCCGCGTCAACTATGTGATTCTGGGTGGAGATAACGCGGGTGAGCATCTGCTGATGTGAGTGCCTCCCGGACGGCGTCCGGCGTGCCGGGGCGGCCGTAGAGGTAGCCCTGCACGATGTCGCAGTCGTGCTCGCGCAGGAAGCGGATCTGGGCCTCGTTCTCGACCCCTTCGGCGACGACCGGCACGCCCAGACCGTGCGCCAGCGCGATCGTGGCGCGCACGATGGCCGCGCCGTTCGGGTCGCGGTGGATGTCGGCGATGAAGCTCGGGTCGATCTTGATCTGGTCCACCGGGAACCGCTTGAGGTGGGCCAGCGACGAGAAGCCTGTCCCGAAGTCGTCCAGCGCGATGGCCACGCCGAGCTGGCGCAGTTGCATCAGCAGTTGCTTGAGGTGGTCGAGGTCGGCCATCGCCGTGCTCTCGGTGATTTCCACCTTCAGCAGCGAAGCCGGCACGTTGGCGTCCCTCAGGGCGCCTGCGATCACGTCGATCAGATGCGAGTCCATGCACTGGCGGGCCGAAACGTTGACCGACACCGGCACCGGCGTCACCCCTGCGTCGATCCAGCGCCTGACCTGCGCCGTGGCCTCGCGGATCACCCAGTTGCCGACCGCCACGATCAGCCCCGTCTCCTCGGTGATCGACAGGAAGCGTGCGGGTGCCCACAGCTCGCCGTCGTCCTGTCGCCAGCGCAGCAGGGCCTCCAGTCCGACCGGGCGCCCGGTGCGCAGGTCGGTCTGGATCTGGTAGTGCAGCACGAACTCGTTCGACTCCAGCGCGTGGCGCAGCCGGTTCTCCAGTGCCAGCCAGTCGCGGGTGAGCGTGGACATGCCGGAGGTGTAGAACTCGAAGCGCCCGCCGCCGGCCGCCTTGGCGCGCGCCATGGCGGTTTCAGCCATGGTCAGCAGACCGTCGGGCACCTGGGCGTCGTCCGGCGAGAGCGCGATGCCGACGCTGCAGGTGCAGGCGATGGCGGTGTCGTCCACCCGCAGATCGCGCGCCACCACGTCGATGAGCTGCGCGGCGAGCGCGGCAACGACTTCGCGTGAGGTCACGTCCTCGATCAGCACGACGAACTGGTCGTTGCCCCAGCGGGCGATGGTGTCGTGGGGACGGAACACGCGGCGCATCCGGGCGGCGACGGCCTCCAGCACCTCGTCGCCCTGGCGCTGGCCGAGGCTGTCGTTGATGCGGCCGAAGCGGTCGAGGTCGATGAACAGGACCGCCAGCGCCTGGTGCTGGTGGCGCCCGTGGGCCAGCGCGTGCGCCAGCAGATTGGTCAGCAGCACGCGGTTGGGCAGGCCGGTCAGTCCGTCGTGGGTGCTGCCGTGCTCGACGGCCTGTTCGGCGCGGGCGGTGGCGGTGATGTCGGTCAGCACGATCACCACGCCGTACTCGGTCTCGGTGGCCACGCGCATCGGGCTGATGACGGCGCGGGCCATGTGCTCGCCGTCGTGCGTGTGCAGGTGCAGGGCCAGTTCGACCGCCACGACCCGCTGCTGGGTCTGGCAGTCGGTGATGGCCTGCAGCAGGATCTGCTCGTCCGGCTGCGCCAGGCTCAGCACCGCCTGCAGAGGCTGCTCCCGCACGGCGATCTCCATGCCTTGCGGCCGCAGCAGCCGCTCTGCGCTGGGGTTGAGGTAGCGCACGCGGTGGCTGGGGTCGAGCGTGATCACGGCGTCGGTGATGGCCTGCAGCGTGACCTCGGCCAGCGTGCGCTCGCGCTGCAGGTCGGTGCGGGTGGCGTGGAGTTCCACCGCCCGGCTCAGCAGCAGCGCGATCGACCAGCCCAGCGCCATCGCCCCCATCGGCAGCCACAGGTGCCCCCAGACCAGGGCGGCGGCCTCCACCAGCAGCGGCAGCGGCAGCAACCACAGCATCACCTTGAACCTGACCCCCAGCGAGCGCATCGCCCAGCGCCCGAACAGCGCCGCGAACACCAGTGGCAGCACATTGGCCACGAACACGACTGACGCGCTGGCGATGGCGACGAGGCGGTTGCGCTCCATCGCCTGGTGGACCTGTGCCTGCCACTGCACGGCACTGAGCTGCGTGCTGCCACGCGGACCGGGCACGGTCACGGGAGCATCGATGCCGCTGGCCGTCAACCCGACCCAGACGACCCGGCCGGTGAGCAGCGTCACCAGGCTGGGATCGCGCAGCAGCTCGGAAGCCGAAATCTGCGTGACCTGGCTGTCGCCGGCGGGCAGGAGCTGCACCTGTTCCTGCCACCATGCCTCCTGCGCGTGCTGCTGCGCGTTGACGCCCGCCGGTCCCCCCGCGTGCGTGGCGCCGACCCGCTGCACGGCCAGCGGCATCGCCTCCCAGGCGGTTGCACCGAGTCCGGCCACCTTGGCGACCCGGCGCACTTGGCCATCGAGGTCGAGCGGCGCTTCGGCGTGGCCGAGTGCAGCGGCGGCTTTGCCCAGCATGGCCAGGGGCTGCAGCACGGTGGTCTGTCCATCCGCAGGCCGGCCCTGCGGCACCACGGGCAGCACGATCTGCCCGTGGGCGGCGATGGCCTGTGCCAGGCGAGCGTCCTCGGCAGGGTTGGCGGCAGGCTCGGAGAACAGCACGTTGTAGCCCACGGCCTGCGTGCCCGCGCTGCGCAGCACATCGATCAGCTCGGCGTGGCGCTGGCGCGGCCAGGGCCAGCGGCCGAGGGCTTGCAGGCTGGCGTCGTCGATGGCGACGACGATGCTGTCGGCGGCAGGCTTCGGGCTGGACCAGGGTGCAAGCTCTTCGCGGACCAGCAGGTCATGCACGGCCAGGTCGAACCGGTCCACCACCGGACGTGCCGCGAGCAGCAGCAAGGCCGCCACCATGGCGGCGAACCACCATGGGGCGGGCATCAGCCACAGGGCGAGGGTTCTCCGGGCGAAGGGCGGGGGCTGGATCACGGGGGTGACTCCTGGGGCGAGCGTGGGTCGAAGACACGCGGCTCGGACCAGCCACTGCGGCCACCACTGGGCTGCAGTACACGAACGCGGATGTGGTGAAACTCCTGCCGCTGGGGCCAGGGCAGGAGCAGATGGGGGTGCGGCGTCGGCTCGTCCAGGACCAGCGACGTGAAAGCCGGGTCCAGGGCGATCTGCACCTGGAAGCAGTCCTGTGCATCCTCCAGTGGCGACCAGCGCAGCGCCAGCCGCTGGTCGGCGCGGCCAATGTCCAGGCGTGGGGCGGCCGGCAGCGGTGGTGGCGGCGCAGGCGTGGTGACCGCCAAGGCGCGTTCAGCCGACAAGCCTTCCAGCCCCATGGCGTCGATGCCGCGCATCCGCAGCCGGTAGCGGCCATCGGGCAGGTCCGGGAACTGCGGCTGCGGCGTCTCGCGCACCGACTCTTGCAGCAGGTCGGCGGGGCTGGTGTCGGTCAGCCACTGCACCCGGTAGGCGACCGCGCCGTCCAGCGCCGGCAGGGTCAGCGTCTGGAGCTGGGCAGGGCTGGCCGGTTCGGTGATCGACTGGACGTCTGGTGCGGGCAGCAGCGGCACTGCGGCGGTGGGCTGCACCCCTGCGTCGGCGCGCGAGCCAGTGGCGGTGGCCAGCTCGACCGCACCCAGCGGGTTGCCGAAGGCCACGGCACCGTGGACCACCTCGGCGCGGCTGGTCTGGCCGTCGGTGGAGATGCGGAACTCGGTGCCGCGCACGGTGGTGATGGCCGAGGGCGTGCGGATCTCGAAGCGGTTCTTGCCGGCCTGTGGCTGCACGGCGTTTTCCAGACCGCCACGCAGCAGCTCGATGCACAGCGGCGCCGTGGCTTCGGTGGTCTGGCCCGGCGGCGGCGCAGGGGCACCGGCTTGGGCCTTCAGCCAGGCGTCGCGTTGCGCAGGCTCCAGCGGCAACACGCGCAGCTCGCTGGCCGGCCGCACGAGCACCCGCGTGCCGTCCTGCAGCACCAGCGTCGCCGTGCCGTTGTCGGCGGTGCGCAGCCAGGTGCCCGGCGGCAGGACGGTGTCAGCGCGGGCGGCGGTCCAGCCGGTGCCGCTGTCGAGCATGACCTCACCCTGCAGCCCGGTGAGCCGGGCTTCGGGGGTGGTCAGCCGCAGCCAGGGGGTGGGGATGCGCAGCACCTGGCCGGGTCGCAGCAGGTCGCTGCGGAGCTGGTTGCTCTGGCGCAGTGCCTTCCAGTTGCCCTGGTCGCGCAGGAAACGTGCGGAGATGGTCCATGCCGAGTCACCGGGCCGCACGGTGTAGAGAAACTCCTCTGCGGTTGCTCCATCCACGGCAGCGTGCCCGGCGGCAGACAGCAGCAGGGCGAGCAGGCAGGCGGAAGCGGGGCGGAGCAGGCAATGCATCGGTGCGGGTGGTCAGCGGCTGGCCGGAACATGACCCGGAAGTGACAGATTCGCTGCGGCTATCTTATGCGCTGCTTCTGCGGCATTCACGGCATGAACACGGCAAATCGGGGCGATCTTCAGCGGATGTCGAGCAGATCTTGCGCCTGCAGCGGTCCGTTGGCGCCGAACGTGTCGCCCAGCACACGCCGCAGATCCAGGCCCTGCCGGTCCACCGGAGGGCACCAGTAGTAGGCCCCCGTCACGGGCTGGCTGAAGCGGAAGAGGTCATCGACCACACCGTCCTCGACCCCGGCCATGCGCGCAAGCTGGGATTCGAAGGCGTCGAAGCCGGTGGCGAAGGCGGTGAACAGCAGCCCGCAGCGCCCGCCCTCGGCCCACGGCATCGAGCGCCGCACGACGAAGGCTTCGGGCGCGAAGCTTTCCTGGGCGGTGCGCTGGACGTGGGCGCTGGGCGGGGCGTCGTCGAGTTCGACGTTGTCGTCGCGGCGGCGGCCGATCATGCGGTCCTGCGTGGTGCGGTCAAAGCGGTCGAAGCGGTCCAGCGCATGCTCCCATTGCTGGACCGCGACGAAGCTGCCGCCGTCCAGCCCCGCGCCCTGGCCCTGCACGCCAAGGGTGTCGATCATGTCGCGGCCGGTCGGGTTCTCGGTGCCGTCCTCGTAGCCGGTGAGGTCGCGCCCGCCCTGGTGGCGGAAGGCGGCGAGTTCGTGGACCACGTCGAAGGCAGGGGCCAGCAAGCGCGCCAGCGCCCGGCCCCGCTGCAGCAGCACGCCGGGGTCGTCCTCGCTGCGCAGCCACAGCCACAGCTCGGCGGGCGTGGCGGGCAGATCGACGCGGCTGGCCGGCGGTGCGCTGAAGCTGCGCAGGCCGGGCACGGCGGCATCCAGCCGGGCCACCAGCGTGGCGCCCAGTCCCACGACCGTGTGCAGCCCGTCGGCTTCGGTGGCCAGCGCCTGCAGCGTGCTGCGCACCACGGCATCGGCGCCGGGACGCAAGGCCAGGCTCAGGTAGCGGCCATGGGCGGGGACACGGGCGGCGAGGCCGGCTTGGATCGTGGACATCGGCAGACTCCTGGGTGATTTTCACCCAGTGTAGGACGACCCGCTCAGATCGGTGCGGTGGCGGGTGCTGCGGTCGGTGTGTAGGTCAGGCGCACATAGATCGGCGCGAATGCCTCGGCCTGCGTGATCTCCAGCAGCCGCTCGCGGGCCAGCTCCAGCAGGGCGATGAAGGTCACGACCAGCACCGGCACACCGCGGGTCATGTCGAACAGCTCGTGGAATTCGACGAAGCGCCGCCCCTGCAGCGCCCGCAGCACCAGCGTCATGTGTTCGCGCACCGACAGCGCCTCGCGGCCGATGTGGTGGCGCTGTGTCAGCTTCGCGCGCTGGAGCACATCGGCCCAGGCGTTGCGCAGGTCGATGGGACGCACCTCCGGCAGAGGCACCTCCAGCGCCTGCTCGATGTGGACCGCCGCCGCCAGCAGGTCGCGCCCAAGCAGCGGCAACTGGTCGATCTTGTGCGCGCCGAGCTTGATGCGCTCGTACTCCAGCAGCCGCCGCACCAGCTCCGCCCGCGGATCGGCCGCTTCCTGGTCGGCCGTCACCTGGCGTGGCGGCAGCAGCATGCGCGACTTGATCTCGATCAGCATCGCGGCCATGAGCAGGTACTCGGCGGCGAGTTCGAGGTGGCGCTCGCGCAATTCTTCGACGTAGGCGAGGTACTGGCGCGTCACCTCGGCCATCGGAATGTCGAGGATGTTGAAGTTCTGCCGGCGGATCAGGTAGAGCAGCAGGTCCAGCGGCCCCTCGAAGGCGTCGAGGTAGACCGCCAGCGCCTCGGGCGGGATGTAGAGATCCTGCGGCAGCGCGAACAGCGGCTCGCCATACAGATGCGCCAACGCCAGCGCCGCCGGGTCGGCGTGCGACGCGGCGGCGCTGGTGTCCGGGCGCATGCCGGGGATCAGCCCTTGGTCTGGTAGACGTAGGGCTGCTGCGGCACCTTGGCCGTGTTGAATTCGCCCTGGGCGCTGCGGTTCTGTTCGCGGTCCCACAGCAGGCTGCGGCCTTCGCGCTGGCGCTGCTCCAGCTTCGGATCCTGCTGCTTCAGGCTCTCGATGAACTGGGTGGTCTCGGACTTGTAGTGCTTCCAGAAGAGCGGCATGGCGGTGTGGCGACGGAGCGTGCGTCAGAGATAGAGTGAGCGGTTGATTTTACAGGCCCACCGGGTCCATCCCCATGCAAGAAATCGAACTCAAGTTCCAGGTGCCCCCCGAGGCCCGCGCCCGCCTGACCGAGGCACTGTCCGGCGCCGACGCCCGCACGACCCGCCTGCGCGCCCGCTACTTCGACACCGACGACCGCCTGCTGGCGCGCTCGGCCTTCGCGCTGCGGCTGCGGCAGGAGGGGGACGGGTGGGTGCAGACGCTCAAGGGCCGCGGTGATGGTCTGATGACGCGGCTGGAGCACAACGCCCCGCTCGGCGCCGACTCGGGTGACGCAACGCCCGTGCTGTCGCTGGAGCGCCACGCCGACACGCCCGCTGGTGCGGCGCTGCTGGCGCTGCTGACCCGCGCGGGGCGCACACCCGCCGATCTGGCGCTGCAGTTCTCCACCGACATCACCCGCACCCACGCCGAGGTGCAGGCCGAGGGCGCCGTGGTCGAGCTGGCGCTGGATGTCGGGCAGATCGACGGCGGTGGCCAGACGCTGCCGGTGTGGGAGATCGAGTTCGAGCTGGTCAGCGGGCCGGCGGAGGGCTTGCTGTCGCTGGCCTACCTGTGGACCGAGGCGTTCGGTTTGTGGCTGGACGTGCGCAGCAAGGCCGAGCGCGGCGACCGGCTGGCGCAGCGACGCCCGCATGGCGAGGCTCCCGCGATCCGGCCGGTGGACGCCGCGCTGCCCTGGCCGCAGCAGGTGGCACTTGCGCTGGCCCCCGTGCTGGCACTGGCCAGCGATGTGGCCGACGGGCTGGCATCGTCAGCGCAGCAGGTGGCACTGGCCCAGGCGCTGGTGGTGCTGCTGGACGTGCTGCGCCGCGACCCTGCTGCGGCCGATGTGGTCGAACCCGTGACCTTGCTGGCCGGGCTGGTGTTTGACGCGGAGGTCTGGCGCATGGGTGGCACGCAGGCGTTGTGGTTCAACCTGCTGGATTGGAGCCTGCCGGACCCGCGTTGACCGCTGCCAGCGCTGCCAACGCCGCCAACGCCGCCAACGCCGCAGCCAGCGTGGCAGCGTGGCCTTGCGCTCCCAGCAGCGTGTCGAAGCCGGAGCGGCTCAGCAATGAGCGCGGCTGCTCGTTCAGCGCCGCCACGATCAGCCGCACGCCGTGGCGCTGCAGTTGCCGGTGGAGCTGCACCAGCGCGTCCACGCCGGACGTGTCGATCGAGATCAGCCGGTGCATCTCCAGCACCACGGTGCGGGTGTCGCCGCGCAGCCGCTCGGGCAGCGACTCGATCTTGCCTACCGCGCCGAAGAACAGCGTGCCGTAGAGACTGTGGACCTCGACGCCCGGCAGGGTGCAGGCCAGCGGCTCCACCTGGAACAACTGCCCCATCCGCCAGATGAAGAACCCGCACGCCAGCAGCAGCCCGACCTCCACCGCGATCGTCAGATCGAAGACCACGGTGAGGAAGAACGTGCCGAGCAGCACCGAGCGGTAGGGCAGCTTGAAATGCCGCAGCCGGGCGAACTCGTGCCATTCGCCCATGTTCCACGCCACGAACAGCAGGATCCCGGCCAGCACCGCCAGCGGCACGTTCATCGCCAGCGGCGCCGCCACCAGCATGATCACCAGCAGCGCCACGGCATGCACCATCCCCGCCACCGGCGACACCGCCCCGGCGCGCACGTTGGTGACGGTGCGGGCGATGGTGCCGGTGGCCGGGATGCCGCCGAACAGCGGCACGACGAAGTTGGCCACGCCCTGCGCCATCAGCTCCTGGTTCGGGTCGTGGCGCTGGAAGTCGCCCATGTTGTCGGCCACGCGGGCGCACAGCAGCGACTCGATCGCCCCCAGCAGCGCGATGGTCAGCGTCGGCATGAGGAGTTGCTTGGCGGTGGCCCAGGTGAACGCAGGCAGAGCGAACGCGGGCAGTGCCTGCGGAATGCCGCCGAAGCGCGAGCCGATGGTCTCGACCGGCAGGTGCAGCAGCCAGCTCGCCAGCGTCAGCGTCACCAGCGCGACGATCGGCCCCGGCACGCGCGAGATGGCCCGCGCGCTGCGGCCCTCGACGAGTTCGGCTGGCAGGATGGTGCCCGGCTTGAACAGCCGCAACCACGCGAACAGCCCGCCCAGGCACAGGCTGCCGAGCGCGAAGGCGTAGAGGTTGAAGCTGTCCCGGTGTGCCCAGAGCGTGTGGATCTGGGCGAAGAAGTCGGCCGGCATCTTGTCGATGTGCAGGCCGAACAGATCGCGCAGTTGCGACAGCGCGATCAGCACCGCGATGCCGTTGGTGAAGCCGATGACGATCGACACCGGGATGTAGCGCACCAGCCCGCCCAGCCTGAGCAGTCCCATCGCGAACAGCAGCACGCCCGCCAGCATCGTCGCGATCAGCAGGTTGGGCAGGCCGTAGCGTTCGATGATCCCGTAGACGATGACGATGAACGCGCCCGCCGGACCACCGATCTGCACCTGCGAGCCGCCGAGTGCGGAGATCAGGAAGCCGGCGAGGATGGCGGTGTAAAGCCCTTGTTCGGGCTTGACCCCCGAGGCGATCGCAAACGCCATCGCCAGCGGCAGCGCCACGATGCCGACCGTGGCCCCGGCGCCCAGATCGGCCAGCAGGCGCTCGCGTCCGTAGCCGCCGCGCAGGGTGTCGAGCAGGCGTGGGTGGAAGGGCTGCAGGCGTTGCAACCACGCCGGTTTGGACAGGAAGGTGGACCAGTTCAGCACGCGGGGTGTCTCCAGCGGATGGTCACTGCAGTGTGCGCCCGCAGGATGCCGACGCGCTTACAACGCAGGCGTGCTGGCAGCCGGTATCGTGCGGCCCATGCAGAAACCGACCCGTCCGCCCAGCCCGCCCACCTCCGGCCATTTCAAGGGCAACAAGCTGGCTTTGCCTAGCAAACCTTGCGCCACCTGTGGCCGCGAGATGACGTGGCGGCGGGCATGGGCGAAGAACTGGGCCGAGGTCAAGCATTGCTCCGACGCGTGCCGTGTCACGGCCAAGGCCCGGATCAGATGATGCGGAAGACCCGGATCAGCACCGCGTTGCGCTTGGGGCGCAGGCTGTCGAGCGTGCCGGTGTAGACGCAGTCGTTGAGCCAGCCGTACTTGCCGTTCGGTGCGCTCAGGCGGATGTGCGAGGCGGCGTAGCGCGGCTCGCCCTGCGGCGTGCGGACGAGTACCTGGTTGTGGACGGTGACGACCACGCCATCGTCGGTCTTGAGTTCGTAGAGCGCATCGAGCAGCCGCGCGCCGTCCTGGCGCACGAGTTGGCGGTCGGCCCCACCCGGCAGCACGACCCCCTTGATCCCCGGCCCGGCGAACTCGCCCCCGGTGATCGGCACGATGCGGCGCTCGCCGAGCGGGCCGGTGCCCATGTTGACCATGTCGGCGATGTCCACGATGGATTCGTAGACGAACTCCGTGCGCGGGAACACCATCGGCACGTCGGTGCCCAGTGGCGAAGCCGGCGAGGGGGCCTGCTGCGCCTGGGCGGGCAGGGTGGCGGTGGTCGCAGCGGCGGCAGCGCCGAGGAGCCAGTGGCGGCGGGTGGGCTGGGTCATGGAGTGAGGGGGCAAGCGGACAAGGCAACCGGACAACGGTCTGGTTTTGTGTCCGACCACTGTAGATAGCCCGCTCGGACGCCTCCATGGGCACAAACCCGCGCGTGCAGCAGGCGGGATCAGCCTACCAGCCGGGCTTGTTCCCGGTCGTAAGTGACTTCGGTGATCGACCCATCCTGAATGCGCCGAACGGCTTCGTCGATCACCTGCAGGGGGACCAGAAACCATTCCCTCGGTTTGACCGGATGGCCGAATCGGTCCTCGATCGTCAGATCCAGCTGGGCGGCGCCGAAGAGGCGGTGGAAGAGATTTTCCAGCCGGGTGCGGTTCAGGTTGTGCAGCTTGTAGGTCGCGACCACCTCCACGTCGGCCAGGAGATAGGTGGCGTCTTTCTCGGCCCCCGCGATCCGGGTGTCGACCTTGCCGCCGGTCACGCCGATCTTGTGGATCAGCTCGCGGTGCGCGGCCACGAAGGGATGGCGGGAGTGGCTGCGCAGGACATAGATGGTCCCGGTCTCGATGTCATCAGATTCCGATGCGTCACCGAACAGCGGCCCCATGTCGGGGTCGGTCAGGCGGCGGCCGGTATCGTCCTTGTAGAGCGCCCGTTGCAGAGAGCGGCGCAGCAGGTTGCTTTGCGTGCCGTTGGCGTAGACGACGCGCAGACGTGCATCGCTTTCGCCGTTCGGCGCCTTGATGGGGTCGCCGACCTCGGCCACATACGCGAGCTGCCCGCCAACGATGAAGTAATGGCCGCTGGCGACGCTGGTGTCCCGCCCGAAGCGCAGCGTCTTGCGGATGTCGGCCTTGAGTTCGCGCTCCACCTGCTCGAACAGCGGCTGAAACTTCTCGAAGTCCGGACAGGGGGTGCGATCCGCGACTTCCTCGGCCATGCGCCGCTGCGCGGTGGAGCGCACATGGCGCAGCACAGTGATGTCCTTGGGGTCGCTCGGCGCATCGCCCAGTCCGAGCGCCGCCAGCAAGGCGTCCTCGTCCATGTCTTCTGTCTGGGGTGCGGCTGCGGCTGTGCCCGTCAACAGGCCGGGCGCATCCAGTTCGGCCAACAGGGGTTGTGCTTCGGGCAACTGGCGCAGTTGGTCCAGGCGAACGGCGTACAGGCGCTCGAAGATGTCCCGGTCCTCGCCATGCTGCGGGGGGCGTCCATGCGTCTGGTGGAAGCGCAGGATGTCCTCGAAGCCCGCGATGATCCGCTCTTCGCGTGGCGTGCGGCTCGGTGCCTTCAGCGGGGCGACTTCAACCCCGAGTGCCTCCAGCAGTTCGTCATCGTCCAGGTCAGCCATGGCGGATCGCCTCTTCACGGGCCTGTGCCGCCTTGGCCTGTGTACGGTAGCGGGTCAGTGCAGCCACCCCTGCGGCCATGCGCTGCTCCCACGCATCGGCCGAGTGGAGGTCCGGCAGGCGGCCTCGCTCGTTCTTGAACAGCAAGGCCCGCTTGGTCAGTTCGCGGGCCTCGTCTTCGGAGAGGTTGATTTTCTTGGCCGCGATGCTGGTCTGCACTTGCCGCAAGGCGTTTTCGTCCATCGCCCTGGCCAGCACGGCATACGCCGCTTCAAACGGATTGATCCGGTCGATCAGGTCGATGTCCAGGTCGTGTACGTTCACGAACTTGCGCACGCCATCCAGCAGGGCCGTGCTGCCTTGCTGCTGCTGCTGTTGCTGCTGTTGCTGCAACTGCTTGACCTGCTGGGTGATGTTCATGGCGGCGACGGCGTGCTGGCGGATGGATTCCTGGTCTGCCTCGCTCAGGTTTGGGTACCGTTCGCGCACGATCTTGCCCATGCGCAACTGCGTCAGCTCTTCGGGCACGGTGTTGTCCCGGTCGAACAGGCCGCGCTCCAGCACCGTCTTGTCCTGCAGAAACCCCGTGACCACCTCGTTCAGGTCTTCCTTGCAGATGCGGGTCGCTTCCGCGGACTCGGGCAGCTTCAGTCCCTTGATCTCGATGTGGTACTGGCCGGTGGCTTCGTTCACGCCCACGTTGGTGTGATCCGGCTGATAGCCGTCCGGGCCGTAGTCGAACCCTTCCTTCTGGCCGGCATCTCCCGATCCGGTGTTCTTCGGCGTGAACTCGTAGCGCGGTGCCAGCACCTGCTCCATCAGCAGGCTGGCAGAAATCGCCTTGAGCAGGTCGTTCACCGCTTCGGCCACAGCGGATTGCTCTGCTGCTGGTTCGGCAATCAGGTTGGTGAAGCGTGTCCGTTCCTTGCCCTCGGCATCGCGGGTGGCGCGCCCGATGATCTGCACGATCTCGGTCAGGCTGCTGCGGTAGCCGATGGTCAGGGCGTGTTCGCACCAGATCCAGTCGAAGCCTTCCTTGGCCATGCCCAGGGCGATGATCACGTCCACATGGTCGCGGTGGTGCTTCTGCGCGGGGTCTTTCAGTGCTGCCACCACACGGGAACGCCGGGCCGCATCGCTGTCGTCCACCAGATCGGCCACCTTGAGCGTGCGGCCTGCCTGGGTTTGCACCAGATGGAAACCGGTGCCGGGGTCCACGCCTTTCCACTCACCCAGCGCGCTCATGATCTCGTTCACCTCGCGCTCCTTGTCCTGCAGACTTTCGCGCGAATTGACGCTGGGAATGTGGACGATGGTCTTGAGTGTCGGGTCGAGCACCTTGGCCACGGCGTCCACGTAACGGCCGGTGTAGAAGAAGTAGCCGATGTCCAGCGACTTGAGCCAGCGGTAGCCGTTGAGCTGCTCGTAGTAGGTGTAGGTCACGGTGTCGAACCGGGCCTCGTCCGCCGGGGTCAGCACGGCCTCGCTGTCGCCCCGGAAGTAGGAGCCGGTCATTGCCACCAGATGCACCTTGTCGCGGGCGATGAAGTCGCCCAACTGGCTGCCGAGCTTGTTGTCGGGGTTGCTGGACACGTGGTGGAACTCGTCGATGGCGATCAGCCGCTCATCGAACGCCTCGATGCCCAGCTCCTCGACGGCGAAGCGGAAGGTGGCGTGGGTGCAGACCATCACCTTGTCGGGGCTGGCGAGGAATTTGCGCACGGCGTCCACCTTGGATTTGGCGATGCGCGGTTCGTCCACGCCGGGGGCGTTGCACAGGTTCCATTGCGGGGCGACCTGCCAGTCCCAGTGAAAGCCGTGCTGGGTCAGTGGCTCGTCGGCAAAGCTGCTGCCGATGGACCGCTCCGGCACCACGACGATGGCCTGCCGCAGACCCTGGCTGTGCAGCTTGTCGAGTGCGATGAACATCAGTGCGCGGGATTTGCCTGATGCTGGCGGTGACTTGAGCAGCAGGTATTGCTCGCCGCGCCGGGTGTAGGCGCGCTCCTGCATGGTGCGCATCCCCAGTTCGTTGGCCTTGGCGGATCGGCCTGTGCGGGCGGTGGTGATGGACACCGATGGCACGGTGGTGGCGTGGGTGGGGTTGGCTGGGGTGTTCATCGGGTTCAGGTGGTCTCGTGCCAGTTGAGCCATTGCAGACCCGGTACGCGAGCGAATTCACGCACATTGCGTGTCACCAGCGTGGATTGGTGGCGCAGGGCGGTGGCGGCAATCAGGGTGTCGTGGGGGCCGATGGGCGTGCCTTTGGCCTCCAGATCGGCGCGAAGGCGGGCGGCGCAGGTGGCGCATTCGCTGTCAAAAGGCAACTTCTGCATGGGCCGCAGCAGTTGCGCCAACGCTGCCAAGCGTGGGGCGGCTGCTTCCGGGGGCAGGCGCAGCAGCCCATAGCGCAGCTCGTACTCCACGATGGCCGGCACGCCCACGTCGGCGGGGTGCAGTGCTTGCAGGCGTGGCACCACCTGCGGGTCGCCCCGAAAGTAGTAGCTGATGGTGTTGCTGTCGAGAATCAGCATGGCCGGCCTTCAGAACCCCAAGCGCACGGTGTCGGCGGGCAGGGTGGCGGCACTGTCCTCGCGCAGCGGGAAATCAGCGAAACAACCGGCGAGGTCGAGGCAGTCCTGGGGCCACTCGTGGGCGGCGTGCTTGCGGATGATCTCCGCCACCCAGCGGCTTTTCGACATCCCGTTGGCCTTGGCCGCCTGCTCCACCAGCGCCTGGGTGGCATCGTCCAGATACAACGTGATTTGTGACATCGGGTGGCTCCTTTGGTCAGTCTGAGCAAGTATATGTGCAGGTGTATGTGCGACGTGGGCTGTGAACCTCATGCACTCACGACGTTTTCCGGGCGCGGGGGGCCTTCTTCGCGGCGGGTGTCCGGGGCTTCGCTGCTTCGGCGGCGGTCATCCTGGTGTACAGCTCGAACAGCTTTTCCAGCCGCTCGGTGTCGTTCTTGAAGCGGCGGCCGATGTAGATGCGCTCCAGCAGCTCGTCGTTGCGGTCGTGGGCTTGGCGCAGGTTGTCCGGCATGTTGTCCGGGTCGTACAGGTCGGCGATGGTGGCGGGGAAATGCGCTTCGCGGGCCAGCAGGATGTTTTCGGCGCAGCGGGTCAGGTCGGTTTTGTTTTGCTCGGTCAGGAATGGAACGGGGAAGGTGTTCCAGCCGAGGGTGTTGGAATAGCGGAAATCTGTCTTCATCTTTCCGCAAACCGTGCCAATCCAAACCAGATGCAGGCGCGAGGCGATGAGTGCCATATTCCAGAGGGGTGCGTCGTAAAGAGCGAGTGCTAAGTTGGAAACGCGCACCTCAGGGGGCAATAATCCGCAGGGGAGATAGGGGCGGCGTTCTGATGAAACGCTGGGTATAATTATTGTATGGGTATTTCCTGTAATCGTTCGTTCAAATTTGTATGGTGTATCGAGACCCGCCCGCCCGCGTTCGCTACCGTGAAGGCGATATTTAATGATCTGATCAAGTCGCGACTTGATTGGTGGGACTGAATAAGCAAGGCGCGCCTGTTCATCAGTGATCCAGAGGCAATATCGTCCTAGGCCATTAATAAATTCTTTTGAACCCATTACTGGTTTTATCAATTCCGCCGTTGCTGGATATGAAGTAATTAAGTCGCCAGCCTCATCAGGGCTGAGTAGAAGATTTCCCTGATCCCTTGGAATGTTGCCGCCAAACATTGTTGAAATATTGGAAATCGGTTCATTCTCCCTTTCAATAATAATATCCTTGCCAGATGCTAAATAAAAATTTATGCAGTCAACGTCTTTTCGTGCTTCTCCATCGAATATATATTTCGGTTTGGATTCTGAGGATGCTATGCCAACTATAATGCATGTGACTTGTGCGTTTTTGGTGGCATTGTTTCCCCAGATGAAGTCCTTGTGGCAAAATAATATACTCTGCCCCGCGGCGGCTATTATTGGCCAGATCAGCGGAACCTGAGCACCTTGACAGATTGAATTGGTGGATACGAAGGCAAACCGCCCGCCGCATTTTATATAGGCGGAAGCCTTCCATAACCAGCCGGCGATATAATCGACTGCGCGAACGTCTTTTGTGGCTAAGGCTTTAATGTCTCCTTTTTGATCTTTTGTTTGGTATTTGTCGCCGACATAAGGAGGATTGCCGCAAATATATGTTTCGCCGCCCTCATTTTCAAAATCAATTTGCCCCTGCTGCAATGGGGTCTCAAACAAATCATCTGCTACCAGCTTCACACCCATCCCCTCTGGCGGGCAAATGCTCAACCAATCCAGCCGCAGCGCATTCCCGCAGACGATCCAGTTCTGGGTATCCAGCGGCAAGAACGCCAGCAGCGCATCTTTCTGCCCGCGGTACAGCACGTTGCACTGAAACTCGGCAATGATGAGCGCCAGCCGCGCAATCTCGGCCGGAAAATGCCGCAGCTCGATGCCCCGGAAATTGGTCAGCGGAACTTCGCTGCCCAGATCCAATTCCCCCCGGCGCCGATTGATCTCGGCCTCGATCTCGCGCATCTGCTTGTACGCAATCACCAGGAAATTGCCCGAACCACACGCCGGATCAAACACCCGGATGCGCGCCATGCGCTTGCGCAGATTCAGCAGCTTGCGCTCGTTGTCCCCCGCCTCTGCCAACTGCGCCCGCAGACCATCCAGAAACAGCGGATTCAGCACCTTCAGGATATTGGGCACGCTCGTGTAATGCATCCCCAGCGCGCCGCGCTCCTCGTCGTCGGCCACCGCCTGGATCATGCTCCCGAAAATGTCGGGATTGATCTCCTTCCAGTTCAAACCCCCCGCGTGCATCAGGTAAGTGCGCGCCATCCGCGTGAACCGAGGCACCACGGTAGAACCCGAAAACAGCCCCCCGTTCACATACGGAAAACCCAGCGCATACACCGGCAGCCGCGGCTGAGCCTGGGCACGTTCCGCCACCTTGAGGTTCATCGCCCGAAAAATCGCCTGCAACACCTCGTGGGCATTGCCGCCATCGCTGGCGCTCGTCTGGTCCACGGTCTGCGTGAACAAGCCCGTGCGCTCGAAAATCCCCGTGTCTTCCGCAAAGAAACAGAAGATCAGCCGCGCCATGAAATGGTTCATGTCGGCCCGGCGATCGTCACCCGCCCACGCCGGGTTCTCGCGCAACAACTCCACGTACAGCTTGTTCAGCCGCCCCGTGGCCCGCACGTCGATCGGGTTGTCCTTGATCTCCTTGATCGTGGAGATGCCCGCCAGCGGCAGAAAAAAACCGAAGTGGTTCGGAAACTCCGGGTACGGGCAGGCGACGGTCTCGCCGCTGGTCAGATCCTCGGCTTCCAGCGTCTGCCCGTCGGTGGCCACAATGAACCGGGCTTTGGCTTTGCTGGTGGCCGGACTGGCGCGCAATGCCCGCAGGGTTTCACCCACCGCCCCCACCGCGCAGACGGCCATGTGCAGGTGGTTGCGTTGCAGCACCCCACCCGGCACATCCGAGAGGTTGTTGTTGCCGGCACGCAGGCGCTTGAGCGTGGTGTCCTTGTTGCCGAACGCTTCCAGGAATTGGAAGGGGAATTCCGCCGCGTCAAAAGGCCGCTCGGCCAGATCCGAGACTTCGGCTTCGATTTCTACTGCATTCATGCGTGGGTGCCTCGCCTGTGTGCCAAGGTGCCGCCCCGGCGCGCACCCACCTGTGAAAACCAGCGGGGTCAGCGAATGCGCATGCCCGGCTGCGCACCGGGGAACGGCTCCAGCACGAAGATCCCCGGATTCTTCTTTTCATCCGCATCGCTGGCGGCCAGCACCATGCCTTCGCTGATGCCGAACTTCATCTTGCGCGGCGCGAGGTTGGCGACCAGCACGGTGAGCTTGCCTTCCAGATCCTCGGGCTTGTAGCTGGAGGCGATGCCGGAGAAGACGTTGCGGGTGCGGCCCTCGCCGGCGTCGAGCGTCAGGCGCAGCAGCTTGGTCGAGCCGTCCACCGTCTCGGCCTTGACGATCTTCGCGATGCGCAGGTCCACCTTGGTGAAGTCGTCGATCTTGATTTCCGGGGCGATGTCCTCGCCGCCGGGGATGATCTTCTCGGGTTCTGGCGCGGCGAAGAGTTCTTCGAGCAGCTTGGGATCGACACGCTGCATCAGGTGCTGATACGTGCCGATCGTGTGGGCGCCCAAGGCGCGGCTGGCGGCATGGAAGTCGAGCGGCTCGACCTGCAGGAAAGCTTCGACCTGCGCGGCCAGCTTCGGCAGCACCGGCTTGAGGTAGATCGTCAGCAGCCGGAACGCCTCGATGCAGACCGAGCACACGTCGTGCAGCACGGCGTCCTGCCCGGCTTGCTTGGCGAGTTCCCAGGGCTTGTTCTGGTCCACGTATTCGTTCACGCGGTCGGCCAGCGCCATGATCTCGCGCAGCACCTTGCCGAGTTCTCGCGCCTCGTACAGCCCGGTCACGGTGTCGCGGTGGGCGCGCAGCGTGTCGAGCAGCACGCGGCCCTCGACGCCCAGGTCGCTGCTCAACTGGCCGCCGAACCGCTTGCTGATGAACCCGGCGGCGCGGCTGGCGATGTTGATGTACTTGCCGACCAGGTCGGCGTTGACGCGGGCGGTGAAGTCGTCGCGGTTGAAGTCGATGTCCTCGACGTGGGCGTTGAGCTTGGCGGCGATGTAGTAGCGCAGCCACTCGGCGTTCATGCCCAGCGACAGGTACTTCAGCGGATCGAGGCCGGTGCCGCGGCTCTTGCTCATCTTCTCGCCGTTGTTGACGGTCAGGAAGCCGTGGACGAACACGTTGTCCGGCGTCTTGCGGCCACTGAAGTGCAGCGTCGCGGGCCAGAACAGCGTGTGGAAGTAGGTGATGTCCTTGCCGATGAAGTGGTACTGCTCGATGTCCGGCGAGGCCATGAACTCGGCGA
>NZ_JAAFKF010000010.1 GCF_013299175.1 Sphaerotilus sp.
GGCGTGCCTTCAGGTCGATCGGCGAAAGTTTCCAGCGTTTGAGAGGATCTTGACATCCTCCCCGCCCTAAAGGACGGGGATTCCTCCTGCGAGACGCGCATGTCCGCGCGCGGCGATGTTCCTGGCGGCGTTCACGTCGCGGTGGTGTTCCGCGCCGCAATCGCAGCATGTCCATCGCCTCATTCGCAGACCTGTCCTGCCTTTCGGACTGCTGGCGGGTATGCCCCCGCAGCGCGAACAGGTCTGGGTTGTGTAGGCTTCATTCACCTCCTCGAACACGATGCCGGCCTGATGGCTCTTGTATTCCAGCATCGTCTTCATCATCGACCACCCGGCGTCCAGCGTGGACTTCGCCATCTTGGTCTTCACCATCGCTTTCGCCTGCACGTTCCCGACGAAGATCGCCGCGTTGCGCTCGACCAGCCCGGTGCTGAACTTGTGCATCGCGTCCTTGCGCGTGTTGGCGATCTTCGCGTGGATCGCACGCACCCGGTTCTTCTTCCCGGCTCGCTGGGCGATCCCCAGCGCGCCCTCATGCTTGCGGTACAGGCCGGACGCCAGCTCTTCGCCGTCCGAGCACGTCGCCGCCGTCTTCAGGCCAAGGTCGATCCCCACCGATCCAGTGCCGGCCGACTTCGGCACGTCCACCTTGACGCACACGTTCAGGTACCACCGGCCGCGCGCGTCCTGCGAGAACGAGCCGGCGCGCAGATCGAACCGGCTCAGCCCGTAGCTGTCCCACAGACTGAACCTGTGCCCGAGAAAAGCGATCTGCCCGGCCTTGTACTTCGCGCCGCCCGCCTTGAACGGCACCCAGCCCAGCGAATGCTTCGCCGACTTCGCGTTCGACACCCGCCAGTTCAGCCTCGACTTCTTGAACTGCTTGCGCCGGGCGGCGTACTCCTCGCACACCAGTTGCACCGTGGCGCTACCGATCTGCACGCCCTCGCACTTCGAGTACCCGGCCGTGAGCTTCTGCAGGTCGAACCCACTCAGCCACTTGCCTCGCTCGCGAATCGCCCGTGAACTGGTCTCGTTACAGTAGTTCCACACCTGATTGACCTCGCGCGCCATCAAGGACAGCACGCCCGCGTGCTTGTCCTTGATCCGCAGCTTGAGGGTCTTCACGGCTTCCATCTGACAACTGTATTTCCATACATGTCGGTTGACAAGCCGGAACGGCTTGAACGCTCGACCCCGGGCTGAACCCCGGGGCTTGTCGCTTCGTCCGGGTCAATCCGTCAACTGCGTGCAGCAAACTCGGCCAGCACGTCCTTGAGCATCCGCGCCTTCGCCTTGCGGCCCTTGAGGTTGCCCTTGCTCAGCCGCTCCGCGGCCTGACGCGCCACCTTGGTGTCCACGGCGACGTAGGTGTGGAAATCGGTGACGTTGATCTTGCCGATCTGCGCCGACACGTAGCCGGCCTCGCCGGTGAGCGCGCCCAGCACGTCGCCGGGGCGGATCTTGTCCTTGCGCCCGCCCAGGATCTGGATGGTCTGCATCGGCGGCACCAGCGGCGGCGCGTCCTCGACCTCGGCGTTGAACAGCTCCGCCAGCGGCGACCACACCGTCTCGCGCCCCTGCAGCACCTCGATGCGGCCGACGCGCCCCATCTCGTCCAGGCTCGCCAGACTGAAGGCCAGACCTTCCTCGTCCGCACGGCCAGTCCGCCCGACGCGGTGGATGTGGACCTCGGTGTCCGGCGTGATGTCCACGTTGATGACCGCGCCGAGCTGCGCGATGTCCAGGCCGCGCGCGGCCACGTCGGTTGCCACCAGCACCGAAGCACTGCGGTTGGCGAACTGGATCAGCACCTGGTCGCGGTCGCGCTGCTCCAGATCGCCGTGCAGCGCCAGCGCCTCGAAGCCGGACGCCACCAGCACGTCCACCAGATCGCGGCAGCGCTGCTTGGTGTTGCAGAAGGCGATCGCGCTTTCGGGGCGGTACTTCTTCAGCAGCAGCGTCACGGCGTGCAGGCGCTGCGACTCGGCCACCTCGTACCAGTGCTGGAGGATCTTGCTGGGCGCGTGGACCTCCTTCAGCTTGACCTCCTGCGGCGCCCGCATGAACTCGCGGCTCAGGTTGGCGATGCCTTCCGGGTACGTCGCCGAGAACAGCAGCGTCTGGCGCTGGCGCGGACACTGGCGGGCAATCGATGCGATGTCGTCGTGGAAACCCATGTCGAGCATCCGGTCAGCCTCGTCCAGCACCAGCGTGTTGAGCACCCCCAGCACCAGGCTGCCGCGCTCCAAGTGGTCGCCAATGCGGCCGGGCGTGCCGACGACGATGTGGGCACCGTAGGCGAGGCTGTCCATCTGCGGGCGCATGGTCGAGCCGCCGCACAGGGTCAGGATCTTGATGTTGTCCTGCGCGCGGGCGAGGCGGCGGATCTCCTGCGTCACCTGGTCGGCGAGTTCGCGGGTCGGGCACAGGACCATCGCCTGCACGTCCTGGCGCGCGACATCCAGCCGGGCGAGCAGCGCCAGCGCGAAGGCCGCCGTCTTGCCGCTGCCGGTCTTGGCCTGCGCGATCAGGTCGTGGCCGGCGAGCGCCAGGGGCAGGCTGGCGGCCTGGATCGGGGTCATGCGGGTGTAGCCGAGTTGCTCCAGGTTGGCGAGCATGGCCGGCGACAAGGGCAGGCGCGAGAAGGAGTCGAGAGCGTTCGTGGGTTCTTGCATGGGGCGGATTATCCGGGCAGGCGAGAATGCGCCCCCATGCAACGCACCATCTTCGACACACCCGGCATCAACAGCGCCTTCCGCAGCCTCTCCATCACCGTGCTGCGCCTGTCCGGCTGGCGGGTCGAGGGCCACCTGCCGCCCGAGGCGCACAAGTGCGTGATCATCGCCGCGCCGCACACCAGCAACTGGGATCTGCCCTACACGCTGATGGTGGCGTTCGTGCTGAACCTGCACATCCACTGGATGGGCAAGTGGCAGATCTTCCGGGCGCCGTTCGGCGGGTTGATGCGCTGGCTGGGGGGCATCGCGGTGCGGCGGGAGACCTCGAACAACCTCGTCGCCGCGTCGGCGCAGGCGCTGGCGAACGCGGAAGGGCCGGTGCAACTGATCGTGCCGCCGGAGGGTACGCGCAGCAAGGTGCGCTACTGGAAGACGGGCTTCTACCACATCGCGCTGCAGGCCCGGGTGCCGATCGTGCTGGCCTACCTCGACTACCACCGCAAGGTCGGCGGACTCGGCCCGGTGTTCCACCCCACCGGCGACATCGAGCGCGACATGGTGACGATCAAGCAGTTCTACGCCAGCATCCGCGGGCGCAACGCCGACCAGTTCGACGCACGGTCGTAACTACTGGGCGCCGAGTGCAGCGTCGATGTCGGCCTGGAGCTTGGCCGGAGACGTCTGCGGGGCATAGCGGCCGAGCACATGGCCATTCCGTCCGATCAGGAACTTGGTGAAATTCCACTTGATCGCCCGCGTGCCGAGCAGACCGGGCGCTTCGCTCGTCAACCAGCGGAACAGCGGATCGGCCCCGTCTCCGTTGACCTCGGTGCGCGACATCATCGGGAAGCTGACGCCGTAGTTGCGCTGGCAGAAGGCGCCGATTTCCGCATCCGAGCCGGGGTCTTGTCCGCCAAACTGGTTGCACGGGAATCCCAGCACCACCAGACCACGGGCACGTTCACGCTGCCACAGCGCCTCCAGTCCCGCAAACTGCGGCGTGAACCCGCAGGCGCTGGCCGTGTTGACGACCAGCACCACCTGCCCGCGGTAGCGAGCCAGGTCATGGGGGGTGCCGTCGATGGCAATGGTGGAGAAGTCTTCGACAGCAGGCATGGTCAGCGCGGCCCGTCCGGCAACTCGATCTTGACTTCGAGCACTTCAAGGTTGTCGTGGCGCTCCAGATGCACCTTGATGTCGTTCGGGTTGATCGACACGTATTTCGTCACCACGGCCAGCAGCTCGCGCTGCAGGGCGGGCAGATAGTCCGGGCTGGCACTGCGCGAGGTGCGCTCGTGGGCCAGGATGATCTGCAAGCGTTCCTTGGCAACCGTCGCGGATTTCTGCTTTTCACCGAGCATGAATGATAGAAACCCCATGGGGTCACCTCGCGCCAAACAACCGCTTGAAGAAGCCGGGCTTCACCAGATCGATGAAACGCATGGGCTTTTCTTCCCCGAGGAAACGCGCCACCACGTCCCGGTAGGCGTCGGCCGCATCGGCACCGTCCATGTGGATCACCGGCACGCCCTGGTTCGATGCCTGGAGCACCACCTCCGACTCCGGCACCACGCCGATCAGCTTGATGCGCAGGATCTCGTGGATGTCCTCGATCGAGAGCATCTCGCCACCCTGCACGCGGGTCGGGTTGTAGCGGGTGATCAGCAGGTGCTCCTTGACCGGCTCGCGACCTTCAATGGCACGCAAGGTCTTGGACGCGAGCATCCCGAGAATGCGGTCCGAGTCGCGCACGGAGGAGACTTCGGGGTTCGTCACCACCAGGGCTTCGTCGGCGAAGTGCATGGCCATCATCGCGCCCGTCTCGATGCCGGCAGGCGAATCGCAGACGATGAACTCGAACTCCATCTCGGCCAGCTCCTGGAAGACCCGGCCGACCCCTTCCTTGTTCAAGGCTTCCTTGTCGCGGGTCTGGGACGCCGCCAGCACGAACAGGTTCTCGCAGTGCTTGTCCTTGATCAGCGCCTGCTGCAGATGGACTTCGCTGTTGATGACGTTGATGAGGTCATAGACCACGCGCCGCTCGCAGCCCATGATGAGGTCGAGATTGCGCAGGCCGACATCGAAATCGATGACCACCGTCTTGTGTCCACGAAGCGCCAGTCCCGAGGCAAAACTGGCGCTGGTGGTGGTTTTTCCAACGCCCCCCTTCCCGGAGGTCACCACAATGATCTTGGCCATCCGTCGAGGTCCTTTCTGTTGACTTGTTTGTTATGGGCTGAGTCAGGTAAAACACCAATCCCATGCCTCATGCCTTAATGGGCTCGATGATCAAGGTATCGCCATCGAGCCGCACCTGTGCTGATTTTCCCCGCACGTCCGTCGGCAATGGCGGATCGGTCGTCTGGTAAATACCCGCAATCGAGATCAGTTCCGGTTCCATGCAGGTGGTGAATATCCGGGCATTCACATCCCCGGTGGCACCGGCAATGGCCTTGCCCCGCAGTGGCGCATAGACATGGATACTGCCATCGGCGATCACCTCGGCGCCGTGGTTGACCAGGGCCAGGATGACCAGATCGGCCCCCTTGGCGTAGACCTGCTGGCCGGAGCGCAGCGGCCGATCCACCACCACGACCGAGGCGGCCCGCACGGGCGCCGGTGCCGGTGCCGCCGCACGCACTGCCGGACCGTCCTGCGGCGGCACCTCGCACAGGCCGGCCGCCTGCGCTGCCGCCATCTGCGCCGCAGACCCTCCGCGCACGGCCACGGGCACCATGCTGTAGCTGCGCAGCAATTCGATCAACCCCCGAAAATCGATTTCGCCGGCAGATTCCTGCACCTGCGCCAAATCGATGAGCACCGGATCCTGGTTAAAGAACTCGGTGGATGGTCCCAGGCGGACCCGGAGTTGTTCTGCCAGTTCTGGCAGGTGTGGAGACTTCACCACAAGCGCCACGAGCGTGAGCGTGGCGCTTTTCAGATCAAACACGGCGGGGGAATTCCCCGGAGACGCTATGGCCATGGGACAGCATTCGACATCAGGTGATTTGGCAAGTGTACCCACTGGACAGTGCCGCAAAGGAGCCGGGCACCGTGTTCCAGAGAACTGTAGCGGCAATGTTCGATGGAATGGTCAAACTGGTGAATTTTCACCGATACATTCAGTTTCATCCTCACCCAGAAACCCCCCGCTCTGCCGCGCCCACAGCCGCGCGTACAACCCGCCGCGCGCCAGCAGACTGCGGTGGTCGCCTTCTTCGACGATGCGGCCCTGGTCGAGCACGATGAGGCGGTCCATCGCGGCGATGGTGGACAGCCGGTGCGCGATGGCCACCACCGTCTTGCCTTCCATCAGTGCGTACAGACTGGCCTGGATGGCGGCTTCGACCTCGGAGTCGAGCGCGCTGGTGGCCTCGTCGAGCAGCAGGATCGGCGCGTCCTTGAGCATCACGCGGGCAATGGCGATGCGCTGGCGCTGGCCGCCGGAGAGCTTGACGCCACGCTCGCCGACGTGGGCGTCGTAGCCCTGGCGGCCGGCCGGGTCGCTCAGGGACTGGATGAAATCGGTCGCCTCGGCGCGGCGGGCAGCGTCCTGCATGGCGGCGTCACCCGCATCAGGGCGGCCGTAGAGAATGTTGTCGCGCACCGAGCGGTGCAGCAGCGAGGTGTCCTGCGTCACCATGCCGATGTGCTCGCGCAGGCTGTCCTGGGCCACGCCGGCGATGTCCTGCCCGTCGATGACGATGCGGCCGGACTGCACGTCATAGAAGCGCAGCAGGAGGTTGACGATGGTGGACTTGCCCGCCCCCGAACGGCCGACCACGCCGATCTTCTCGCCGGGGCGGATGTGCAGCGACAGGCCGCGGATCACCGGCGGGCGGCCATCGGTGGCGCCATACGAGAAGCTCACGTCCTCGAACACCACCTCGCCCCGCGGCACCTCCAGCGCCGGCGCCTGCGGCCGGTCGAGCACGGTGCGCGGCCTGGACAGCGTGCCGATGCCGTCCTGCACGGTGCCGATGTGCTCGAACAGCGAGGTCATCTCCCACATCACCCAATGCGACATGCCGTTGAGCCGCAGCGCCATCGCCGTGGATGCCGCCAGTGCCCCCACGCCCACCTCGCCGCGCATCCACAGCCACAGCGCCACCCCCGCCGTCGCCGCGATCAGGCCCATGCTCAGCAGGTGGTTGACGATCTCGAAGCCGCTGACGAGCCGCATCTGGCCATGCACCGTGCCGAGGAACTCGCCCATCGCGCTCTGGGCGTAGCCGGCTTCGCGGCGGCCGTGCGAGAACAGCTTGACGGTGGTGATGTTGGTGTAGGCGTCCGAGATGCGCCCGGTCATGAGCGAACGCGCATCGGCCTGCTGCTGGCCGATGCGCGCCAGCCGCGGCACGAAGAACCGCACCGACAGCACATACAGCGCCAGCCACGCCGCGAACGGCCCCAGCAGCCACACGTCCAGCCGCCCGGCCAGCGCCGTCATCGTCACGAAGTAGATGACGACGAAGACCAGGATGTCGCAGGTGATCATCGCCGTGTCGCGCACCGCCAGCGCCGACTGCATCACCTTGGCCGCCACCCGGCCGGCGAACTCGTCCTGGTAGAACGACAGGCTCTGGCCGAGCATGAGGCGGTGGAAGTTCCAGCGCAGCCGCATGGGGAAGTTGCCGGCCAGCGTCTGGTGCTTGAACAAGGTCTGCAGCGCCACCAGCGCGGTGCTGCCCATCACCAGCGCCGCCAGTCCGAACAGCCGGCTGCGCTGCTCGGTCCACAACTGGGCGGGCGGCGTGTGGCCAAGCCAGTCCACCAGATCGCCCAGCACGCCGAACAGGTAGGCCTCGAACGCCCCGATGGACGCCGTCAGCAGCGCCATCGCCAGGATGCCCGGCCGCACGCCCTCGGTGCAGCGCCACATGAAAGCCAGGAAGCCGCGCGGCGGCAGCGCCATGTCGGCCGAGGGGAAAGGGTCAACCAGGCGCTCGAAGGCGCGCAGCAAGGCGTTCAAGGTTCAGCGTCCTTTCTTGGGGCCGACCTTGGCGCTGCCCGTCACCCGTGGCGGCAAGCCGGTGTGCTGCGTCTGGATGCGGCCGGGCACGATGATCCGGTCGTCACGCGCCACCTTGACCGCGCCCTTGACCACCGCCCTGGCGGCCGGCTTGGCGACGGAGGTCTTCACGCCGACCGGCGTCGAGTTCTTGCGCCGCGCACTCTGGTAGCTGCCGTCGGTGGTGGGCTGGTAGGTCGGGATGAGGTGGTGCTTGCCGTTGCCGATCAGGTCGGCGCGGCCCATCTCCGCCAAGGCATCGCGCAGCAGCGGCCAGTTGTTCGCATCGTGGTAGCGCAGGAACGCCTTGTGCAGGCGACGCCGCCGGTCGCCGCGCACGATGTCCACCTTCTCGCCGCGGGTGGCGTCGCGGCTGATGCCCTTGAGCGGGTTCAGGCCGGAGTGGTACATCGCCGTCGCGGTCGCCATCGGACTGGGGTAGAAGGTCTGCACCTGGTCGGCCCGGAAGCCGTTCTTCTTCAGCCAGACGGCGAGGTTCATCATGTCCTCGTCGCGGGTGCCGGGGTGGGCGGCGATGAAGTACGGGATCAGGAACTGCTTCTTGCCGGCCTCTTCGCTGAACTTCTCGAAGAGCTGCTTGAAGCGGTCGTAGGTGCCGATGCCCGGCTTCATCATCTTGGACAGCGGGCCGCCCTCGGTGTGCTCCGGGGCGATCTTCAGGTAGCCGCCGACGTGGTGCGTGACCAGCTCCTTGATGTACTCCGGGGAGCGGATCGCCAGGTCGTAGCGCAGCCCCGAGCCGATCAGGATCTTCTTCACGCCGCGCAGCGCCCGCGCCCGGCGGTACATCTGGATCAGCGGGTCGTGGTCGGTGTTGAGGTTGGAGCAGATGTCCGGGTAGACGCAGCTCGGCTTGCGGCACGCCGCCTCGATCTCGGGCGACTTGCAGCCGATGCGGTACATGTTCGCGGTCGGGCCGCCGAGGTCGGAGATGACGCCGGTGAAGCCCTTCACGCGGTCGCGGATGTCCTCGATCTCGCGGATCACCGAGTCCTCGGAGCGGCTCTGGATGATGCGGCCCTCGTGCTCGGTGATCGAGCAGAAGGTGCAGCCACCGAAGCAGCCGCGCATGATGTTGACGCTGAAGCGGATCATTTCCCACGCGGGGATCTTGGTCGCGCCGTCGTGGCCGCCGTGCTCGTCGGCGTAGACCGGGTGCGGGCTGCGGGCATAGGGCAGGTCGAACACGAGGTCCATCTCGGCCGTGGTCAACGGGATGGGCGGCGGGTTGATCCAGGCGTCGCGCTCGCCGTGGCGCTGCACCAGGGCGCGGGCGTTGCCGGGGTTGGTCTCCAGGTGGAGGACGCGGTTGGCGTGGGCATACAGGACGGCATCGCTCTTCACCTGCTCGTAGGACGGCAGGCGGATCACGGTGCGGTCGCGGGCGGGCATCTGGAGGCGACCGGTGGTGCGGGCGCTCGGGATGAAGCGGATCGGCTGCACGTCGCCTTGGGCCGCCACACCGGATTCGCCGCCCTGCCCGTCTTCCTTGGCACAGGTCGTGCCCTGGTCGGCAGCTTGCTCGGAGGTGGTCTGGTACGGGTTGATGAAGCTGTCGATGCGGCCGGGGCGATCCACGTCGGTGGAGTCGAGTTCGAACCAGCCCTCGGCGGTCGGGTCGTTGGTGCGGCGCATGAAGGCGGTGCCGCGCACGTCGGTGATCTGCTCGATCGGCTCGCGGGCGGCCAGGCGGTGGGCGATCTCGACGATGGCGCGCTCGGCGTTGCCGTACAGCAGCAGGTCCACCTTGGCATCGACCAGGATCGAGCGGCGCACCTTGTCCTGCCAGTAGTCGTAGTGCGCGATGCGGCGCAGGCTGGCCTCGATGCCGCCGAGCACGATCGGCACATCGCTCCACGCTTCCTTGCAGCGTTGCGCGTAGACCAGCGAGCTGCGGTCAGGCCGCTTGCCGCCAAGACCACCGGGCGTGTAGGCGTCGTCGCTGCGGATCTTGCGGTCGGCGGTGTAGCGGTTGATCATCGAATCCATGTTCCCGGCCGTGACGCCGAAGAACAGGTTCGGCTTGCCAAGCACCTTGAACGGGTCGGCGCTCTGCCAGTCGGGCTGGGCGATGATGCCGACGCGAAAACCCTGCGCCTCCAGCATCCGCCCGATCACCGCCATGCCGAAGCTCGGGTGGTCCACGTAGGCATCGCCCGTGACCAGCACGATGTCGCAGGAGTCCCAGCCGAGCTGCTCCATCTCGGCGCGGCTCATCGGCAGGAACTTGGCCACCCCGAAACGCTTGGCCCAGAACGGGCGGTAGCCGTTGAGGGCCTTGGGGGCGCGGGGCATGGCGGGGGCGGTCAGGGTGGCGGCCAAAGCGGGACTCTCGATGCTGGGGAAGGACAACCCTCCATTGTCGGTGCTCGCACGCCCCGCCGCTCGCACTGCGGCGAATTCTCCTTGCCTTCGGGCGGATAGCGGACACCGCAGGCAGCCACAGCGGGCCTGCGCGCGGCCACAAGCCGGCGATGCCTTATGCTGCGAGCCACTTTTCGGCATCTAGCGCGGATCGCGACGCCGAAGCAGCGTCGGCCGACCCGCAGGGATGCCCCGTCCACGCCACGCCCAGGAGCACGCCATGGCAACACCCAACTATTCCTACGAAAAACGTCAGCGCGAACTCGCCAAGAAACGCAAGACGGAAGAAAAGCGCAACCGCAAGGCCCATCCGGGGCGGGATGACAGCAGCGCCTCGGCCGATCCGTCCGCACCGACCGACGCGGGTCAAGCGCCGCAGCCCAACGCGGGCGACACCTCCAGCGTGGGCTGATCCCCGACCGGCGCAAGGCCGGTCCCGGACTCAACCGGCCTTGCGCCGACGCAGTCCCATCCACCCCAGCCCGGCCGCCAGCAGCCAGCCCTGCGCAGGCTCTGGAACGGGCACTGGCACTGGCACTGGTACCGACGCTGCCTCTGGCGTCACGGCATCCCCGATGTACAGCACCTGGGTCTTGTCCCAGGCCAGCGCCGCCAGCCGGGCCTGCCCCCGGAAACCATCGCTGAAGCACACCTCGACATAAGCATTGCGCAGCGACACACCGCTGAAGTCCACGTTCTGGCTGTCCACCTCGCCCGTCGCGGTGTGGACGATGCGGTCGAGGTCCAGCCCGCCGAAGTCCCACACGCCCTGGCTTTGCAGTTGCAAGCCGGACCAGACCTGGTTCGAGTAGTGGGTGCTGCTGCCCGGCAAGCGCACCTCGTGCCGGCCATCGGAGAGGAAGTCCTCCCATACCCCGCCGCCATCTTGCGGTGTACCCATCGAATAGGTAAGTCCTGTGACCAGAATGCCGGAACCAGACTGGTTCAGCACCGTACCCGCTTGCAAGTACCAGTCTCCGTCGAGCGTCACCGTGGCCGCATGCAGGGATTGCTGTGCCTGCGCGGCCAGTGAAAGGGAAGCGGCGATTATTGCCGCGATCATTTGCTTGTTCATACCAGTTTCCCGTGTTTACCCAAGGCTGCATGGCTCAGCACTTGAGCTATTTATGGTTGAAAATCCGTGCTTGCCACTGGATCGAACCGTAACGGGAACACGCGGTTTGTCGCCACTGGTCACACCCCTTGAACGGGGGGAATGCGGCCGCCGGATTGGCGGCAATCGACGAAGAAATCACAGCCGTAACCCCCTGTTTCGCGGGGTTTCAGGGCTGTTGCACGGTGTATTTTTTCATTTCACACCGCGCTGCCTTGATGCGCAGTCACCCCCACAAGCTCACGGAATCAGCCACTCATGGCACAACCGGCGCATGAATTCATCCGCCGGCAGCGGTCTGCCAAGCCAATAGCCCTGGGCCACATCGCAGTGCTGCTCGGCCAGGAAATCAAGCTGGGCCTGCGTCTCCACCCCTTCGGCCACCAGCCCGACAGCCAGGCTCCTGGCCATGGAAATCATGGCGCTCACCAGGCGCGAGCTGCCCGCGTCCTGCGGCACGTTGGCCAGGAAGGAGCGGTCGATCTTGAACCGCTGCACCGGCAAGTCCCGCAGGTAGGACAGGCTCGAATAACCCACCCCGAAATCGTCGATCGACACGCCCACCCCCAGGGCGGCCAGCCGGTTCAGCAGTCCGCGGGCCTGTTCGGTGTCGGTGACGGCCGCGCTCTCGGTGATCTCCAGCTCCAGCGACTGCGGGGACAGCCCATGCCGGGCCAGGGACTCGCGCACGGCGCTGACGATGTCGTCGTCCACCATCTGCCGGCTCGCCAGATTCACCGCCACCGACAGCGGCCGGCCCGCCGCCTCGTGCCAGGTGCGGGCATGGCGGCACGCTTCGTCGAGCACCCAGCGGCCGATCGGCACGATCAGCCCCGACTCTTCGGCCAGCGGGATGAAGTCGGCCGGTGACACCAGACCCTGGCTCGGGTGCCGCCAGCGCAGCAGCGCCTCGGCGCCGACCAGCACGCGGCTGCAGCAATCGAACTGCGGCTGGAAATACAGCTCAAGCTCCTGGCGCTCCAGCGCCCGGTAGAGATCCACTTCACGCTGGAGCTGGGCGGGAGAGTGCCGCTGGTCTTCGCGGCGGTGGCGGTGCCACTGGCTGCGACCGGCGCTCTTGGCGACGTACATGGCCGAGTCGGCTTGGCGCATCAGACCCAGGCCGTCCAGGCCGTCCCCCCCGTCTCCCGCCTCCAGACCCGTGATGCCGATGCTCGCACTCACGCGCAGCCGGTGCCCGTCCACCTCCAGCGGCTCCGACAGCAACTGGATCATCCGACCCGCCACCACTTCACTGCGTGCCAGTGCCTGCGGTTCGACGAACAGCACCGCAAACTCGTCGCCGCCCAGGCGCGCCAGCGTCGTGTCCTCGTCCAGCGCACCGCGCAGCCGGGCCGCGATTTCGAGCAGCACCCGGTCGCCGACCAGGTGGCCCAGCGTGTCGTTGATCTTCTTGAAGCGGTCCAGATCGATGACCATCATCGCCAGCGCCGGCGCCGGTGAAACACCCCGCTCGGGGTCGCTGCTGCGTTCTTCCAGCACCTGGGTCAGGTGCTTCTGGAAGGTTTCGCGGTTCATCAATCCGGTCAGTGCGTCGTGCTGCGCCAGCATGCGCATCGCCGCCGCCACGCGCTGACCCACCCCCAGATCCCGCAGCAATCCCAGGCACTGTCGGCGCGGACCCGCCGCACCCAATGGCTGACAGACCAGCGACAAGGGGAAGCCACTGCCGTCGGGCCGGCGGGCCTGCACCTCCAGCCGCGGCACCACCCAGGTGTCATCACCCTCGGCCAGGCGGTGCAGGTGGGTCCGCAGCGCGGCCCGGTCCCGCGCATCGACCAGCGCCAGCAGCGATTGGCCGGACAAGCCCGCCGGACCGCGGCACTGGAACATGGCCAGCGCCGCCGGATTGGCCGCCAGCAGCACCCCGTCGGCGTCGAAGGTGACGATGCCCTCGGTGCTCTGGTCGAGCACGCCACGCAGGCGGGCACCGTCCAGGCTGGCCTGCTCGCCCAGCACCTGCACCCGCTCCACCCTGCCCTGCAATTGCCGCAGCGCCATCGCCAGCACCAGTGTCCCCAGCCAGCCCGACAGCAGCACCAGCAGCGCCTGCGTGCGCAGGTGGTAGACGACCGGCGGCTGCTGGATCGTCAGCCTCCACAGCCGCTGGCCCGCCTGCACCACGTAGCGCCGCTCCGGTGCCGCCACGGCCCAGGCCGACAGTCCGGGCCATGTCGCCTGCTCCTGCGGCGCTCCGCTGTCGTAGATGTCCATCTCCGCTGGATCGTGTCCCTCGGCCATGCCGATGTCGCGCAGGCGCACCCGGTACGGCAGATTGACTCCTTCCGGCAGCACCGCCACCATGATCCGGCCCAGGTCGATGGACACCTGCACCAGACCCAGAAAGCCCGCACGGCGCTGCGTGACCGCGGTCGGCACGCCGTCCTGGTCGCGCTGCCGCTGCTGGTAGACCGGCACGCCAATGTCCACACCCACAAACCCTTCGGCCAAGCGGTAGGGCGGCGTCAGGAGGCTGAAGTAGCCGTCCCGGGCCGCTTCGGTCGAGCGGATGCGGTCGGCGTCCATGGGCGGGTCTGGGAGGAGGTCGGTGCCGAGCGGGGCGCGGTAGCGGGTCGAGAGCCGGCGCCGCGTGGCGTCCCATGCGTCCAGCCGCACCGACACCACCTCCGGCAGGTTGCGGCGGATCTGCAGGGTCTCGTAGTGGGTCTCGAACTCCGCTGGCGAGACATGTTCACTGGCGAGGAACAGCCCCTGGAAGCTGAGCGCCACGTCGAACAACCGCTGCACCTGGCGGTCGAACAGCAGCTCCCGCGTCTCGCCGAACGCCGTGAAGCGGGCCTGCGCCTCCTCGGCCAGCCGGCTGGCGACCGTGTTCCAGGCCAGCAGCGTGGCCACACAGCCCAGTGTCACCAGTACACGCACCAGCCACCGGCTGCGGCGGGCGTCGCTGGACATGCCGTGCCCATCTTGTCTGTTACTGCTTGGGGTCAACGACATCCTCATCCGATCTGAGTGGTACCGCTACATCGGCCGCATGGGTGAAACCTGGAGCACGAACACGGGCCTGACCGTGCGCTTCTCCACCTTAAGCACTGCGCAAAAACACACAAAAAGTCACACATTTGGGTTTATTCTTACATGCAGACACCAATACATCTCCCTTTTTCGCCCCGAACCGCGCCCGAGTCGCCCCCGAATTGCACATGACATCCACCCATTCTCGCCATCCGCACCCCCTGCTCCAATGTGGCACACGCGGTCTGGGCTGGCTGCTGATTGCCGACCGGGCACAGGCCGCGGACAGCGCCCCCTGGCTGCGCGTGTCGCTGGAAAGCCCGCTCGGCCCCGCCTGGGCCTGGACGCTGCTGGTGGTGATGCTGGTCATCGTCGTGCTGCTGGCGGCCTACACCTTCCGCCACTACTGGTTCTCGCTGAACCGCCTGTTCGGCGACCAGCGCCACCCCTACGCCAGCGTCGTCAGCGCCGACTGGCCGCGCGTGACCATCTTCGTGGCCGCGCACAACGAGGAGGCGGTGATCGAGGATTGTCTGGTCAACCTGATGGGCGTGGACTATCCCGAAGACCGGATGCTGGTGGTGCCGGTGAACGACCGCTCCAAGGACCGCACCCGGGAGATCATCGACGCCGTGGTCGCGCGTTTCCCCGGCCGCATCCGCCCCTTCCACCGCGTCGATGGCAAGCCCGGCAAGGCCGCGGCGCTGAAGGACGCCACCGAGACGGTGGACACCGACTTCATCATCGTCTTCGACGCGGACTACCTGCCCTCGCGCGGGCTGATCCGGCGGCTGATGGCGCCGTTCTTCGACCCGGAGGTGGGCGCGGTGATGGGCCGCGTCGTGCCGCAGAACTGCGGGGCGAACCTGCTGACACGGCTGCTCGATCTGGAACGCTCCGGCGGCTACCAGGTGGACCAGCAAGCGCGCATGAACCTGGGACTGGTGCCGCAGTACGGTGGCACGGTGGGCGGGATCCGGCTCTCGGCGCTGCATTCGGTGGGCGGCTGGCACGACGACGTGCTGGCCGAAGACACCGACCTCACCTACCGGCTGCTGCTCGGGAGCTGGAAGACGATCTACCAGAACCGCGCCGAGTGCTACGAGGAGGTGCCGCAGAACTGGTCCGTGCGCACGCGCCAGATCAAGCGGTGGGCGAAGGGGCACAACCAGGCGATGTGGCGCCACACGGTGGCGCTGCTGCGGCAGTCGGACCTGCGCTGGCGGGAGCGGATCGACGGCGTGCTGCTGCTGGGCGTCTACATCATGGCGCCGGTGCTGATCATCGGCTGGGTGGTGAGCCTGCTGCTGTACTTCACGGTGTCGGTGCAGTGGATCGCCCCGGCGCTGATGCTGATGGCGTTCATGACGCACGGGGCGCTGGGCAACTTCGCCGCCTTCTTCGAGATCGCCGCGGCCACCCACATGGACCGCTCGCACCACCGCATCCGGCTGCTGGCGTTCAACTGGCTGGGCTTCATCGTCAGCGCGGTGGCGATCACCCGCGGCGCGCTGGAGCAGATGGTGCTCGACCGCATCGGCGCGCCCAAGTTCCAGTGGGACAAGACCATCCGCTACCGCACGGCGCCCGCCAAGCCAGGGGCACCGGCATGAGGGCCGCCGTGCTGCTGCTGGTGCTGACGCTGCTGGTCGTGCTGCTGCCGCTGTGGCCGGCGTTCCGCGAATGGTGGAAGCCGACCGACGTGACGCCGCTGCCCATCGACGAGACCGACGCGCTGGAGCCGGAGTACCTGGCGCGGCGCTTTTCGGGCTTGCTCATGCCGGCGCTGGAGCATGGGCTGATCGCGCTGGGCGGGGTGCCGCTGGTGCATCTGCCCGCCAACGCCATCCACGCCCCCTGGCCACTCAACGCGCAAGAAGTCCGCACGGGCCGCACCCGGCGCATCTGGCACACCGAGGGCGACTGCGTGCTGCCCGAGCGGCTGCACTGTCTGGCCGAGATGTCCGCCCGCGGCGCCCTGCGCACCGCGGCCGGCCGCACCTACCGCGCCTTGCTCAGCGGCGCCCAGCTCTCCCTGGCCCCGCGCACCCGCATCATCCGCTGGGCACACGCCCACAGCCTGTCGATCGGCGACCACTGCCAGCTCCCCGCCCGCATCAGCGCCACGCAGGTGCTGGTGCTGGGACGCGAGGTGAGTTTCTCGCTGCTGCACGCGCCGGTCATCCGCTTCGCCGGGCAGGTGCCGCCGGACTGGAGCATTCCGCCGGACGGACGCTGGTCGATCGGGGTGGCCGAGGGCGTGCTCTGGGACGCAGGCAGCGGCACCGGGCGGGCGCCGCGGTCCTTGCAGGTGGCGCCGCTGCGGCGCTGGCGCGGGGATCTCGTCGGCGACAGCCATGTCGCGCTGGGCGAGGGCTGCGAGGCCGAGGGCAGCGTGCGCGCAGGCGGCTCGATCAGCCTGGGGGCGGGTTCCCGCGTCCACGGCGGGCTGGTGGCGCCGGGCGAGATCTACCTGGCCGCCGGCTGCGCCATCGGGTCGTCGATCGTGTCGGAGACGCTGGTGGTGCTGGGCGCGGGTTGCGTGGTCGGCGTGCCGGGGGCGCACGCCACGGTGCGGGCGCCGCGGGTCGAGATCGGCAAGGGCGTCGTGGTGCATGGTACGGTCTGGTCCGGCCAGCACCTGCGCACCACCACCGGCCCGCAGGACGGGGATCTGGACCCGATGGACGAGTCCGGACTCGGCGCCGCGGTGCGCTGGAACGCGGTCTCCGGCCGCGGGCTGGCGAACGCGGACCTGACCATCCCGGCGCTGCGCCAGTGGGGCGGCGATCTGGTCTGCCAAGGCGATCTGGCGCTGGGTCCGCGCTGCCACGCCCGCGGCAGCCTGAAGAGCCACGGCGACCTCGGCATCGGCCCCGGCGTGCAGGTGGACGGCAGCGTGGTCGCGCAAGGCGATGTGCTGATCGGCGCGGGCAGCCACGTCGGCGGCTCGGTGCTGTCGGAAACCGCCGTCGTGCTCGGCCCCGGCTGCACCATCGGCACGCCCGAGCACCCGGCCACCGTCAGCGCCCCGCGCATCGAGGTGGCGCTGGGCGTGGTGGTCCACGGCACGGTCTGGGCGGGAGCCAGCGGCGACGCGGTCGGGGCGCTGCAGATCGACACCGAGGTCGAGCTGGACGAGCACCTGCCCGATCTGCCGCAGTTGCCCGCCCTGCCGGGGAGGGCTGCCGCATGAGCGCCACACGGAACACTGGCTGGCTGGCCCGGATCGCCGGGTGGAACTGGGGCCGCGTGCTGATGGCACTGCTGCTGCTTGGCGCGGCAGGTGCCACCTGGTGGCAGGTGCGCGCTGGCAAGCTGCCGGACAACGTGCAACGGATCGTCCTGCTGCTGCCCGACGCCGAGCTGAACGATCCCGTGCAGGTGCGCGCCTGGCAGGACGCGGCCGAAGAGCTGGGCGTCAACCTCGACACCCAGACCGCTTCACAGGTGATGCGCGCCGGGCGGCAGGCACAGGGCACGGCCTTCATCCTGCCCGACACACTGCACCGCCGCATGAGCGACGTGCTGATCGGCCACCTGCGCGAGCGGGTGCGCGCCGGGGACTCGCTGATGCTGGTGCATGACGCCGGCCTGTCCGACATCGACGGCCGCTACCGCGAGGACCGCGCGCGGCTGTCGGACCTGGCTGGCGTGCAGTACGGGCTGTATGGCGCGCTGAAGACCGGGATGCTGCGCGACGCACCGGCCTGGGTCGTGCCGACGCAGGTGCAGGCACTGGGCATTCCGCCGGGCAAGCTGGTGCGCGGCGAGGAAGGAAGACCGTACACCAGCGCCCAGCCCGCCTCCAGCCCGGACGAGCCGCTGTCGATCGCCGGCTATGTCTACGGCGCGCTGAAATACCCCACCTTCGTCACCCGTGGCGCCTACGACGGCACCCGGCTGATGAACGCCCCCGACGGCAGCCTCGTTGCCGGGCTGCACCGCTTCGGCGCCGGGCAGGTGCTGTTCGTCAACCTGCCGCTGACGCAGTTGAAGGTCCGCACCGACGGGCTGCTGCTGCACAGCTTCCTGCAGTACTTCGCCGAGCGCGTGGTGGGCGCGCCGCAGCTCTCGCCGATGCCGCAGGGGCGCGGCGCGGTGGTGATGAACTGGCACATCGACGACCGCAAGGCGCTCCCGGCGCTGGAGCGGGCCGCCGAGATGGGCGCGTTCAAGCAAGGCCCCTACTCCATCCACTTCACCGCCGGACCCGATGTCAACGAGGAAGGTGACGGCAAGGGCATGGACCTGAGCAACAACCCGCAGGCGCAGGACTGGGTGCGCCGCCTGGGTGCGGCCGGCCACGAGATCGGCAGCCACGGCGGCTGGATCCACAACTGGTTCGGCTCGCGGGCGGACAAGCTCGACCGGGAGGTGGTGGCGTCGCTGATCGAACGCAACTCGGCGCTGCTGCTGGAGGTGGGCGGGCGGCCGGTGCGCGAATACTCGGCCCCGGTCGGCAACCACCCCGCCTGGACCACCGCCTGGCTGCGCAAGCGGGACATCCGCTCCTACTACTTCACCGGCAACACCGGCATGGCGCCGACCCGCAGCTACCAGGATGGCGTGCGCCCGCTGCCGGACATCTGGTCGTACCCGGTGCTGAATTTCGGCGTCTACGCCTCGTTCGAGGAGGCGAAGGCCGACCAGTTGCCGGAAATCGAGGTGGCCGCCTGGCTGACCGACGTGAACCGCTTCTGCGCCGACCACCGCACGCTGCGGCTGGTGTATTTCCACCCGATCGGGCTGGTGATGTACCCGCAGGCGTTCCAGCGCTGGCTGGAGAGCGGCAAGGAACTCGCCAACCAGGGCCGCCTGCGCTGGATGACGATGGCCCAGTACAGCACCTTCGCCAACGCGCGCCTGCGCACCCGCTGGACGCTCACCGACTCCAGCCAGAGCGCCAGCACGCCCAGCCAGCAGCTCGAAGCCCACCACCCGCAGTCGCTCGACGGCATGGCCTGGCTGCTGCCGCGCAGCCGCTACGGCCAGCCCACCGTCGTCAGCGGCGAGGCCGTGGTGGACGAGGTGGACGGCCAGTGGCGCGTGGTCGCCGGACCCGGCACCGGGCTGCGCCTGCACCTGCCCCTCTCCTGAACCCGCAACGTCTGCGACCCCCCATGCAACGACCCATCCTCATCTCCGTCGGCACCCGTCCTGAAATCATCAAGATGGCGCCCGTCCACAGCGAACTGCGCCGCCGCGGCCTGCCCGTGGCCTGGGTCCACACCGGCCAGCACCGGGAAATGGCGCAGCCGCTCTACGAATTCTTCGGCATCGCACCGGAGCACGAGATCACGCTGGAGCGCCGCAACGGCCAGCTCTCGCACCTGAACGCGCTGCTGCTCGAAGGGCTGTCCGAAGTGTTCGAGCGCACGCAGCCCCGCGCCGTCCTGGTCCACGGCGACACGACCAGCACGCTGGCCTCGGCGCAGGCGGCGTTCTACCAGGGCGTGCCGATCGGCCACGTCGAGGCGGGCCTGCGCACCTTCAACCACCGCGAGCCGTTTCCCGAGGAGATGAACCGCGAGCTGACCGCCCGGCTGGCGCACTGGCATTTCGCGCCGACCGCCAAGGCCGCCACCAACCTGCGCAACGAAGGCGTGCGCCCGCCCGGCATCCACACCGTCGGCAACACCGCGGTCGATGCGGCGCTGGCTGGCACGGCGCGGGTCGAGTCGCTGCTTGCCGCGGGCCACGCCGTGCTGCCGGCCGCGCTGGACCTGCTGCGCGAAGGGCTGGCGCACCGCCGCTGGCGCCTCGTCACCGTCACCGCCCACCGCCGCGAGAACTGGGGCGAAGGCATCGACCACATCGCCCGCGCCGTGGCGGACCTGCTGGACGCGCACCCGGACCTGGCCGTGGTCTGGCCCGTGCATGGCAACCCGGCGGTGAGCGACGCGGTGCAGGCGGCGCTGGGCGAGAAGGCGCGCCGGCTGGAAGGTCGCCTGACGCTGTGTGCGCCGCTGGAATATCCCGCGCTGCTCTGGTGCCTGCACCACAGCGTGCTCGCGCTGACCGACTCGGGCGGCATCCAGGAGGAGGGCGCGGCGCTGTCCTGCCCGGTGCTGGTGCTGCGCAACACGACCGAGCGGCCGGAGCTGATCGACGCAGGCGCGGGCGTGATCGTCGGCACCGACCGGGCGCGCATCGTCCGGACCGTCTCGCACCTCTTCCACGACGCCGCCGCGCTGCAGGCCATGCGCGACGCGGTCAATCCGTTCGGCGACGGCACCACGGCGCAGCAGATCGCCGATGTGCTGCAACACGATCTGGGGGTCTGAGATGCACCGCCTGCCCCCCCTCATTGCGCTGCCTGTCCTGTCCGCCCTGCTGCTGCTCGCGGGCCTTGCCTCGGCCGAGGAAACGCCTGCGCCCGCCACCGAACCACCGGTCCAGGCCACCGCACCGGCACGCCGCGGCCAGCTCGAACTCACCCAGCGCCAGAGCCGCTACAGCAGCGGCCTGCCCGCCGGACAGGCCACCCACCTGCGCGGCCACTGGGCACTGAGCCAGGACACGGTACTCAACGCCGAGTTGCTGTCGGAGAAGAAGTTCGACGCCCGCGGTGGTGTGGCCGCGGTCGGGGCCACGCAGAACCTGGACCCCGACTGGTTCGTCAGCGCCAGCCTGACCCGTGGCTGGGGTGGCCCGAACTGGGCACGTACCCGCGTGGATGGCGCCGTCTCGCGCAAGTGGGGCGCCGACCGCCAGCTCGTGACCACGCTGGGCCTGTACCGCGCCAACTTCGACGCCAGCCGCAGCGACCGCGGCCTGCGCGTGTCGGCGAACTACTACCTGAACCACTTCGCCGTGCTGGAAGGCGGCGCCACCTTCAACACCAGCCACCCAGGCAAGGTCCGCTCGCAGATGCCCTACCTGGCGCTGACGCTGGGCACCGAGGGACTGCAGTTCCTCACCCTGCGTGCCAGCCGCGGCAGCGAGGCGTACCAGAGCGTGGGCACGGCAGCGCAACTGGTCGATTTCGACAGCCAGGCGTACAGCGTGGATTGGCGCTACTGGCTCGCCCCCGACTGGGGCATGGCGCTGCACGCCGAGCGTTACCTGAACCCCAGCTACCGCCGCACCACCGTCGGCGGCGGCCTGTTTCTGCAACTGTGAGCCATGTTCCATTTCTTGCGCCCCCCCGCCCGCCCGGACTTCCAGCACTCGGTGCAACACGCCGTGCTGGGCGAACTCACGCCCCGCGGTGCCCGCGGCGGGCGGGTGCAGATGCACCGCTCGATCTGGGGCCTGCACCTGCCGCCGCACCGGCTGGCCGGCTCCGTCCTGCTGGCTGTGGTCCTGACGGCCGTGCTCGTGCTGCTGCGGCAGTCGATCGCCACGCTGTGGTCCACCGAGCTGCTGTGGTGGCTGACGCGCATGGAGCTGTCCGGGCGGTTTTCGGCCATCACCGAGCACGGCAACCTGCCCTTCCAGATCGCCACCCCGGTCATCACGCTGTTCGTCAGCGCGCCGCTGCAGACGACGCTGGTGTTCAACGGCATCGGGGTGGTGGCGGTGTGGTGGCTGGCCGGGTTGCTGCCGGACGTGGCGCGGCCGGGCTGCTACCTGCTGCGCTTCGCCGCGATCATCCACGGGGCGGCGGTGCTGTTCTTCTGGATCTGGCCGGCGAGCTTTCCGCACTCGGTCAACGAGCACATCGGCAACGGCCTGCAGCAGTGCTGGGCGCTGATGCTGCTGGCGCCGTGGATCCACCTCTGCACCTACTACCTCTTCGCCGTGACCTGGGGGCAGCGGATCGCGCTGACCCTGCTGACCTGGGCCTACCTGTTCCTCCTCGCGCCGCTGCTGTTCGCGCTGCACGCCCTGGCGCTGCACGGCTGGGGCTTGCTCGCCATGCCGCTGCTGCACCTGCTGTTCGGCGTGATGGTGGCCATCATCGGTTTCGTGGCGCTCTATGGCTGGGCCATGGGCTGGGCCAACGCACGCCTGCAACCTGCGCCCATCCCTTGACCTGATCGACTTGACTTGCTTGACTGGACTCCGGATTCCCTCATGACCATGCCCTCCAAACCCACTCTGGCCGCGGCCGCCCTGGCCTGCTGCGTCTGGGCCTCGGCCGGTGCGCAGGTCAACGCCGCCACGCCGCCGATGGACAGCCTGTGTCCGCCCGGCACGCTGGTGGACGCGGCCTTCCGTGACGCCGCCGTGCTGACGATGCGGCAACTCGTCGTGCGCGCACCGGGCCAGAACAGCCACGGGGCCGTGCGCCGCGCCCTCGCCGCCGCACACATCGACGGCCAGAAGCGGCCGTGGCACCACATCGCCGCCTACGAAGGCAACCTCGGCCTGATCGGCGCGCTGCGGGTCGATCCCAGCCTGCGCACCGAGGCCGCCGACTGGCTGCGCTGGCAAGTGCGCCACCTGCCGTTACGGGGCACGGACCAGGGGGTGCTGCACGACCGCTGGGTGCTGGCGGACGGCACGCAGGAGTCGATGTGCCCGCCCGACATCGACGCCCGCCACTGCAACCAGATCGACGCCACCGACAGCACGATCGCCTCGCTGTTCCTCATGGCCAAAGCCTACGTGGACAACGGTGGGGACGCGACGCTGCTGCGCGAGCCGGCGGTGCGGCTGGCGCTGGAGCGGGCCGCGGCCACCCAGGTGCGGCTGCAGCAGACCAACGGCCTGAGCTGGGCCAAGCGCGACCACCCGGTGGCCTACCTGATGGACGCCGTGGAGGTGGCTGCGGGCTGGAGGGCGCTGGCCTTCGTGCAGGACAAGGTCTGGGCGCAACCCCAGGCGGCCCAGACCAGCCGCGACCGCGCCCAGCGCACCGGCAGCGGCATCGAGCAACAGCTCTGGGACGCAGGCGCTGGCCTGTGGCGGGTCAGCCAGGACGCCGCCTCGGCGCAGACCAGCCGCTGGTACCCCGACACGATGGCGCAGGCGTGGCCGCTGCTGTGGAGCACGTCCGGCCAGCCCGCCAGTTTCCAGGCATCGCGCAGCGCCTGGCCCCGCGCCGCCGCCCAGTGGCGCACCAACGACAACGCCTGGCAGGCGCGCAATGTCGATCCGGCGGGCTTCTGGTGGCCGGCGGCGGCCGTGGCGGCGCACTGCGTCGGCGACACCGCGGCGGCCGTGGACTGGGTGGCGCGTGCGCGTGCCGCGTGGCTCAAGCCGGCCGCGCCGTTCGCCTGGCCCTTCCAGGTCAGCGACCTGCTGTGGCTGCTCTGGCTGGCCGAGCCGGGGCCGCCGCAGGCGCCGTTGCCAATACCCGCTCCCGCCGGCTGAGCACGCCGGCCGGACCCGTTCAACACGCCATTCCACGCCATTTCACGCCATTCCAATTCAGGAGAGAACACATGCCCCCGAACAACCCCAACACACCCACCCGCCTCGCTGCCGCCCTGCTGCTTGCACTGGGCCTGGTCGCCCCCGGTACCCAGGCGGCGGTGGTCCGCGACACGCTGGTGATGCTGGTGCCCGATGGTGCCAACGTTGCGGCGTGGCCGGTCAAGGTCTGGACCGACTCGGCCGCCGAGGAAGGCATCCGGCTGCAGACGATGACGGACACGCAGTTCCTCGCGCTCGGCACTGGCGCGGCGGCGCAGATCGCCGGCCTGATCCTGCCCGACAGCGCCCACCAGCAGGCCAGCGACGCGGTGGTCGCCGCCGTGACGCAGTACGCCAACCTCGGCGGCAAGCTGATGCTGGTCTACGACGCGGGTGCGCTGACCGCCAGCGGCGTCTACGCGCCGGGCAAGTCGCGCTTCTCGGCGCTGGCCGGGGTGGACTACACGCTCTACGACACGCTGCTCGACCGCATGGTCGGTTTCGGCCCGGTGGTCGGCGACGCCACCGCGCTCGACACCCTGCGGCTGCCGCCCGGCAAGTCGATGGCCTGGTCCACGCCGCTGACCATCGCCCGCACCACCAGCGCCAGCACCCAGTTCGTGCAGACCACCGCCGCCGATCCAGTCGGTACCAAGGCGATGCGCAGCTTCATCGAGGCCCGCGCGCTCAAGCGGATCGACGAAAGCTCCCGCAACGTGCGCAGCGCGCAGACGCTCACGCCGCAGGCCGTGCGCGACCTGCTCGGCCTGACCAGCCTGCCCGCCACGACCAGCCTCAAGCTCGCGCCCAAGGTCACGGGCGCGACCGCCACATCGGTCACGGGCAACACGGCCACCGTCGCTGCCGCAGCCGCCACGGGCACCGTCTCCGCCGCCGCGGTCACGGTCGCCCAGCCCAGGGCCATCAGCAGCTACGGCTACGGCTACCTCGACTACTTCAGCTTCGTGACACAAGGCAGCTACGCCGGCACGCCCTACCTCGCCTCGCCCGACCACGGCCTGGTCGCCGGCAGCCGCCCGGTGGGCAGCGGCAACGTGCTGTTCGTCAACCTGCCCCTGGGCTACTTCAAGGCCATCGGCACCGACAGCGCCCCGCTGCACGGCTTCCTCAACCTCTTCGCCCGCCAGCACGTCCAGATGCCGACGATGTCCGTGCAGCCCAAGGGCATCGGCGGCCTGGTCTACAACTGGCATGTGGACGACGGCGACGACCTGACCGCCGATCTGAAGGCGCTGCTGGACGCCAACGTGCTGCTCAAGCGCGGCCCGTTCTCGATCCACTTCACGGCCGGGCCGGACACCGTTGCCCTCGGCGATGGCCTGGGGATGCACCTGGACACCAGTGCGGCCTCGCAGACGCAGTTCAAGCGCGTGAAGTCGCTGGCGGTCGGCCATGAACTGGCCTCGCACGGGGGCTGGAACCACGACCTCTTCGGCCTGGGCGCCAACGAGACCAACCAGACCACCTACCAGCCCTGGCTGGAGCTGAACTTCGCGGCCGTGGAGCGCCAGTACGGCAAGAAGACCACCGAATACTCGGCGCCGCAGGGCAACAACCCGACCTGGGCGGTGAACTGGCTGGAGAACCGCGGCGTCACTGGCATGTACTTCGTCGGCGACACCGGCGCGGCGGCGGTGCGGTCGTGGCGGGCCGGCAGCCGGCTGAGCAACAAGGTCTGGAGCTTCCCGCTGTCGCCGTTCGAGAAGTACGGCACCTTCGAGGAGTTCGACGAGTTCGGCGTGACCGACGCGGTGTCGGGCCAGTGGCTGCTCGACCTGCAGACCTTCGTCGTGAACAAGCGCACCAACCGCATGTTCTACAACCACCCGCCCGGCGCCCGCGGCCACGTCCCGGCCCTCACGCCCCTGATGACCGCCGCCGACACGCTGCAGGCCGCCGGCAAGTTCCGCTGGTACACGATGACGCAGCTCGCCCAGTTCGGCGAGCGCCGCCTGGCCACCACCTGGAGCGCCGCCAGCAGCCTCGGCATCGCCACCTTCACGGCCGCGCACCCGACCTCGCTGGCCGACATGACCTGGCTGCTGCCCAAGGCGCGCTACGCCGCCCCACGCATCACCGCCGGCGCGGGCGCTGTCAACACCGCCGATGCGACCGACTGGGTCGTCACCGCCACCAGCGGCACCGCGCTGAAGTTCACCGCCGCAGAGCGTTGATCCCCACCACACCCAAGGAGCCAACATGACCCGACATCCCTCGCCATCCCTGCTGCCCTTGCAACGCCTCGCCGGCGCGCTGCTGCTGGCCGGTCTGACCGCCTTCACCGCCGCCGCACACGCCGCTCCGATCAAGGACAGCCTCGTGCTGCTCGTGCCCGACAACGCCGACCTCAACAGTTGGCCGGTCAAGGTCTGGGCCGACACGGCGCAGGAGGAAGGCTACCGGCTGCAGACGATGACCGACGCGCAGTTCCTGGCGCTCGGCACCACGGCGGCGGCCAGCATCGCCGGCCTCGTCGTGCCCGACAGCGCCCACATCCAGGCCAGCGACGCGGTGGTTGCCGCCGTCAAGCAATACGCCAACCTCGGCGGCAAGCTGATGCTGGTCTATGACGCGGGCGCACTGACCAGCTCGGCCGTCTACGCGCCGATCAAGTCGCGTTTTTCGGATCTGGTGGGCGTGGACTACGTGCTGTACGAGTCGCTGCGGGACCGGGTGGTCGGCTTCGGGCCGGTGGTCGGCACGCGGGCGCGGCTGGACAGCCTGTCGCTGCCGCCGGGCAAGTACGCGCCGTGGGGGGCCGTGACCAGCGTGGCGGGCGCGGCGCCGGCAGCGGCCTTCGTGCCGGCGTCGCCCGTGGACGCGGGCGGGTCGAAGCACATGCGCCCGGCCATCGAGGCGCGGGCCCTGCGCGCTGTCGATGAAGGCTCGGTCAACGTCCGGCTGCTGCGCACGCAGACGCTGCGCAACCTGCTGGGCCTGAGCAGCAATCCGGTGTCGGCCGCGGGCGCGGCGGTCACGGTCACGTCCAAGGTCGCCACCGCCTCGCCGGCCATCGACCAGCACGTCGGCGATGTGGTCGCCAACACCACGACCCTGCTCAAGACCCTGCTGCAAGGCAGCACCACCGTCAACGTCACCGGCACCCCCACCGCCGCCGACACCCAGCTCAACGCCATCAGCGGCTACGGCTACGGCACGATCGACTACTTCAGCTACGTCACGCAGGGCAGCTTCCCAGGCAGCGTCTACCTGTCCTCGCCCGACCACGGGCTGGTGGCCGGCGTGCGCCCGACGGGCAGCGGCAAGGTGATGTTCGTCAATCTGCCGCTGGGCTACTTCAAGGCCATCGGCACCGACAGCGCGCCGCTGCACGGCTTCCTGAACCTCTTCGCCACCGAACAGGTGGGGCTGCCCAAGATGTCGATGCAGCCGCGCGGCAAGGGCGGGCTGATCTACAACTGGCACGTCGATGACGGCGACGATCTGCTGTCGGACGCGAAGTACCTGCTCGACAGCACCTCGGTGCTCAAGCGCGGGCCGTTCTCGATCCACTTCACCGCCGGTCACGACGTGGTCACGCTGGGCGACAACAACGGCATGTTCCTGGACACCAACCCGAAGTCGCAAGACCTCGTGCGGCGACTGGGCAACCTCGGCAACTGGGCCGGCAAGCTCCCCGTGCAGCACGAACTCGGCTCCCACGGCGGCTGGAACCACGACCTCTACGGCCTCGGCGCCAACGAGACCAACGCCGCCACCTACCTGCCCTGGTTGGAGCTGAACTTCGCCGCCATCGAGCGCGTGACGGGCAAGAAGATCCGCGAATACTCGGCCCCGGTCGGCAACAACCCGACCTGGGCGGTGAACTGGCTGGAGAACCGCGGCGTCAACAGCATGTACTTCGTCGGCGACACGGGCGCGCCCGGCGTGCGCTCGTGGCGGGCCGGCAACCGGCTGTCGAAGGCGCTGTGGAGCTACCCGATCGTGCCGCTGGGCAAGTACGCCACCTTCGAGGAGTTCGGGCTGTTCGGCATCTCGGACGCCACCTCGGGCCAGTGGCTGATCGACCTGCAGGACTTCGTGGTGAACCACCGCACGAACCGGCTGTTCTACAACCACCCGCCGGGCGCCCGCGGCCACCTGCCGGCCCTGCAGCCGATGCTGGCGCGGGCCGATCTGCTGCAGGTCTTCGGGCAGTTCCAGTGGTACACGATGGGCCAGATGGCGGCGTTCTCGCAGCAACGCCTGGCCACCACCTGGAGTGCGACCACCGCCAGCGGCCTGACCACGTTCAACGCCAGCCACCCGACCTCGCTGAAGGACCAGACCTGGGTGCTGCCGCGCAGCAGGTTCGGCACACCGCTCGTGACGGCGGGCAGCGCCTCGGTCACGGCCGACAGCAACGAGTGGATCATCGCGGCCAACGGCGGCACGCAACTGCGCTTCGTCGCCGCGCCACGCTGACGCCTTGGAGGCACCACGACTTCCGTTCAGGCAGCGGGCGGAATCTTGTCGCAGAATCCGCTCGCCCGTCACCCCGACGGGTTGTTCCTGCCGGAGGTGGCCCATGTGGAAACGTGTCGCAGTGGTGTGGACGCTGGTGAAGGTGGATGCGCGCGTGCTCTGGTACGCGCTGCAGCATCCGCAGTCGCCGCGCTGGCTCAAGGTCGGCGTGGTCGGCATGGTGGCGTATCTGCTCTCGCCGATCGACCTGATCCCGGACGTGATCCCGGTGATCGGCGTGGTCGATGACCTGGTGCTGATCCCGCTGGCCATGCGCTGGCTGCTCAAGCGGCTGCCGGCGGCGATCCGCGACTACGCCGAGCGCCGCGCCCGCGGCGAGTCGGTGGACAAGGCCGACCGGCCCACGGTGGTGCGCGTCGTGGACTGACGGGGCATTGGCGACTGGCGTAGGATCAGGCCCATGAACCTGATCGATTTCGAACTGCGGGGCGACTTCATTCCCTTGGACGCCCTGCTCAAGGCCACCAGCGTCGCCCACAGCGGTGGCGCGGCCAAGATGCTGGTGGCCGATGGCGCTGTCCAGGTGGATGGTCAGCCCGAGTCCCGCAAGACCTGCAAGATCCGCGCGGGACAAGTCGTCACCGTGGCCGCTGCGCACACGCGCATCCGGATCCACACGCCGGCGCTCTGAACCCCCTTTCCACCCTAGAGGTCAAGATGAACCGATTCTGGCGTACCGCCGTGTGTGTACTCGCCCTGTGTACGGCCCTGGCTCCCGCGTTGTCCGAGGCCAAGCGCCTGGGCGGTGGCGGGTCTTCCGGCATGCAGCGCAGCCTGCCCTCCAAGAGCACGCCGGCACAGAACGCACCGGCGCAAGCCCCGCAACAGGCCGCCCCGACCGCTCCGATGGCGGGCGCCGCCGCAACGGGCGTCGCCGCGGCCAAGAAGCGTTCCTGGATGGGTCCGCTGGCCGGGCTGGCGGCCGGTCTGGGCATTGCCGCCTTGATGAGCCACTTCGGCATGGGTGAAGCCTTCGGCAACATCCTGATGGTCGCGCTGCTGGTCATGGCCGCGCTGGCCGCCTTCGCGTGGTTCAAGCGCCGCTCGGTGGGGGGCGATCAGCGTCCGGCCCTGGCCAGTGCCAGTGCCGGTGCTGCACCCTTGTCGATGGACAGCCCCGCACAGCGTTCGGCGCACAGCGTGAGCTGGCCGGGCAGCGCGGCGGCGAGCTTCTCCGCACCCGATGCAGCACCCGCCATGGTGAGCCTGCCCGCCGATTTCGATCGCCCCGGCTTCGAGCGCATCGCCCGCATGGTCTTCATCCGGATGCAGGCCGCCAACGACCGCAGCGACCTGAACGACCTGCGCGAATTCACCACGCCCGAGATGTTCGCCAGCATCCGCACCGACCTGCAGGACCGCGGCAGCCGCGCGCAGGAGACCGACGTGGCCGAGGTGCGCGCCGAGATCCTCGACTTCCTGCGGGAAGCGCAGCGCGATGTGGTCAGCGTGCGCTACACCGGCCTGATCCGCGAGGAAGCGGGCAAGGATGCGACGCCGTTCGACGAGGTCTGGCACCTGGTCCAGCCCAGCGACCGCAGCCGCAACTGGGCCATCGCCGGCATCCAGCAGACCACCGGCTGAGCCGGTTCAGGCCACCATCGCCTGGTTGCGCCCGCCCAGCTTGGCGCGGTAGAGCTGGTCATCGGCTTGCCCGTACAGGGATTCGATGGTCAGCTCGGCGCTGTCGAGGTGGGGCTGGCGCAGGTCCGCCACGGCCACGCCCGCCGACACGGTGATGCGCAAGGCCGCACCCTCCCGGCCCACGAGCGCCATCGATTCGACGCTGCTGCGCACGGTTTCCACCACCTGCTGCGCACCGAGGCGGTCGGTCATGGGCAAGCCGAGGCAGAACTCCTCGCCGCCCATGCGGCCAAACACATCCGACGCCCGGATGCGCCCCCGGACAGACTCGGCGAACTGCCGCAGCACCTGATCACCCACCAGGTGGCCGTGGCGGTCGTTGACCAGCTTGAAGTGGTCCAGGTCGAACAGCACCAGCGCGATCGGCTGGCCATCGCGCCGGCAACGCTCCAGCATGTGGCCCAGCATCGTCTGGGTCACGGTGCGGTTGAAGCAGCCGGTCAGGCCGTCGCGGGCTGCCAGGTGTTCCATCTGCTGGGCCGTGCGCTCCAGACACGCCAGCACGAAACCGAAACCCGCCCCCACCGAGCTGACAAAACCCGCCAGCAGCATCAGGCCCTGGACCGTGCCGGGCTGGTCCAGGCTCGCGTAGTTGCCGGGGTCGAGTTCGGCATGCACCGCACGGACACCCAGGGCCAGGCCGCACATCGACAGCGTGATGCCCACCGTGCGCAGCGAGGTTTCAGCCCGCCAGCCATCCCGCAGCAGCACCACCACCATCGGCACGGTCTGCAAGGCCATGCACGTGCTGCTGATGCTGACGAGCCGGTGGTGGGGCCAGCCCGCAAGCCAGGCCAGCGTCAGCAGGCCCAACCCGACGGGCGTGAACAACCACAACGCGCCAGGCAACTCGCTGCCCCGCACGAAACGCCAGATCGCCCGCGTGTAGAACGCCAAGCCGGCCGTGAGCAGCACATTGGTGAGCAAGACACCCAGCACCACCGGGATCCACAAGCGCAGCGGAATCGCCACCAACCCCGCCAGAATCAGCACGCTGCCCAGCATCCAGTCGCGCAGGGCTGGCTGTTGTGCCAGCAAAGAGCGCCGTGCCAGCCCCAGGTCGAGCACCAGCATGGAGTAGCCGATCAGCAGAGCGATCAGGACGGTCGGAGTGTCAATGTGCATGCGGCATACAGCGTGTGCGGAGTTGCGTGCCGAACCGCGCCCCCCGCTGTCCGTCGCACCGATCCGCGAACCGGTCGCGCAGTATGGACCTGCGAGGACCACACACGCCGACCCGCACACCAGAACGTGCCTAAGCAGTTTCCCCACCCCAAGCCGGTAGCATTAATTCCGGAATTCCTTCACAGTTGAGGCGTGCAATTTTGCACTTAGCGACTGAGGAATTCCGCGATGGACATGCAATCGATGCAGAACTTCCTGAGCACGACCGCTCTGGACCTGGGCATCAAGATCCTGGCAGCGATTGCCTTCTGGATCGTTGGTCGGTGGCTGATCGGCAAGGTCGTGGGGTTGATCCAGGCGGGCATGAACCGCAATTCGATCGACCCGACACTGACCAAGTACCTCGGATCGATCATCACGATCGCCCTGAACATCACCCTGGTGCTCGGCATCCTGGGCTACTTCGGCATCCAGACGACCTCGTTCGCGGCGATGCTGGCCGGCGCTGGTGTGGCAATCGGTGCAGCGTGGAGCGGCATGCTGGGCAACTTCGCGGCTGGCGCCTTCATGCTGGTGCTGCGGCCCTTCAAGGTCGGCGACTTCGTGAGCATCGGCGGCATGACCGGCACGGTCCACGAACTCGGCCTGTTCGCCACCACCATCATCACGCCCGACAACGTGATGACCCTGGTCGGCAACGGCAAGGTCTTCGGCGACACGGTGCAGAACTTCTCCGCGCTGCCCTCGCGCCGTGTCGAGCGCACCGCACAACTCGCGCAAGGCGTCGATGCCCTGGACGCCATCGCCCGCCTGAAGGCCGCGGTCGCCAAGATCCCGAACGTCGTCGCCAGCCCCGCGCCGGAAGTGAACCTGCTCGACTTCAAGCTCGAAGGCCCGGTGATCTCGGTGCGCCCATACACGCACACCGACCACTACTGGCAGGTGTATTTCGACACCAACGAAGCCATCATCAAGGTCTGCCAGGAGGCCGGCTGGCCGGTGCCGGCGGCCTACCACAAGGTGGTGCAAGGCTGAGGAGCAGGGGCCGTGCCGTGCTGAGGTTGGTCGCACACGGCACGTCATGCACGTCGCACGCCCGCACCAGGGCGTTGATGTCCGGCTCATGCGGCTGCGGCGTCATCGGGTCGCGCAGGAAAACCACCAGGTCGATCTCGCCCACCGCCAGCCGGGCACCGATCTGCAGATCCCCGCCCCACGGCCCGCTGAGCAGGCACTCCACCACCAGCCCCACCTCGCTGGCCAGGCGCGCACCTGTCGTTCCGGTCGCGCACAGGGTGCAGGCCGACAGCAGCCCGCTGAACTCGCGGGCGAGTGCCACCATGTCGTCCTTCTTGGCGTCATGGGCAATCAAGGCCACCCGGCAGGGCACAGCGTTCATGGCACGTCCTTCGTTCTGGGGTTGATCCGTCGGGTCGCCATCCTATCCAGCCGCGGTAACAAGTCGGGTTCTTTATTCATGATGCGGCGCAACATGGAATCCGGGAATACGCTACAATCGCCGCTGCTGTCTCTGACGCAACTGCCGCGAAGTGGTCATAACCCCACCTTGCATGGCAGCAACGACAACAGGCACAGCTGTTTCGTTCATCCCCTCTGACCTTCCTCTTTCCCCTCATCCCTCCGGCAGACCTTTTCGGTTCTGCGGGGCTGCAGGCGCGGTCGGCGGCGATGCTGTTCGACCCGGGCGGGCTTTTTCTCCACCCCTTGAAGCTGCGAGCGTGGCGCGTTGACGGATGACGCCCCATGGACGCTGGCCCGCCATTGCGTTGTCGCACGTGTTGTGCTGACTGCGCTAGCCTGAACGGCGCCCATCGACGGTGCCAGATGAGAACCCATGAGCTTTGATACCCTTGGCCTGAACGAAGTCCTGTTGAAGTCCCTGACCGATTCCGGTTACGAGACCCCGACCGAAGTCCAGGCACAAACCATTCCCGCCGCCCTCGCCGGCTCCGACCTGCGCGTGTGCTCCAACACCGGCAGCGGCAAGACGGCTGCCTTCGTCCTGCCCGCCCTGGAGCGTGTGCTGGCCGCCCGCGCCGACGCTGCTGCCCGCGGCATCAAGGGCTACCAGCCGAACAAGGGCCCGCGCGTCCTGATCCTGACCCCGACCCGCGAACTCGCGCTGCAAGTCTCCAAGGCCGCGATGACCTACGGTCGCCACGTCCAGGGCCTGCGCGTTGCCACCGTCGTCGGCGGCGTGCCTTACGGCGCCCAACTGGCTGCGCTGCGTGGCCAGCTCGACCTGCTGATCGCCACCCCGGGTCGCCTGATCGACCACCTCGACAGCGGCAAGGCCATCCTCGGCCAAGTCGAACTGCTGGTGCTCGACGAAGCCGACCGCATGCTGGACATGGGCTTCATCGAAGACATCGAGCGCATCGCCGAATCGCTGCCCGCCGAGCGCCAGACCGTCATGGTCAGCGCCACCTTCGCGGGTCAAGTCGGTCGTCTGGCCGACCAGATCCTCAAGGACGACGCCCAGCGCATCGAGATCGCCAACCACACCGACAACCACGCCAGCATCGAGCAGCAGCTCCTGTGGGCCGACAGCCTGGACCACAAGTCCGCGCTGCTGGAGCACATCCTGACCGACAAGGACATGCAGCAAGCGGTGATCTTCACCAGCACGCAGCGTGACGCCGACGATCTGGCTGCCCGCCTGTATGACCTCGGCCATGCCGTGGCCCCGCTGCACGGTGGCATGCCGCAAGGCCGCCGCACCCGCACGCTGATGGCCCTGCGCCGCGGCGAGCTGCGCATCCTGGTGGCCACCGATGTCGCTGCCCGCGGCATCGACGTGCCGACCATCAGCCACGTCATCAACTACGGTCTGCCCATGAAGGCCGAGGACTATGTCCACCGCATCGGCCGCACCGGCCGCGCTGGCCGCACCGGTCGCGCCATCACGCTGGCCGAGCGCCGTGACGTGTCGATGATCCGCCGCATCCAGCAGTTCACGACCCGCGCCATCCCGATCGGCATCATCGAAGGTCTGGAGCCGACCCGCCCCGCACCTGAAATGTTCCCGAACCGTGGCCCGGTGCGCGAAGGTGCCCGTCCGCCGTTCCGTGGCGCGCCGGGCCGTGGTGCGCCGGGTGGTGGCTACCGTGGTGCGAACCCTGGCTACGGTGCTCCGCGTCATGATGGCCCGCGCCCGGACAGCCGTTTCGACAGCCCGCGTGGTGGCGATGCCCCGCGTTTCGACAACGACCGTGGTGCGCCGCGCAGTGCCCCCCGTTTCGACAATGACCGTGGTGCCCCGCGCAGCGGCTTCGGTGCTGGCCGCCCGGCGATGCGCCCGCGCAGCAACGGTCCGCGCTGAGCGTTGACCTGATCCTGGTGGCGCAAGTCGCCAGGAAATGAAAAACCGGCCTCTTGCGGCCGGTTTTTTTTCGTCCCCAGCGACCGGCTCAGTGGTTGTGCCACTCGCCGCCACGCTGCTCCCAGCCGCGCTGGCCCCGTTCCCAGCGGTGCGGCTCCCACCGCTGACCCGGACGGCGTGGCTCCCAATGTCCGGGCATCCAGACATGGCGTCCACCCGACCAGTTCCAGAAACCGTCAATCCACAGATAACCGACAGCGGGCGGTGGTCCTGGTCGCTCCATGCGTACCGGCGGCGGCTCCACCACGACGACACCGCCGTCCTCGTGGCCTCGACCGCCCCCACCATGTCGGGAATACGGCGCCACCACACAGCCGGCCAGCCCGCTGCCGAGCGCCAGCAGGGTCAGCGTCAGGGTCAGCGCACGTCGCGCCGGAAAGGTCACCTTGGGTGTGATCGTGGTCATGGCGGTCGCAGCGCGCAGCGGCGCCGAAGTGGTCGAACAGATCCATGCAACGGGCCAGTCCTGGTCTGCGCTGACGTGCGGCCCGTTCAGTGCGGCATTCAGCGCGCACGTCAGGTGCCCTGGGCGCGCAGGGGTTCCAGCGTCACCATGACACCGCCCTCCGTCACCTTGAGCGCACCAGGCCGCAAGCCCATTCGGGCCGCCTGGTCGATGGCCGCCTGCTCGACCTTGTGGACCACCGTCCCTTCGAGAAGATCCTCGGCGAGCAGGCCACCCCAGCGGTTGACATTCGAGGCCAGCAGACTCGGCAGGCCATCGATGGCAATGTTTTCCCGGCGCACCCGGACGAGGCGGACGGTCGAATCGCCCGCGTCGAAGCGCAGGCCGCTGCTGAACACCAGGTTGCCCTTGAAGGTGCGCGCCGTCAGCATGCGCTCCTGCACCCCCAGGTCGAAGCCCAGCATCAACCGGTCTTCCGCCGGCAGCAGCTTCAGCTTCGGCGAAGCCAGCCGCACGTCGAAAATCTCCAGCACCCGGCGGTTGGCCGGAAAGCGTTCGGCGAGCGTGGCCAGGATCTGGCGTTCGCTCAGCGTGAACTCCCGCGGCCCGGTCGATGCACAGCCCGACAGCAGCGACCCCACCCCCGACACGCCACACACCCCCAGCAGGGCCACTCCGGCGCCACGGCACAGCAGTTGACGCCGCACGCCCGGCACCAGACCGCCATCGGCGGGGAACAATTCGAACGCCATCGCGGTACTCCTGGGTCTGGTCATGCGGACCATTCTAGGGAATCAGGTCTCCAGCCCGGCACCGATTGACCCCGCTCGCCGAGTGCGACTACATTACTGACCGGTTAGTCACTTAACGGGGTTCTTTCACCTTGACCACCAGCCCAGAGTCCTCCATGCCCGCGACCCACCAGCGGCGCAAGGCCGAACGTCCGCAAGAGCTGCTGGACGCGGCCCTGAGCCTGTTCGTGGAAAAGGGCTTTGCGGCCACCCGCGCCGACGAGGTGGCGACCCGCGCGGGGGTCTCCAAAGGCACGCTCTACCTGTACTACGCCAGCAAGGAAGAGCTGCTCAAGGCGGTCATCGCGCAGCGCCTGTCCAGCCAGATCGCCGAGGGTGCGCGGCAAGTGGCCGACCACCAGGGCAGTTGCGCCGACCTGCTGCGCAACGTGCTGTCCACCTGGTGGGAGAACGTCTTCGACAGCGACGCCTCGGGCGTCTTCAAGCTCATCATCACCGAGGTGCGCAACTTCCCCGAAATCGCGGAGTTCTACTTCCGCGAGGTGGTGGAGCCGGGCCAGCACCTGATTGGCAGCGTGGTGCAGCGCGGCATCGACCGGGGCGAGTTCCGCCCGGTGCCGGTGAACAGCGTGGTGCAGTCGCTGGTGCTGCCCATGGTGATGCTGTGTGTCCACAAGCATTCGCTGGGAGCGTGCAACGCCTGTGGCGTACCCGACGCGATGGTGGAGCCGCGCCTGTTCATCCGGCAGCACATTGACCTGCTGCTGGGCGGCCTGTGTGCCACGCCCTCGGCGGCCCCTTCCGCCACATCCACCGCCATCCCCTCAAGCCCCCAGGTCACACCATGAACCGCCCTGTCAAGATTGTGCTCGCCGTGCTCGCCGTCGCTGCCGTGGTGCTCGGTACGCGGCTGGTGCAGAGCCGCCAGGCCGAGACGGCCGCCACGGTCCCGACACCCGCGGCGGCAGCCTCCGCGCCCGCCGCGCTGGACCTGCGCGACAGCGATCTGGTCATTGCCGGCGCGGCCAATCTCGCGCGCACGGTGGCGCTGTCGGGGAGCGTCAAGGCCATCAGCACCGCCATCGTCAAGGCGAAGGTGGCCGGCGAGCTGCGCAGCCTCGGCCCGCGCGAGGGCGACACGGTGCGCGCCGGGCAGGTCGTCGGCGAGATCGACGCCACCGAGTTCGTGCTCCGCGTGAACCAGGCCGCGCAGCAGGCCGAAGCCGCCCGCGCCCAGGTGGACATCGCCCGGCGCCAGCTCGACAACAACCGCGCACTGGTCGAACAGGGCTACATCTCCGCCACTGCGCTCGACACCTCGGTGGCCAACCACGCCGCCGCGCAAGCCAGCCTGCAAGCCGCGCTGGCCGCCACCGAGCTGGCCCGCAAGGCGCAGGCCGACACCGTGCTCAAGTCGCCCATCGGCGGCACCGTCTCGCAGCGGCTGGCGCAACCGGGCGAGCGTGTGGCCGTGGACGCCCGCGTGCTGGAGGTGATCGACCTGAGCCGGCTGGAGCTGGAAGCCGCCCTGCCCGCGGCGGACGCCGGCCTGCTGCGCCCAGGGGCCACCGCCGAACTGGTGGTCGAAGGACTGCCCGACCCGATCCGCGCCCAGGTCGCGCGCCTGAACCCGACGACGCAGGCCGGCACCCGCGCCGTGCTGGTCTACCTGAGCGTGGAGCCGGTGCCGGGCCTGCGCGCCGGGCTGTTCGCGCGGGGCACGGTCACGCTGGAGCAGCGGCGGGTGCTGAGCCTGCCGCTGTCGGCGGTGCGGCTGGACGACGCCCTGCCCTACGTGGTGGTGCTGGACGGACAGGCACTGCGCCGGCGCACGGTGAAGACCGGCGGGCGCGGACGGGTGGCGGGCGCCGAGTCGGTCGAGATCACCGACGGGCTGCGCGAGGGGGACCGCGTGCTGCGCGGCAGCCTCGGCACCGTGCGCGACAACACCCCCGCCCGGCTCGTTGCCGCGGCACGCTGAGCGGAGACGCCCCCATGTGGTTCACCCGCGTCTCCATCGCCAACCCCGTGATGGCCACCATGGCCATGCTTGCGCTGGTCGTGCTGGGCCTGTTCTCGTACCAGCGGCTCAAGGTCGATCAGTTCCCCAACATCGAATTCCCGACCGTGGTGGTCAGCCTCGACTACCCCGGTGCCTCGGCCGAAATCGTGGAAACCGAGGTCACGCGCAAGGTCGAGGAGGCGCTCAACGCCATCGCCGGGGTCAGCCAGCTCTATTCGCGCAGCTACTCGGGCACCTCGGTGGTCATCGTCCAGTTCAGCCTGGACCTGGATGGCCGCAAGGTCGCCGACGATGTGCGCGAAAAGCTCGCCATCCTCAAGCCCCAGTTGCGCGAAGAGGTGAAGGAGCCGAAGGTCCAGCGTTTCGACCCCTCCAGCCGCCCGATCTGGACCATCGCCGTGCGGGCCACCGACCCGGCCAAGGTCAACGCGGTGCAGCTCTCGACCTGGGCCGACCAGACACTGCGCAAGCGGCTGGAGAACGCGCGCGGCGTTGGCTCGGTGGCGCTGGTCGGTGCGGTGCGGCGCGAGATCAACCTCTACCTTGACCCGCAGCGCCTTGACGCGGTGGGCGTCGGCGCGGACCAGGTGATGGCCGCCGTGAAGACCGAGAACCAGGATCTGCCGGCCGGCACGCTGCGCTCGGCCGACAGCGAGCGCGTGGTGCAGATCCGTGGGCGGGTACAGCGCCCGGACGACTTCGCCCAGCTCGTCGTCGCCCGGCGCGGCACCAGTCTGATCCGGCTGGGTCAGGTCGCCCGTGTCGTCGATGGACCGGAGGAACTCGACACGCTGGCGCTCTACAACGGTCAGCGCACGCTCGCAGTCGAAGTGCAGAAATCGCAGGGCGAGAACACCGTCGAGGTGGTGGACGGGCTGAACAAGGCGCTGGCTGCCGTGCAAGCGGCAGGGGAAGTGCCGGCCGGTGTCGAGATCAACGTGGTGCGCGACAGCGCGCGGCCGATCCGCGTTTCGGTCAACAACGTCCGCCAGACGCTGCTCGAAGGCGCGGCACTGACCATCCTGATCGTGTTCCTGTTCCTGAACTCCTGGCGTTCGACCGTCATCACCGGCCTGACGCTGCCGATCGCGCTCATCGGCACCTTCCTGTTCATGCAGCTCTTCGGCTTCTCGATCAACGTCATCACGATGATGGCGCTGAGCCTGTGCGTGGGCCTGCTGATCGACGACGCCATCGTCGTGCGCGAGAACATCGTGCGCCACGTCCAGATGGGCAAGTCCGCACACGACGCCGCGCTCGACGGCACCCTGGAAATCGGCCTCGCGGTGCTGGCGACCACGCTGTCCATCGTCGCGGTCTTCCTGCCGATCGGTTTCATGGGCGGGATCATCGGCAAGTTCTTCCACGAGTTCGGCATCACCATCGTGGCCGCCGTGCTGATCTCGATGTTCGTGAGCTTCACGCTCGATCCGATGCTCAGCTCCATCTGGCACGACCCGGCCATCCACACCGAAGGCGCGCCCTTCCAGCCCCGCACCGTCTATGACCACACGCTCGGCCGTGTCACGCACGCCGTCGATCGCCTCTCGCACGGGCTGGGCGAGGTCTACCAGTCGGCGCTGCGCTGGGCACTGCGGCACAAGCTCGCCACCCTGGGCATCGCGCTGGCCACGTTCGTCGCCAGCCTCGGATTGGTGAAGCTGCTGGGTTCGGAGTTCGTGCCCAAGGCCGACTACTCGGAGACCTTCGTCAGCTTCAACACCCCGGTCGGCTCCTCGCTGGAGACCACGGAAGCCAAGGCACGCGAGGTCGAGGCCATCGTGCGCGAGCGGCCCGAAGTGCGCTACACGCTGACGACGATCAACACCGGGCAGGCCCAGGGCAAGATCTACGCGCAGATCTACATCCGCCTCGTCGATCGCAAGGACCGCGCCCTCAACCAGGACCAGCTCACCGGCCCGCTGCGCGAACGGCTGGCGCGGGTACCGGGCATCACGGTGACGCACGTCGGCCTGCTCGACGCGGTGGGCGGCAACAAGCCCTTGCAGCTCTCGATCCAGGGCAGCGATCTGGCCGAGCTGCAGCGCCAGAGCGTGGCCATCGCCGAGCGGCTGCGCGCCATTCCCGGTCTGGTCGATCTGGACACCAGCGCCAAGCCGAACCAGCCGACAGTGGCGATCGAGGTGCGCCGGGACGTGGCGGCCGATCTGGGCTTGAGCGTGGGCAGCATCACCAGCAGCCTGCGCGCCCTGGTGGCGGGCCAGACAGTGGGCAACTGGCGTGCCAGCGACGACCTGAACATCGACGTGAAGGTCCGGCTGGCACCCGAGGCCCGCCGGGAGGCCCGCGATCTCCAGGCCCTGCCCCTGCTGGCGGGCAGCAACGCTGACGGCAGCCCGCGCACCGTCCGCCTGGGCCAGGTCGCCGACGTGCGCGCCGACAGCACCGCCAACCAGATCAACCGCCGCGACCTCCTGCGCGAGGTCGAGCTGACCGCCAACGTCTACGGGCGCTCGGCCGGCGAGGTCTCCGCCGACATCCGCCGCGTGCTCGACACGCAGCCACTGCCGCCGGGCGTGCGCTGGCGGTTCGGCGGATCGACCAAGGACATGGCGGAGAGTTTTGCCTACGCGGTGTCGGCGCTGGCGATGGGGGTGGTCTTCATCTACATGATCCTGGCGTCGCAGTTCCGCAGCTTCCTGCAGCCGATCGCGCTGATGAGTTCGCTGCCGATGACGCTGGTCGGCGTGGTGCTGACGTTGCTGGCCTTCCGCTCGACGATGAACCTGTTCTCGGTGATCGGCGTGGTGATGCTGATGGGGCTGGTGACGAAAAACGCCATCCTGCTGCTGGACTTCGCCATCCGCGCCCGCGCCGGTGACGTGACCGGCCAGCCGCTCGACCGCGAACACGCCCTGCTGCTGGCGGCCAAGGTGCGGCTGCGGCCGATCCTGATGACCACGCTGGCGATGATCTTCGGCATGGTGCCGCTGGCGTTCGCGCTGTCGGAAGGCTCGGAGCAGCGCGCCCCGATGGGACAGGCGGTCATCGGCGGCGTGATCACCTCGTCGGTGCTGACGCTGGTGGTGGTGCCGGTCATTTATTGCTACATGGACGATCTGGGGGCGTGGCTGAAGCGCCGATTTGCACCACAGACCGCAGATCAACCGATGCGCGACACCGCCAGCTCCTAAAATGACAGGTTTCGTTGCGCAAGACCCCAAGCTCCCGAGGAACCCAAGATGAACGTCGAACAGGCCCGTTTCAACATGATCGAGCAGCAGATCCGCCCGTGGGACGTGCTGGATCAGTCGGTGTTGGCGCTGCTGGCCATCGTCAAGCGCGAGGATTTCGTGCCGGCCGCCTACCGCAGCATCGCCTTCACGGACCTGGAGATCCCGCTGCCCGGCGGTCAGGTGATGCTGGCCCCGCGCCTGGAAGCCCGCCTGCTGCAGGAGCTGGAGCTGCACCGCCACGAGAAGGCGCTGGAGATCGGCACCGGTTCGGGTTTCATGGCCGCGCTGATGGCCCACAAGGCGCAGCAGGTCGTCACCTACGAAAAGCGCCCGGAACTCGCCGCGGTGGCCCGCGAGAACCTGCGCCACGCCGCGGTGATGAACGTCGAGGTCCGCCAGGGGGATGGCGTGAACGGTGACACCGGCCGTGGCCCGTGGGACGTGATCGTGCTGTCAGGGTCGGTGGCCGAGGTGCCAGAGAACCTGCTGCAGCAGCTCAAGGTCGGTGGCCGTCTGGTCGCCGTGGTGGGCAGCGAGCCGATGATGCGCGCGCTGCGTGTGCGCCGGGTCAGCGAGCGCCAGTTCACGACCGAAGTGCTGTTCGACACCGTGGCGCCGCGGCTCGAAGGCTTCGCGCAGCCCTCGGCCTTCCAGTTCTGAACCAGGATCCGCCGCCATGCAGCAACTCCGGGTCGATGCGGTCGCCGCACAGGTGCAGGCGTGGACTGCGCAGGGCCAGCACCCCGTGCTGCTGGACGTGCGCGAGCCATGGGAAATCGCCACGGCGCGGATAGTGCTGGAGGGCGCGGCATCGGTCACGATCCCGATGCAGCAAATTCCAGCCAGATGGGCTGAAATCGACCGAGATCAGCCCATCCTTGCGCTCTGCCACCACGGAGTGCGCAGCCAGCAGGTGGCGCTGTTCCTGGCGCAGCAGGGGTACACGTCGGTGTACAACGTCGCGGGGGGCATCGATGCGTGGTCCCGCCTGGTCGATGCGCGTGTGCCCATGTACTGAGTGCCAGTTCTAGCCAGTCAAGCCAGTTAAGTTCGAGGAAGCGTCCATGTCCGTGTTGAAACACCCCTTGTCGTCTGCGTCTGGTCTGGTGAGCGTTGCCGCTGCTGTCCTGGCGTGTCTGTCCGCGCCCGTGTCGGCCGAGAGCCTCAAGGAGGTCTACGAAGCCGCCAAGGCTTACGACGCGACCTATCTGGCTTCGCGCGCCGCCGCAGAGTCCAGCCGCTACAAGGCCGCCCAGGCGGACGCGCTGACACGCCCGACGGTCAGCCTCCAGGCGGGCGCGTCCTACGGTGGCACGGACACGCCGCTGTTCGGCGCCCGCTCGACCACCACCGGCTCGCTCGGCGTGGTGGCGGTGCAGCCGCTGTTCAACCGCCCCAACAGCTTCACCATCGGCAAGGCACGCAAGGCACTCGACATCGCGCAAGCCGATCTGGCGAGTGCCGAGCAGGATCTGGCGGTGCGCGTGGCGCAAGCCTACTTCGACGTGCTGGCCGCCCAGGACACGCTGTCCACGGCCCGGGCCTCCAAGACCGCGATCAGCGAACAGCTCGCCTCGGCCAAGCGCAATTTCGAGGTCGGCACCGCCACCATCACCGACACCCGCGAAGCCCAGGCCCGCTTCGATCTGGCCACCGCCCAGGAAATCGCCGCCGACAACGACGTGCGCACCCGCCGTCTGGCGCTTGACCAGATCGTCGGACGGCAGGGGCTGCAGCCGAACGGGTTGTCCATCCCGGTCGCGTTGCCGCTGCAGACCGAGCCGGTCGATGCCTGGGTGGACCGCACCGAGGACAGCCCCTCCGTGCGCAAGGCCCGCCTCGCCTACGACATCGCGAAGCTCGAAACCCAGCGCACCGACGCCGCACGCCTGCCCACCGTGGACCTGCAAGGCCAGCTCGGCGGGGCCAACAACCGTGGCACCGGCGCCAGTTCGTCCGGCGGCGTGGGCACGACGACCAACCACTCGGTCGGCGTGACGCTGAAGGTGCCGCTCTACACCGGCAGCGCCATCGAGAACCAGATCAAGGAAGCCGTTTCCCTGGAAGAGAAATCGCGCAACGAACTGGACGCTGCACGCCGCGCCGTCGCCCAGGCCACGCGCCAGGTCTACTACGGTGTGCAATCCGGCAATGCGCAGGTCAAGGCGCTCGAAGCGGCCGAAGCCTCCAGCAAGCTCGCGCTGGACGCCACCAAGCTCGGCTACAAGGTGGGCGTGCGGGTGAACCTGGACGTGCTGAACTCGCAGACGCAATTGTTCTCGACCCAGCGCGATCTGGCCAAGGCGCGTTATGACGTGCTGGTGAACAGCCTGAAGCTGCGCCAGGCCGCGGGTGTGCTGGCCGCGGGTGACATCGACGCTGTCAACGCGCTGTTGTCGACGAAATGAAGTGCCGCAGGGTGCGGGCCATGCGCGCTGCGGCGCCCTGGTCCCGCCCGGCATAGGACACGGCAGCGGCCGACGCCGCGGCACGCGCTGCGGGACGGTCAGCCAGCGCACATGCCGCCGCCACCGCCTCATCCAGGTCCGTACACCGCCAAGCAGCACCGGCAGCGACCGCCCCCTCGGCGGCTTGCTGGAAGTTGAAGGTGTGCGGCCCGAGGAACACGGGACACGCACAGGCCGCCGCCTCGATCAGGTTCTGACCCCCCAGTGGCGCAAAACTGCCGCCCAGCAGCGCCGCATCGGCGCAGGCGTAGTACGCCGGCATTTCGCCCATCGAGTCCCCGAGCCAGACCTGTGCCGCCCGTGCGACGGTGCCCGGTCCGGCCGCACCCCAGGTGCTGCGCCGCACGAGGGTCAGTCCAGCCTGCGTGACCTGCCGGGCCACTTCATCGAAACGCTGGGGGTGGCGCGGCACGAGCAGCAGCAAGGGCTGTGGCTGCGAAGTGGAGGTGGCGGCGCGGCGCTCCAGCAACGCACGCCAGGCATCCAGCAGCGGCGCATCCTCGCCCTCGCGCCAACTGGCGGCCAGCACCACCGGGCGCGACAGGCCCGCACTCCAGCTCTCGCCCACTGCCAGCAGCGCGGCAGAGGGATGCTGGTCGAACTTGAGGTTGCCCAGCACCTGCACATCGACCACCCCTGCCTGCCGCAGGCGCTGCGCGTCGGCCTCGGTCTGCGCCAGCGCCTGGGCCAGCGACTGCGCAGCGGGACGCAGCAGCGCATCCAGACACAGTGACCGGCGCAAGCTCTTCTCGGACAGCCGTGCATTCGCCAGCACGACCGGCACCCCGGCGCGCTGTGCAGCGTGCAGCAACTGCGGCCAGACTTCGGTTTCCATCAAGATACCCAGCGCCGGGCGGTGCCTGCGGAAAAACCGCCGCACCGCTCCCGGCGTGTCCAGCGGCAACCAGCACTGGTGGTCGCCAAGCTCCAGCAGGTGCTCCCCGGCCGCGCGTCCCGTGGCCGTCCCGTGTGTCAGCAGGATCGGCACCTCCGGCCACTGCAGGCGCAGCGCCCGCACCAGAGGCTCGGCAGCGCGCGTCTCGCCGAGCGACACCGCGTGCAGCCAGACAGCGCCCGGTGCGGTGGCAGGCCCGAAGCCCAGGCGCTCGGACACCGCCATGCCGTACAAGGGTTCACGCCGCGCCCGCCACCACAGCCTCAGCAGCAAGGCCGGCAGCAGCAAGCGCATCCCGGCGCCATAGGCCGCCAACGCCGCCCGCTGCCACAGCCGGTGGCCGGACACCGGGTTCAATGCGCGGAAGCCTGCACTTCGGCTTCGGGCATGACCTTGCGCAGCGCGGCCATGAAGTCGTGCTCGATGCGCGCCAGTGCTTCGGCGGTGTGGCCTTCGAAGCGCAGCACCAGCACCGGCGTGGTGTTGGACGCACGGATCAGGCCGAAGCCGTCCGCGTAGTCGCCGCGCAGGCCGTCGATGGTGCCGATCACGGCACCAGGGAAGTCGGCTTGCGCGATGAGCTGGTCCACGATGGCGTGCTGGTTGCCGGCGGGCACGGCGACGTTCAGCTCGGGCGTGCTGAAGCTGGTCGGCAGCGCCTTGAGCACCGCACTCGGGTCGGCGAAGCGCGACAGGATCTCCAGCAGGCGGCCAGCGGTGTACATCGCGTCGTCGAATCCGTACCAGCGTTCGCCGAAGAAGATGTGGCCGCTCATCTCACCGGCCAGCGGAGCACCGGTTTCGCGCAGCTTGGCCTTCATCAGCGAGTGGCCGGTCTTCCACATCATCGGCACACCGCCAGCAGCACGAATGCCCACCGGCAGACGCTGCGAGCATTTCACGTCGTAAATGATCAGGCCGTTGGGGTTGCGCGTCAGGATGTCCTGTGCGAACAGCAGCATCTGGCGATCCGGGAAGATGATTTCGCCGTCCTTCGTGACCAGACCCAGCCGGTCGCCGTCGCCGTCGAAGGCCAGGCCCAGTTCGAAATCGGTGGCGTGGACGACCTTGATCAGGTCGGCCAGGTTTTCCAGCTTGGAGGGATCCGGGTGGTGGTTCGGAAAATCACCATCGACACGGCTGTACAGCTCGACCACCTCGCAGCCCAACGCCTTGAGGATGCCGGGCGAGGAGGCGCCGGGAATGCCGTTGCCGGAATCGACCACGATCTTCATCGGGCGCGCCAGCTTGCAGTCGCCCGTGATGCGGGTGGTGTATTCGGGCAGGATGTCGTGTGTGGTGATGCCGCCCGGTGCTGCGGCCGTGGTGTAGGTCTCGGACTCCATGCGGGCACGCAACCCCTGGATCGTGTCGCCGTAGATGGCCACGCCGCCGAGCACCATCTTGAAGCCGTTGTAGTCCTTGGGGTTGTGGCTGCCCGTCACCTGGATGCCGCTGCGGCAGCCGATGTCCGCACGGGTGGCGGCCACGTAGTACAGCATCGGTGTCGTCACCGCACCCAGATCGATCACATCCAGACCGGTCGAGGCCAGACCGCGCATCAGGGCGGCACTCAGATCCGGGCCGGAAACACGCCCGTCGCGGCCCACCGCCACGGCGCGCTCGCCCAAGGCCAGTGCCTCGGTGCCGAACGCACGGCCCAGATGCTCGGCAAATTCAACGTCAAGCGCCTGGCCAACGATGCCGCGGATGTCATAAGCCTTGAAGGCGGAAGCAATCACTTGCATAAGAAAGAATCCTGGTTAGATAGAAACCCGCGCATTGTAGGCAGCAAGAGAATCGCAAGACAAAGACAAAATGCCCGTTCACCATGAATGAACGGGCATTTCAAAAAATTTGGATCTGGAATTGATGGTGGCGGAGTGGACGGGACTCGAACCCGCGACCCCCGGCGTGACAGGCCGGTATTCTAACCAACTGAACTACCACTCCGCAGCGGTACGAAACCATTTGAAACTTGGCGACTCCTAGGGGATTCGAACCCCTGTAACGACCGTGAAAGGGTCGTGTCCTAGGCCTCTAGACGAAGGAGTCAACAGGGATGACCCTAAAACCAAACCTTGATTCATGCAAAACATGGCGGAGTGGACGGGACTCGAACCCGCGACCCCCGGCGTGACAGGCCGGTATTCTAACCAACTGAACTACCACTCCGCAGTGGCGACTCCTAGGGGATTCGAACCCCTGTAACGACCGTGAAAGGGTCGTGTCCTAGGCCTCTAGACGAAGGAGTCCCCCCGGCGTGACAGGCCGGTATTCTAACCAACTGAACTACCACTCCGCAGTGGCGACTCCTAGGGGATTCGAACCCCTGTAACGACCGTGAAAGGGTCGTGTCCTAGGCCTCTAGACGAAGGAGTCAGTCAAACCATCAAAAAGGAATTTGGTGGAGGTAAGCGGGATCGAACCGCTGACCTCTTGCATGCCATGCAAGCGCTCTCCCAGCTGAGCTATACCCCCAAATGGTGGCGGAGTGGACGGGACTCGAACCCGCGACCCCCGGCGTGACAGGCCGGTATTCTAACCAACTGAACTACCACTCCGCAGTGGCGACTCCTAGGGGATTCGAACCCCTGTAACGACCGTGAAAGGGTCGTGTCCTAGGCCTCTAGACGAAGGAGTCTTCAAAACTGAAACTTGCCCGATGAACTCTGAAACGCTTTTATGGTGGAGGTAAGCGGGATCGAACCGCTGACCTCTTGCATGCCATGCAAGCGCTCTCCCAGCTGAGCTATACCCCCGACATTTGATTGCCTTCGGCGCTTCGTTGTTCAAGCGAGAACGTGATTATGAAATCAATTCAGATGACTTGCAAGCGTTTGAGCACAGTATTTTTATCGAACAGCGCCAGCACCGCCTCCACGGGGGGCGTCTGGGTCCGGGCGCAGACGAGCACCCGCAGCGGAATCGCCAGTTGCGGCATCTTCACCTTCAGCTCACCGATGGTGTTCTTGATCGCCTGCTGGATCGACGGGGCGTCCCAGCTCGGCAGCTCGGCCAGCCGATCGCGCAGCGCAACCAAGGCCGGACGCGACACGGCGTTCAGGTGCTGCGCCAGATCCGCCTCGCTCGGCTGCATGTCCACGAAGTAGGCCGACAGCCAGTCCGCGAGTTCGACCGTCGTGCTGCAGCGGTCCTTGAACAGCGCGCACATCGCCGCCAGCCGTGCGTCGGCCGGCACGCTCAGGCCACGGCTGGCGAACTGCGTGGACACCAGCCCCGCCAGCACCGCGTTGTCGCAGACCTTCATGTGCTGCGCGTTCACCCAGCGCAGCTTGGCCTCGTCGAACTGCGCAGCGCTGCGGCCGAGGTGGTCGAGGTTGAACCACGCGACCAGTTGCTCGCGGCTGAAGATCTCGTCATCGCCGTGGCTCCAGCCCAGCCGCGCCAGGTAGTTCACGACGCCGTCGGCCAGATAGCCCTCGTCGCGGTACTGCGTCACCGGCTTGGCCCCGTGGCGCTTGCTCATCTTCTCGCCCTGCTCGTTCAGCACGGTCGGCAAGTGGGCGTAGACCGGCGGCTCCACGCCTAGCGCCCGGAAAACGTGGATCTGGCGCGGCGTGTTGTTGACGTGGTCATCGCCGCGGATCACATGGGTGATGCGCATGTCGATGTCGTCCACCACGACGCAGAAGTTGTAGGTCGGCGTGCCGTCCGGCCGCGCAATGACCAGATCGTCCAGCTCGTCGTTGCTGATCTCGATGCGGCCCTTGACCTTGTCGTCCCAGACCACCGAACCACCCTGTGGCGTCTTGAAACGCAGCACCGGCTTCACACTCTCCGGCACCGGCGGCAGCACCTTGCCCGGCTCCGGCCGCCAGGTGCCGTCGTAGCGCGGCTTTTCCTTGTTCGCCATCTGCCGCTCGCGCAGCGCGTCCAGCTCGGCCATCGACATGTAGCAGGGGTAGACCCAGCCCTGCTCGACCAGTTGCGCCAGCACCGCCTTGTAGCGGTCCATGCGCTGCATCTGGTAGAACGGGCCTTCGTCGTGGTCCAGGCCGAGCCACTTCATGCCTTCGATGATCACGTCCACCGCGGCCTGCGACGACCGCTCGACATCGGTGTCCTCGATGCGCAGCACGAAGACACCGCCGGTGGCCCGCGCCCAGGCCCATGGGTACAGGGCCGAGCGGATGTTGCCGAGGTGGATGAAGCCCGTGGGCGACGGGGCAAAGCGGGTGCGTACTTGACTCATGGTGTGCTCAGATCAGTGACCGACCAGTGACAGGCCGCGCTGCAGGTCGTCGGTGATGTCGTCGACATGCTCCAGGCCGACCGCCAGACGGACCAGGCCCTGGCCGATGCCGGCGGCTTGGCGCTGGGCCTCGGTGAGGCGGCCGTGCGAGGTGGTGGCCGGGTGCGTGATGATGGACTTGGTGTCGCCCAGGTTGGTGGCGATGCTCAGCACGCGGGTGCTGTCGATGACCTGGAACGCCGCGGCACGCGCCGCTTCCGGCGTGTCAGCCCGGACATCGAAGGACACCACGGCGCCCCCCAGGCCGGACTGCTGCGCCATCGCCAGTGCGTGCTGCGGGTGCGAGGCCAGACCGGGGTAGTACACGCGCGCCACCGCCGGGTGCTGCTCCAGCCAGCGGGCCACCGCCAGCGTGGACTCGCTCTGCGCCTTCATGCGCAGGTACAGCGTTTCCATGCCCTTGAGCACGACCCAGGCGTTGAACGGCGCCAGCGTCATGCCGGCAGCGCGCATCGTCGCGCCGAACACGTCCACGATCAGCCGATTGGCACCGCACAGCGCACCCGCCATCACGCGACCCTGGCCGTCGAGGTACTTGGTGGCAGCGTGCATCACCAGGTCCGCGCCCAGCGCCAGCGGTCGCTGCAGCGCCGGCGTGCAGAAGGTGTTGTCCACCGTCAGCAGCGCCCCCGCCTCGTGCGCCAGATCGGCCAGCGCCCGGATGTCGCAGACCTCGGTGAGCGGGTTGGTCGGGGTCTCGGCGAACAGCAGCTTCGTCGTCGGCCGGATCGCGGCGCGCCACTCGGCGATGTCGGTCTGCGAGACGAAGCTGGTCTCGACACCGAACTTGCCGAACTCCTTGGCGAACAGGCCGATGGTCGAACCGAACACCGAACGCGAGCACACCACATGGTCACCCGCCTTCAGCAACCCCATGATGAGCAGCAGGATGGCGCTCATGCCGGTGGCGGTGGCGATGGCGCCTTCGGCCCCCTCCATCGCGGCCAGGCGCATCTCCAGGCTGCGCACCGTCGGGTTGCTGGTGCGCGCGTAGGTGAAGTCCTCCATGTTCGCGAAGCGCCGCGCCGAGGTTTCGGCATCGGGCTGAACGAACGTGCTGGTCAGGAACAGCGCCTCGGAGTTCTCGCCGTGCTGGCTGGGCGGCAGCGCGGTGCGCACGGCCAGCGTCTCGGGCCTCAGCCCTTCCGGCAGGCAGCGGTCGTCACGCACACCCATGGTCAATCCCCCCGGTTCGGCAGGGCCAGGCGGGAGCGGTCGGCCGCCGCGCCCTCCTCTTCCTGCGGTTGGCTGGCGCGCTGGGTCTTCATCGCCTCGAAATCGGCCGGACTCACGTCGCCAGTGATGTAGTGCCCATCGAAGCAGGACGCCTCCAGCCCCGCCAGCGACGGATTCAGCGACGACACCGCGCGCTTCATCGCGTCCACGTCCTGGTAGATCAGCGCATCGCAGCCGATGTAGTCGCGGATCTCGTCCATCGTGCGGCCATGGGCGATCAGCTCGGCCGAGGTCGGCATGTCGATGCCGTAGACGTTCGGGTAGCGCACCGGCGGCGCCGCCGAGGCCATGTAGACCTTGTTCGCGCCGGCCTCGCGGGCCATCTGCACGATCTCGCGCGAGGTGGTGCCGCGCACGATCGAGTCGTCCACCAGCAGCACGTTGCGGCCCTTGAACTCCATGCCGATCGCGTTGAGCTTCTGGCGCACGCTCTTCTTGCGCGTGGCCTGGCCCGGCATGATGAAGGTGCGGCCGACGTAGCGGTTCTTGACGAAGCCTTCGCGGTAGGGCTTGCCCAGGCGCTGCGCGAGCTGCATCGCCGAGGGCCGGCTCGACTCGGGAATCGGGATCACCACGTCGATGTCGGACGGCGGCATCGTGCTGACGACCCGCTGCGCCAGTGTCTCGCCCATGTTGAGGCGGGCGTGGTAGACCGAGATGCCGTCGATGACCGAGTCCGGGCGCGCCAGGTACACGAACTCGAACACGCACGGGTGCAGCGACGGCGACACCGCGCACTGCTGGCTGTGCAGCGCACCCTCCAGGGTGATGAACAGCGCCTCGCCCGGCGCCACGTCGCGCACGAGGTGGTAGCCGTTGCCTTCGAGGGCGACCGACTCGCTGGCCACCATCCACTCCGTGCCCTTGCCGGAGGCTTCTGCTGAACCGAGGCACAGCGGGCGGATGCCGTTCGGATCGCGGAACGCCACCAGTCCGTAGCCGGCGATCAGCGCCACCACGGCGTAGGAACCCTTGACGCGGCGGTGCACCGCGCTGACCGCCTTGAACACTTCCACGGGCGTGAGGGGCAGATCCTGCGCCGCTGCCTGCAGCTCGTGCGCGAAGACATTGATCAGCACCTCGGTGTCGCTCTCGGTGTTGAGGTGGCGGCGGTCGATGTCGATCAGCTCGGTCTTCAGCGCGTGGGCGTTGGTGATGTTGCCGTTGTGGACCAGCACCACGCCAAACGGCGCATTGACGTAGAAGGGCTGCGCCTCCTCCTCGCTGTAGGCGTTGCCGGCGGTCGGGTAGCGGACTTGACCGAGGCCAAGCGTGCCGGGCAGCGCGCGCATGTTGCGGGTGCGGAACACGTCGCGCACCATGCCGCGGGCCTTGTGCATGAAGAACTTGGTGCCCACGGCGGTGACGATGCCGGCCGCGTCCTGGCCCCGGTGCTGCAGCAAGAGCAGCGCGTCATAGATCAACTGGTTCACTGGTGACTTGGAAATCACACCGACGATGCCACACATCGCTCACTCCATCTTTTCAAGAAATTCCCAACGGACACCGGGCCGGATGGCGCGGTCATCCCCGTTTGTGCTGCGTGTATTGCGTGTCTTGCGTGTCTTCGTTGCAGCTCAGCCTGGTGCCGAGGGGCTCGGTTCCGGCTCGGGTGCCGCGCTCGGCAGTGGCCGCCAGTCGCCGGGCAGCCATGGGGCCAGCACCGCCTGAGCAGCCGTCAGCCAGCGCACCCCGTCCGACGCCTGCCAGGACGGCTGGCGCGCCATCGGCGTCAGGCCCAGCATCATCACCGCCACCAGCAGGATCAGCCCGCCGCGCAGCACGCCAAACGCTGCGCCCAGCAAGCGATCGAGCGGTGCCAGCGGCGTCGCGTGGATCACCTGCTGCAGCAGCCAGGTCAGCACGCGCCACGCGAGCAGCGTCGCGACGAAGGTGATCACCAGCCCGGACAGGCGGGCGATCTGGCCCCCTGGCTCGCCGATGTGCAAGGCCGCGGCCACGTCCAGCGCCCACGCCTGCGACAGCAGCCACGCCACCACCCAGCCCCCGAGCGACATCACCTCGCTGACCAGACCGCGCAACATCCCCGCGACCACCGACAGCGCCAGCACCGCCAACATCGCCAGATCGATCCACCCGAGGTCGGCGAGCATGGTCCGGCCTCAGAGCGGCAGCACCGCAGCGTTCAGCCCGGCCGCCTTGAGCTTCGCAGCGGCACGCAAGGCTTCTTCCTTGGAATTGAACGGTCCCAGACGCACCCGCGTCCGGGCCGAACCGGCGGCGGTCTCGACGTGCTGTTCATGCGAATCCAGCCCGATCTTGCCGATGCGGCGGCCCAGGTCACGGGCGGCCGCCGCTTCGGCGAACGAGCCGGACTGGATGACGTAACGGCGGGGCTTGTCGCTCTCGTCATCGGCATTGGCCTTGGCCTTCGCCAGCTTGGCCGCCTTGGCATCGCGGGCGTCCTTGTCCTTGCGGGCGGACGCACGGGCGTCCTGCGCCTCTTTGGCGTCCTTGGCTTTCTTGGCCGCCAACCGCACCTCGCGCGCCTTGTCAGCCCTGTCGGCTTCGCGGGCCTGCTCTGCCTGGCGCGCCTTCTCGGCCTTCAGTTTCTCGGCGCGGGCCTTGTCGGCTTTCAGCTTGGCGGCCGCCGCCCGTGCCATCGCCTCGGCCTTCGGGTCGGCCTTGGATTCGGTGATGATGGCCTCGTCGGCCGGTGGCTTGCGGGCCGTGCCCGGCAACACTGCTGCCGCCGCCACGACCGCCCCGGTCGTCGCCAGAGCCACCACCGATCCCGACGGCCGGCCCGAGGCGGTCGGCGCCGCGGAACCCGCCTGCCCCACCGCCGTGGGCGCCTTGACCGACACCGCCGCCGCACCCTCGCCACCGGCCAGACGGACCTGGAAGGACTGGTCCGCGGGACGCGGTGGCTTGTCGAAGAGCGCAGGCAACCCCAGCACCGCCCCGCCCACCAGCACCGCCGCGCCGATCAGCCGCCGGCGGGCACGGGTGCGCAGCGTCTCGACGGTCACGGGATCCTGGGGCGGCGGCGTGCGCTTGCGGGCCTCGGGAGCCGGGGTCTTCTTGCGCTGGAGGAAGGAAAACAAGCCCATCTGGTTCAGCCGTCAGGCCGCGTTGCTCGGGGTGGTGGGGATGGCGAAAGCGGGCGTGTCAGCCGACGTGTGCGGCGCCCAGGCGTGGCAGTCCGTGTTGCAAGACACCGCCGACGGTATGGAAAGATCCGAAAACGACGATTCTATCAGTGGGGTCCGCCCCCTTGAGCGCCGCGCCCAATGCCGCCTGCGGGTCGCTGTTGCAGTGCAGCACCGGTGCCGGCAGCGGCGCAGAACCGCTGGGCCGGGCCGCACGCGCCGCTGCGATGGCCGCTCGCAGCCCTTCGGCGGTGGCCGCGCGGGGCGTGGGCAGATCGCACAGGTGCCACACATCGACCAGCGACAGCAGCGGCCCGACCAGCCCGGCGATGTCCTTGTCCGCCATCGCGCCGAGCACGGCGTGGGTGCGCGGGAAGTAGCCCATCTGGTCGAGGTTCTGCGCCAGCACGGCCGAGGCATGCGGGTTGTGGGCGACATCGAGCACCAGCGTGGGCTGTCCGGGAACCACCTGGAAGCGCCCCGGCAATTCGACCAGCGCCAGCCCGTTGCGCACCGCCTGCGCCGGCACCGACAACCGCGGGCGCATGGCATCCAGCGCGGCCAGCACGCCCGAGGCGTTGAGCAGTTGGTTCGCGCCGCGCAGCGCCGGGTAGGCCATTGCGTTGTAGCGCCGTCCGCGCCCGCTCCAGCCCCACTGCTGGCGGTCGCCCGAATAGTTGAAGTCGCGGCCGAACAGCCACAGGTCCGCGCCCAACGCTTCGGCGTGTTCGATGACACTGCGCGGCGGCACCGGGTCGGACACGACCACCGGTCGGCCGGCCCGCATGATCCCGGCCTTTTCGCGGCCGATCGACTCGCGGTCGGGACCGAGGTAGTCCATGTGGTCGAGGTCGATGCTGGTGAGGATGGCGCAGTCGGCATCGATGATGTTCACCGCATCCAGCCGCCCGCCCAGGCCGACTTCGAGGACCACCACATCCAGCGGCTGCGCGGCCATGCAGTGCAGGATGGCCAGCGTCGTGAACTCGAAATACGTCAGTGACTCGTCACCCCGCGCCGCCTCGACCGCAGCGAAATGCGGCAGCAGCACCTCGGCCTGCACCACGTCGCCGTTCAGGCGCAGGCGCTCCTCGAAATGCACCAGGTGCGGCGAGCCGTAGACCGCCGTGCGGTAGCCGCCCTGCAGCAGGATGGCTTCGAGCATGGCGCAGGTCGAGCCTTTGCCGTTGGTGCCCGCCACGGTGAACACCGGCACATCGAACTGCAGGCCCATCCGCTCGCGCACGCGCTGCACCCGGTCGAGGCCGAGTTCGATGGTCACGGGGTGCAGACGCTCGCAGTGGGCGAGCCAGTCGGACAGGGTGTGGGGCATGGCGGTCACATCGACGTTGAAAAACCGAAGGGGCGTCTTGCGACGCCCCCAGGAGCACGGAGCGTGGCAGGTGGGCTCAGGACACCGCGTCGGCGCTCTGCCGCTGCAGCATCGCCAGCAGGCGGGCGACGGTCTGGCGCAGCTCGCGGCGGTCCACGATCATGTCCAGCGCGCCTTTCTCGATCAGGAACTCCGACCGCTGGAAGCCCTCCGGCAGCTTCTCGCGCACGGTGTTCTCGATCACGCGCGGGCCGGCGAAACCGATCAGCGCCTTGGGTTCGGCAATGACCACATCGCCCACGAAGGCGAACCCGGCCGAGACACCGCCCATCGTCGGGTCGGTCAGCACGCTGATGTAGGGCAGCTTCGCCTTGCCGAGGCGGGTCAGCGACGCATTGGTCTTGGCCATCTGCATCAGCGAGAGCAGCCCTTCCTGCATGCGCGCCCCACCCGTGGCGGTGAAGCAGACAAACGGCACTTTCTGCTCGATCGCCGTCTCGACCCCGCGCACGAAGCGTTCCCCGACCACGGAACCCATCGAGCCGCCCATGAAGTCGAACTCGAAGGCCGCGACGACCAGCGGAATGCTCAGCACCGAGCCGCCCATGACCACCAGCGCATCGGTCTCCCCGGTGGACTCCATCGCTTCCTTGAGGCGCTCGGGGTATTTCTTGCTGTCCTTGAACTTCAGCGCATCGACCGGCAGGACTTCCTGGCCGATCTCGTAGCGGCCTTCGTCGTCGAGGAAACCGTTCAGGCGGGCACGGGCATCGATGCGGTGGTGGTGACCACACTTCGGACAGACATTGAGGTTGCCCTCCAGGTCGGTCTTGTAGAGCACCGTCTCGCAGGACGCGCACTTGACCCACAAGCCTTCCGGCACCGTGCGGCGTTCGCTGGGTTTGGTCTGCTGGATCTTGGGGGGCAGCAGCTTGTCGAGCCAACTCATGCGCGTTCTCCTGGGGCGGTTGCGGGGGTGGTCTGGAGCGTGTCCAAGGCTGCGCGGATCTCGCGGAGGAAACCGGCGGCCACCGGCACCACCCGCTCGCGCGGCTCGTTCTCGATCAACTGGATGATACGTGGCTCGACTCCAGCGCCGGGATGATGCCCTCGGTGCGGCAGAGGTAGTGGAACGCCTCCAGGGCTTCCTTGTCCGTGATGCCGACGTACTCGGCGCGACCGATGTCCTTCAGATACGCATGTTCCGGGCCGACGCCGGGGTAGTCCAGACCCGCCGACACGGAGTGCGTCTCGGTGATCTGGCCGTTGGCGTCCTGCAGGATGTAGGTGCGGTTGCCGTGCAGCACGCCGGGCTTGCCCAGTTGCAGCGAGGCCGAGTGCTTGCCCGTGTCCATGCCCTCGCCCGCCGCCTCGACGCCGATCAGGCGCGTGCCCTCGTGCGGAATGTAGGGGTAGAAAATGCCCATGGCGTTGCTGCCGCCGCCCACGCAGGCGACCACCGCGTCCGGCTGCCGACCCGCAGGACCGCCCAGCTCGGCGATCATGTCCGGCATTTGCGTCAGGCATTCGGTACCGATGACGCTCTGGAAATCGCGCACCATCGCCGGATACGGGTGCGGGCCCGCCACCGTGCCGATGATGTAGAACGTGTTCTCGACGTTCGTCACCCAGTCGCGCATCGCCTCGTTGAGTGCGTCCTTCAGCGTCTTGCTGCCCGACTCGACCGGCACCACACGGGCGCCGAGCAGGTGCATCCGGTACACGTTCGGGCTTTGGCGCTTCACGTCCTCCGAACCCATGTAGACCACGCACTCCATGCCGTAGCGCGCACAGATCGTCGCGGTCGCCACGCCATGCTGGCCAGCGCCGGTTTCGGCGATCACGCGCGGCTTGCCCATGCGCTTGGCGAGCAGGGCCTGGCCGATGGTGTTGTTGACCTTGTGCGCGCCGGTGTGGTTCAAGTCCTCGCGCTTGAGGTAGATCTGCGCGCCGCCCATCTCGCGGCTCATGCGGTCGGCGTGGTAGACCGGGCTGGGGCGGCCGACAAAATGCTTCAGTTCGCGGCGGAATTCGGCGATGAACTGCGGGTCGTGGCGGTAGTGCTCATAGGCCCCGCGCAATTCGTCGAGCGCATGGCTGAGGGTTTCAGCGACAAAGCTGCCGCCGTAGACCCCGAAATGCCCACGGGCATCGGGTTGGTCGTAGGTAAACATCGTGACTCTCGGGAAATTCAGTATCCGCTGTCGGCGTCGGCCCGTCGGGCGTCGGCTTCGCGGACGGCTTCGCAGAATTGGCGCATCAGCACGGCGTCCTTGACACCCTTGCCGACTTCAACGCCGGAACTCACGTCCAC
>NZ_JAAFKF010000100.1 GCF_013299175.1 Sphaerotilus sp.
GAATACCCCTTCTTCCTCGGCCACGCGGACGAGTGCGGGGAGGGTGCCGGCTTCGGCTGCAACCTCAACCTGCCGCTGCCCCGCGGCACCTCGGCCGCGACCTGGTTCGATACGCTCGACCACGCCGCGCAGGCGGTGGCGCGGTTCCAGCCCGATGCGCTGGTGGTGGCGCTGGGCGTGGACACCTTCGAGGGCGATCCGATTTCCGGTTTTCACCTGCGCAGCGCCGACTACTTCCGGCTTGGCGAGCGGCTGGCCCGGTGCGGTCTGCCGACGGTGTTCACGCTGGAGGGTGGCTACGCCGTGGCCGAGGTAGGCACCAACGTCGTCAATGTGCTGGAAGGTTTCAGCGGTCAGGCGCGGTAGGCTTCAGGGCTTGTCCACTACCTGATCCGGGAGCCTGTCATGCCGTTTCTTTCGTTTGTCCACCCTGACCCTGCCACGCTTGTGTCCCGCTGGGCGGGCTGGAGCCTCTGTGCGGCGCTGGCGCTGTCCCTGGCAGGCTGCGGCGGCAGTGTCGGGGCGTCGATCAGCATTGGTTCGGGTTCAGGGTCTGGCTCCGGATCGGGTGGCAGCACCTCCGACTTCACCACCGCCGCTCTGCCGCTCTACGCCACGCTGCCCGACACCAGCCTCTGCCGCACCGGCACGCTGACCGCCGCAGAAAAATCCGGCGCACTCGCCACCGTCAACGCCATCCGCACCGCCCACGGTCTGGCCACCGTCGGCTATGACACGGCTGGCGATGGCGAGGTGATGCAGATTGCGCTGATGTCGGTCGTCAACAGCGCGCTCGACCACGCGCCACCGACCTCCTGGGGCTGCTACACCCCCACCGGCCGGGACGGCGGCGCCAGCAGCAACCTCTACCTTGGCGGCCCGAGTGCTTACCTGACACTGGCCTCCTCGGCGACCATCCTGGCGGGCTGGCTGGCCGATGTGGGCAGCGAAGCGACGCTTGGCCACCGCCGCTGGATGCTCGACCCCTTCCTCACCAAGGTGGCCTTCGGACGCGTGGATGTCGAATCCGCTGGCGGCGTGCGCGCCACCGGCGCCGCGCTCAAGGTCATCCAGACCACCGACGGCGCCGGCCCGGTCGCGTCCGACTACGTGGCCTACCCGGTCGGCGACTACAAGAAGGCGTACTTCCAGGGCACGGGCACCACGGCCCCCATCCAGTCCTTCACCGCCATCGCCGACAAGACCAGCCGCAGCGCCAACGGCCAGAGCAAGGTCGATTACGGCGTGGCCACCGTCTCGGTCGTGCCCCGTGGCGGTGCGGCGCTGGCCGTCAGCGAGGTCTCGCCCGACTACGTCGGCTACGGCGTGCCCAACGTCCTGCGCTTTCGCGCCGCGGGCATCGTGGCGGGCGTGTTCCACGACGTGACCATCACCAACGTGCGGGTGAACGGTGTGCTGCGCAGCTACAGCTACACCTTCCGGCTGGTGGATTGAGCCAGAGCCTGCGTCCGCCTCAGCCCGTGTTGCGCAGGCCCGCCGCCACCCCGTTGATCGAGATGTGGATGCCGCGCTGCAGCCGCTCCAGTGTCGGGTCGCCCGCCGTCTTGGCGTCCGCCGGCCGCTGCCGGTAGCGGCGCATCAGCTCGACCTGCAGGTGGTTCAGCGGGTCGAGATAAGGGAAGCGGTGCTCGATCGAGCGGGCCAGCGTCGGGTTGTTCGCCAGCCGCTGCGTGTCGCCGGTGATCTGGTTCAGCGCGTCGTTGGTGCGCTGCCACTCGGCCTCGATCGCGGCGAAGATCCGCTTGCCGAGCTTCTTGTCCTCGACCAGATCGAGGTAGCGCGCCGCGATGCGCAGGTCGGTCTTGGCCAGCACCATGTCCAGGTTCGACAGCAGCGTGCGGAAGAACGGCCAGTCCTTGCACATCCGCTGCAACAGCGCCAGCCGCTCGGCGCGCAGCTTGTCGGTCTTGCCGTTGGCGAGGTAGCTCTCCACCGCCGAGCCGAAGCCGCACCAGCCCGGCAGCGCCACCCGGCATTGCCCCCACGAGAAGCCCCACGGAATCGCCCGCAGATCCTCGATCGCCCGCGTCGCCTTGCGTGACGCGGGGCGCGAGCCGATGTTCAGCTCGGCGATCTCGCGGATCGGTGTGGCGCTGAAGAAGTAGTCGGTGAAGCCCGGCGTCTCGTACACCAGCGCCCGGTAGGCCGCCATGCTCGCCGCCGAAATCTCGGCCGCCGCGTCGAGGAAGCTGCGCGGGGCGCTCTTGGTCGGGTGCAGCAGCGTGGCTTCGAGCGTCGCGGCGACCAGCGTTTCCAGGTTGCGCAGGCCGATTTCCGGGTGCGCGTACTTGGAGGCGATGACCTCGCCCTGTTCGGTCAGGCGGATCTGGCCGTTCACGGTGCCGGGCGGCTGCGCGAGGATGGCCTGGTAGCTCGGGCCGCCGCCACGGCCGACCGTGCCGCCGCGGCCGTGGAACAGGCGCAGCGTGATGCCGTGGTGGTGGCCGAGGGTGTCGAACAACTCGACCAGCGCGAGTTCCGCCGCGTACAGCTCCCAGTTGCTGGTGAAGAAGCCGCCGTCCTTGTTGCTGTCGGAGTAGCCGAGCATGATGTCCTGCTCCGCCCCCGACCGCTGCACCAGCCCCGCGACACCCGGCAGCGCATAGAACTGCTGCATGATCGGCGCGGCGTTGCGCAGGTCGCCGATGGTCTCGAACAGCGGCACGACGATCAGGTCGTTGCGGGCCAGGGTCTTGTCGTCCTGGCTGTCCAGCGTGCCGCGCATCAGGCCGACCTCCTTCTGCAGCACCAGCACCTCCAGCAGGTCGCTCACGTCCTCCGTGTGGCTGATGATGTAGTGGCGCAGCGCGTGGCGGCCGTAGCGGGCGAGCATGGTGCGCGCCGTCTCGAAGATCGCCAGCTCGCTGCGGGCGTGCTCCGAATACTCGGCGCCGATCACGCGCAGCGAACGGGCGTCGTTCAGCACCCGCATCAGCAGTTCGCGCCGACCGGACTCGTCGAGCGCGCTGTAGTCGGCTTCGATGCGCGCGGTGCGCAGCAGTTCGGCCACGACCTCCTCGTGCTTGTCCGAACTCTGGCGCAGGTCCACCGTCGCCAGGTGGAAGCCGAACACCTCGACGGCCCGCATCAACGGCGCCAGGCGCGGCGCGATCAATGCCTGGGCGTGGTGGTGCTTCAGCGAGGCTTCGATCACCTTCAGGTCGGCCAGAAACTCGTCCGACGAGGCATACGGGTTCTGCGGGGCGACGGCGTGGCGCAGGGCTTCGGTGCCGGTCAGTTCGTGCAGCGTCGCGGCCAGCCGGGCATAGACGCCGATCAGGGCGCGGCGGTACGGCTCGTCCTCGCGGTGCGCGTTCTGGTCGGGGGAACGCTGGGCCAGCGCGGCCATCTCGGGCGTGATCGGTGCCAGCAGCAGCGACATCGACAGCTCGGCGCCCAGTTCATGCGCCTCGGTCAGGTAGTGGCGCAGCACGGTCTCGCTCTGCCGCGACAGCGCGAGTTTCAGCGTCTCGGCGGTGACGAAGGGGTTGCCGTCGCGGTCGCCGCCGATCCAGTTGCCCATGCGGAAGAAGTTGGCGATCGGGCGGCCGGGCAAGGCGTTCTCGACCTCGCGGTACAGCTTCGGGATCTGGCGCAGGAAAGTGCTGCGGTAATAGGACAGCGCGTTCTCGATCTCGTCGGACACGGTCAGCTTGGTGTAGCGCAGCATGCGCGTCTGCCAGAGCTGCGTGACGCGGGCGGTGAGCATGGTTTCGTTGTCGCTGCGCTCGCGGGCGGTGTGCAGGCCGTCGCGCTCGCCGATCAGTTCCGCCACGGCGCGCTCGGCGTCGAGGATGGACTTGCGCTGCACCTCGGTCGGGTGCGCGGTCAGCACGGGCGAGATGTGCGCGTGGTCGAGCGTACGGGCGATGTCGTCGGCGCGGATGTCGGCGTCGGCCAGCCGCTCGAAGGTCATCGCCAGCGAGCCTTCCTGCAGATGCCCCTGGCGCTCATGCACGTCACGTCGGCGCACATGGTGGCGGTCCTCGGCGATGTTGGCGAGGTGCGAGAAGTAGCTGAAGGCGCGGATGACGCTGACGGTCTGGTCCACCGAGAGGTTCTTCAAAAGCCGGTCGAGCGCCTTGCCGGCCGTCGCGTCCTGCTTCAGGCGGTAGGCGACGGAGAGCTGGCGGATCTTCTCGACCAGCTCGAAGGCGGCCTTGCCCTCCTGTTCGCGGATCACGTCACCGAGCAGGCGCCCGAGCAGGCGGATGTCCTCGACCAGCGGGCGGTTCTTCTCGGCGGCGTCGGCCGGCGAGCTGGCAACGGCCACTGTGTCGGGGGCGGCAACGGAGCCGGGCGAGCGGGAGCGGGCGGCGCGTGGCATTGAAACCTCGAAGTCGTTGGATTGGTAATCTGGTTACGGGCTAAATCTTAGCACCGCGTGTTTCGCATCGTATGCGGAAACCAGCAAGTTCGAGGCCAGCGGTGGGTCGGCGGGGGTCGGTCGCGGGCGGGTGTCGATGCGGGACAATGGCGGGATGAACACACCGCCGCTCTCCTGCACCATCGCCACCCGAGAAAGCCGCCTGGCCCTGTGGCAGGCCGAACATGTCCAGACGCTGCTGCACACCCGTTTCGGCTGGAGCGTCGATCTGCTGGGCATGACGACCCGTGGCGACCAGATCCTCGACCGTGCCTTGTCCAAGGTCGGCGGCAAGGGGTTGTTCGTGAAAGAGCTGGAGGTCGCGCTGGAGGAGGGCCGCGCGCAGTTGGCGGTGCATTCGCTCAAGGATGTGCCCATGGAAATGCCGGCCGGGTTCACGCTGTGTACCGTGCTGGAGCGCGAGGATCCGCGCGACGCCTGGGTGTCGAACCACTTCGACTCGGTGCAGGCGCTGCCGCTGGGTGCGAAGGTCGGCACGTCGAGCCTGCGCCGCGTGGTGCAGCTCAAGGCGGTGCGGCCGGATCTGGACGTGCAGCCGCTGCGGGGCAACCTCGACACGCGGCTGCGCAAGCTCGACGAGGGACAGTACGACGGCATCGTGCTGGCGGCGGCAGGGTTGAAGCGGCTCGGGCTGGCGTCGCGCATCCGGGCGGTGATCGATCCGCAGGTGATGCTGCCGGCGGCGGGACAGGGCGCACTCGGCATCGAAGTCCGCACCGACAGCGTGGCGCTGCGCGAGGCACTGGCGACGTTGATCGACACGCCGACGTGGCTGGCGGTTCACGCCGAGCGGGCGGTGTCGCGGGCGCTGGGTGGCAGTTGCAGCATGCCGTTGGCCGCGCATGGGACGTGGCACGGTGCTTGGATGCAGCTCGAAGCCCGCCTCGGCCACCCGACCGACGCGGCGCAGCCGCTGCTGATGGCGCAAGTCGAGGGGGCCGTGACCGACGTGGCGGGCGCCGAAGCCTTGGGTCTGTCGGTGGCGCAACTGCTGCGCGATGGCGGCGGCATGGCCTATCTGGCCGCGGCCGAGGCGCTGGCGGCGGCATGACTTTGGCGCCCGGCGTCACGGTGGTCGTGACCCGGCCGCAGCCGCAGGCCGACGAGTGGGTCGCGTGGCTGCAGGCGCTGGGTCAGGCCGCACGTGCCCTGCCGCTGATGCGCATCGAACGGGTCGCTGCGTTCGACGCGGACGTGGCGCGCACCTGGATGGGGCTGCAGCGGCACCGGCTGGTGATGTTCGTCAGCCCGAATGCGGTGCTGGCGTTCTTCGCGGCGCGTCCGGCCGGTGCGTGCTGGCCGAACACGACACTCGCCGGCGCGACCGGACCTGGCACGGTGGCGGCACTCCAGACGCATGGGATCGACCCCGCGTCGATCGTGTCACCACCGATGGACGCCGTGACCTTCGACGCCGAATCGCTCTGGACCCACGCGCTGGCCGGGCTGGACTGGGTTGGACAGTCGGTGCTGGTCGTGCGGGGCGAGGACGGGCGCGACTGGCTGGCCGACACGCTGGGCCGGGCGGGGGCGTCGGTGTCGTGTCTGGCGGCGTATCGGCGTGGGCTTCCAGTGTGGCCGGGGGCGCTGCACGACACGCTTGTGGCGGTGGCCGCACAGCCGGCGCGGCATGCCTGGCTTTTCAGCAGCTCGCAGTGCATCGCCCACCTGCTGGCGCCGGATGCGCCGATGGCCGACTCCGTGCTGCGCGCTGCCGTGCTGGCGGTGCCGGTGCTGGCCACGCATCCGCGCATCGCCGAGACGGCGCGGCGGGGCGGTTTCCAGCAGGTCGTGCCGGTGACGCCGGATCCGGTGGCCGTGGTGCAGGCGGTGGCGTGCTGGCGCTGAATGTATCGGCAGTTGTGATGCGTTGCACGGTCGTCATGCCCCGTCGATACAATCCACGCAGCGGGATGAACACTTCGGCCCCGCAACGCCCGTGAACGATCAAACACTTCCTCCCACAGGCGCTCCCGCCAGCGCCGAACCGCCCGCAACAACGCCGGACGTTCCGGCCGTTGCCCCTGCGCCGGTGGCTCACCTTGCACCCGCGCCTGCGGTGCCGATGATCGTCCACGCTGCCGCAGTGCCACCCGCCCTGCCGTCGTGGGTCATGCCCGTCGGACTGGTGCTGGCGCTGGTCGCCGGGGGCAGCCTCTGGATGGGCTGGGAAACGCAGCAGCGGGTCCACGCGCTGGAGATGGAACTCGTCAAGCGCCAGCAGGGCAGCAGCGAGCAGGCGTCCGAAGCGCGCGTGCTGGCCAAGCAGGCAGAAGATGTCGCCCGCGACGCCGCCGCCAAGGTCGCGCTGATGGACGCGCGGGTGTCCGAAGTGGCCTTGCAGCGTGACCAGCTCGACGACCTGATCCTGTCCATGTCCCGCTCGCGCGACGAAAACGCGGTGTCGGACATCGACGCCTCGATCCGCGTCGCCGTGCAGCAAAGCTCGATCACCGGCAGCGCCGAACCCCTGATGGCCGCCCTGCGCAGCGCCGACGAACGCCTGGCCCGCATCAGCCAGCCGCGTCTGGAGCCGCTGCGCCGCGCCATTGCCCGCGACCTGGACCGGGTGCGCGCCGTGGCGGTGCCGGACATCGGCTCGCTGCTCATCAAGCTCGACGAGGTGGTGCGCCTCACGGACGAGCTGCCGCTGGTATCGCAGTCGGCGACCACGGCGCGTGCGGTGGTGTCGGCACAGCGCGCGCAGTCGCAGGAAGCGGTGGCGTCCGCTCCGGCGCGGGCGGATCTGCCGCTGTGGCGCCAATGGCTGGTGGACTGGGAACGGCCGCTGCGTCTGGTGTGGGACGAGGTCAGCAGCCTGCTGCGCGTGACCCGCATCGACCGGCCCGAGGCGATGCTGCTGGCCCCCGAGCAGGGCGTGTTCCTGCGCGAGAACCTCAAGCTGCGGCTGCTCAACGCGCGCCTGTCGCTGCTGTCGCGCCAGCCGGAGGCGGCGACGGTGGATCTCCAGAGTGCCCAGCGTTCGCTGCAGACCTATTTCGACGGCACCGCGCGCCGCACCCAGATTGCTGCCGATCTGCTGCGCGCCGTCGCTGCGCAAAGCCGCCTGGTGGGCATTCCCCGGCCCGATGAGTCCCTCGCTGCCACGGCTGCCGCGGTGGCGGGTCGCTGAGGGGAGGCGGTCATGCGTCAAGTGGTCTGGTTGCTGCTGATCTTTGCCGTCGCCGTGCTGGCGGCGAGCACGCTCGGGGCCAACGACGGGCTGGTGTCGATCTACTGGTCGCCGTGGCGGGTCGATGTGTCGATCAACGTCTTCGTGCTGGTGATGCTGATGCTCGGCGGGGCGGGCTACGTCGTGATCGGGGCGGTGTCGAGCCTCGTCGGGCTGCCGGAACGCGCCAAGGCGTGGCGCACCCGCCAGCGCGAGCATGCGGCACAGAAGGCGCTGCGCGAATCGTTCTCGCTGCTGTTCGCTGGCCGCTACGGCCGTGCCAACAAGGCGGCGCAGCAGGCGCTGGAGATCCGGGCGCAGTCGCCGGATCTGCGCATCGAGCCGGATTTTGCCGTGCTGGCGCATCTGGTGGCCGCCAGCAGCCTGCACCGCCTGCAGGACCAGCCGCGCCGCAACGAGCAGCTCTCCCAGGCGCAGACACTCATCGCGAATCTGCCGGGAGGATCGACGGTGGGCGAGGGCGCGCGCTTGCTGGCCGCCGAGTGGGCCGTCGATGACCGCGACGCCGACCGGGCGCTGGACCAGTTGGCGCTGTTGCCGGCCGGCGTGGCGCGGCGCACGCACGCGCTTCGACTCAAACTGCAAGCCTCACGCTTGGCCCGCCAGCCCCTGGAGGCACTCAAGACCGCTCGCCTGCTCGCCAAGCACCAGGGCTTCACACCAGCGGCCGCACAGGGCCTGCTGCGTTCGCTGGCGGTCGAGGCGCTCGACACCGCACGCGATGCCGACCAGCTCCGCCGCACCTGGCTGCAGCTCGACAGCGCCGATCGCCGCGATCCCTATGTCACCGCACGCGCCGCGAAGCGGGCCGGTGCGCTGGACGCCTTGTCGGACGCCCGCGGCTGGTTGCGGCCGCACTGGGAAAACCTTTCGCAGTTGGGTGAGCGTGAGCGCGCCGATGTGCTGGATGCGTTTGCCGAGGTGCTGCCTGGGTTGCCGCCCGACTGGCTGCCGCTGCTGGAGTCCAGCATCGAATCGCTGCCGCAGGATCCGCAACTGGCCTTTGTCGTCGGGCAGGCGATGGCCGAGCGCCAGCTCTGGGGCCGCGCCCACCGGTTGCTCGAATCGGCGGCCCAGTCGCCGCACGCCGACAGCGTGCTGCGCATGAAAGCCTGGCGCGCGCTGGCCGAGATCGCCGAAATCGAGGGTGACGAGGAACTCGCACACCGCTGCTACCGCGAGGCGGCAAAAAATTCGTGAGCCATGTTGCCAATGGCTTGCCAAGCGCGGGGGATTCACGCCATAATCCGTCTCTCAGCAAAATTTGAGCGGCTGTAGCTCAGTTGGATAGAGTACTTGGCTACGAACCAAGGGGTCGTGGGTTCGAATCCTGCCAGCCGCACCAACTATCAAATTTCGCATTGCGGCTGTAGCTCAGTTGGATAGAGTACTTGGCTACGAACCAAGGGGTCGTGGGTTCGAATCCTGCCAGCCGCACCAGACAACGCAACGGGTCAGTTTCTTCGGAAGCTGACCCGTTTTGCTTTGCCGCTTCGCATTGCGCTCAGGCGATCGTCTGCCGGTCCAGGCGCGATTTCAGCACCAGGTCCACCACCGGCTGTTCGCGCTTGTTCGCCCGCCGGCAGTGGTCGGGTTGGAAACGGTCGGTCACGCGGATCACCACCTGCGCCCACCGCCGGTCACGCGCCCGCCAGGCGTGTGATGAGATCGACTCCCAGGCGTAGCCGTTGAAGACAGTGGCATTGACGAAGTGGTCCAGCGCCCGCACGCCCGCCCGTCCGCGCGCATTCGGCCCGAACAACCCCACCCACACCAGCAGCAGGTAGCCGCACACCGCCATCGGCACCACCGCGCACATCAGCAGGAAACCCGCCAGCCGCTCCTTCATGCCCGCCGGAACAGCCGCAGCCGCACCCCATTGGCCGAGCGGATCGTGAGCCGCCCGACCGGCTGCGGCACATGGCCGGGCACCGCCTCCAGCCGGTAGCGGCGCACCAGTTGCGCCAGGATCAGCGTCGCCTCCTGCAGCGCGAAGGCCGCGCCCATGCACACCCGCGGCCCCATGCCAAACGGCAGATACGCCTGTTTCAGCGCCTCGCGGGCCGTGTCGCCGTCGTAGCGGTCCGGGTTGAAGGCGTCCGGCTCGGGCCAGAGGTCGCGGTGGCGGTGGATGAGCCAGGGTGCGACGACGACGGTCGCACCCGCAGGCACCTGCTTCTTGCGCATCGGACAAGCGCCCGCCGTCTGGCGTGCCATGAAGCCCACCGGCGGGAACAGCCGCAGCGTCTCGCGGAACACGTTGCGCGTCAGGGGCAGGGCCTTCATGTCGCCCAGCTCCGCCGCCCGGTCGCCGAGCTGCGCGTCCACTTCGGCATGGACCCGCGCCTGGACATCGGGGGCGTGCGCCAGCAGGTGCGTCGCCCAGGTCAGCGCGCTGGCCGAGGTTTCGTGGCCGGCCAGGAACAGCATCGCCACCTGGTCCACCAGCGCCTCGAACGCAAACGGCGCGCCGCTCTCGCTGTCGCGGGCGTCGAGGAAGGACGCGAGGATGTCCTGCCGCGTCGCCGGGCAGCCTGCGCGGTGGGCTTCGTAGCGCGGGCGCACCAGTTTTTCCAGCAAGCCGCGGATCTCGCGCGCCGCCCGCCGGCTGCGCCATGCATCCCACGGCCAGCGCAACCAGCGTTTTCCGAAGAGCGACGGCAGCATCAGCCGCGGCACCTGCGCCTGGAAGCGCGAGAAGGCGTCGAACACCCGGTGCGCGTCCGGCCCGGTCATTGGCTCGGAGAAGATGGTGCGGAAGATGATGTCGGCGGTGACGTGGGTCATCTCGACCTCCAGGTCGTGCTCCACGCCGTCGGGCAAGGCCGCCAGCCGCGCCAGCATCGCGTCCGTCGCCTCGCGCATCACGGGGAAGGCCACGTTCAGCCGCGCCTGCGCGAAGGCCGGGTCCATCATCGCGCGCTGGCGCTGCCACTGGGTGCCGTTGGTGGTGAAGATGCTCTCGCCCAGCAGCGGCTCCAGCGCCTCGCCGAGCAGGGCACTCTTGGGAAAGTTGTCGCCGGCGTTCGTCAGCACCTGGCGGACCAGTGCCGGCTCGTTGACCATGTAGAGGTCCAGCCCCGGCAGGTGGACCTCGCCCATCTGCATCCGGTAGCTGCGCTCGTACAGCGCGTCCAGCCACGAATGGCGGGCGCTGAAGAACATCAGCCAGCCGGACACCTTGTGCCGCCGTGGCTGGGGGTAGGCGGGGCAGAAATGGGGGGCATTCATGGTGGTGGGTGGGGGTGGCCCAGGTGCTGCGCGAACGGGCGCGGGCCGTAGAGCAGGTCGTGGAGATCGAAATTGCCGGCGTGGTCCGGCGTCATGAGGTAGAGGCTGTGCGCGCGCTGCTTGTCGCGGCGGATCGCCTGCCAGTGCGCGGATGCGTACATCTGGAAGAACCGCGCCGAGCGCCGCACCGGCCGATCCGATCCGGCGTCACCTTCGGCGGTGCCGGCCAGCGGATGGGCCTGATCGACGCACATCGGGTCGATGCGCGCCGTCACATCGAGCCAGTCCAGCCCCGGCGTGCGGCACAGCGCCACCAGCGCCTGCCGGAACTGCTGTGCCCCCGCGCCCCGCCGCAGTGTCAACCCGGCGTAGCAGGCGCCCAGCGTCACCAGCCCGGTGCGCCGCCCGCCCTGCACGGCCTGCCAGCGTGGATCGGCCAGCAGCGCCGCGGCCGTGGACACCGCCAGCAGCGCGCCCACGCTGTGCCCGACCAGGATGACCTCCTCGACCGGATCGGCTTGCTGGCGGTGGAGGATCTGCTCGACCCAGTCGGCGCGGCGGCGTTCCAGCGCCGGCACTTCGGCGCGCCCGAGTTGCCACAGGAAATCGCAGATGCGCAGCAGCCACGCCCCGCCCGGCCCGCCGCACAGCGGCCACAGCGCCGTCAGCAAGGCGGGCGGATGCAGCCGGTACAGCCGCCACAGGCCCACCTCGCGCACCAGCGCCGCGTAGACCCGAACCGTGGTGCGCAGCCACTGCGACGGCGTCTTGCGCCAGTGCGCGCGCACCAGATCGTCCCAGCCCATGCGGACCTGCGTGGTGTGGACGGCCGCTGCGCCAGGGTCGGCCGGCTGGCACTGCACGGACCAGGTGTGGCACTGCGGGCCGTCCGGCAGGCGCGGCCCGACCTCCAGCCGCGCGCCGCTGGGCTGGGCGCGCAGGGCTTCGGTGCGGGCAAGGTGGTGGTCGTGGGCGGCGCCGCGCGGGTCGAAGCCGCTGAAGGCGTGGACCCGCCGGCGGCGGATCGGGAGGCAGGCGTGGACGGGCTGGGAGTTCACCCGGCCATCATGGCGCGCCGCGTTCGGCGCCGATCGGCGGAACTTGAGCGGAAAAACCGCTGAAAAGGCGGAGTTGGCGGGTCAGCGGATCAGAGCGGCAGAGGATCAGACCTTGCGCGGCGGATCGGGCAGCAGACACGCCTCGATCACCTGCAGGTCGTTGTCGCGGGCGAAGTTCATCACGAAGTCCCAGGCCATCGGCTCCATCTCCTTGAGTGCCTCGTTGACGACGACGCACTTGGCGTTGCCCAGCGAGGTGGGGATGCAGTAGGGGGAATAGCCGATCGCGCCCCCCAGGCCACCCGTCTGGCCCCCTGGCCGGAAACACGACATGGCACCGGCCAGCCGCTCCGCCCAGTCGCTGGGGCGGAAGGTGCGGCCATCGCTGGTGATGCCCTGGATGAAGACTTCGCGGGGTTTGGGAATGTTGGTCGTCACGTGTTGCTGCCTGCTGCCTGCTGCCTTGCTGTGACAAGCTCGCGCGGTTGCCACGTAAACCCGTATTGTGCTGCACCGCAGCAGCCCCGTGACGGATCGCGACCGTCGGCGCGCGTCGAGTATCGCTGCTGTCACTGTCGGCCGGCTGTCCATCGCTTTGCCTACAATCGACTGGGCGCCGACTCCTTGACGGCGCCTTTGTTTTTTTCAGCCCCTCCTGTCGGAGACTTCACAGATGTCCGCTGCCCCTGCCTCGCTCTCGATCGCCGAACCCCATGTGATGACCACCTACGGCCGCCTGCCGATCGCGCTGTCGCATGGCCGAGGCTGCCGAGTCTGGGACACCACCGGCCGCGAATACCTCGACGGCCTCGGCGGCATCGCCGTGAACACGCTCGGCCACGCGCATCCCCGGTTCGTCGCCGCGCTGCAGGAGCAGGTCGCCACGCTCATCCACTGCTCCAATTACTACCATGTGCCCGGCCAGGAGCAGCTCGCCGCCAAGCTGGTCGAGCTGTCCGGCCTGACCAACGCCTTCTTCTGCAGCACCGGCCTGGAGGCCAACGAAGCCGCGCTGAAGCTCGCCCGCAAGTTCGGCCACGACAAGGGCATCGAGCGCCCGGAAATCATCGTCTACGAGAAGGCGTTCCACGGCCGCTCCATCGCCACGCTGTCCGCCACCGGCAACCCCAAGGTGCAGGCCGGTTTCGGGCCGCTGGTCGAGGGTTTCATCCGCGTGCCAATGAACGACCTCGCCGCCGTGGAAGCCGCCGTGCGCGACAACCCGAACGTGGTCGCCGTGTTCCTGGAAACCATCCAGGGCGAGGGCGGCATCAACGCGGCGCGCTGGGATTACCTGCGCAGCCTGCGTGCGCTGTGCGACGAGCGTGACCTGCTGCTGATGCTCGACGAGGTGCAGTGCGGCATCGGGCGCACGGGCAAGTGGTTCGCGCACCAGTGGGCGGGGATCAAGCCGGACGTGATGCCGCTGGCCAAGGGCCTCGGCTCGGGCGTGCCGATCGGTGCGGTGGTCTGCGGGCCGCGCGCGGCGAAGATCTTCCAGCCGGGCAACCACGGCACGACGTTTGGCGGCAACCCGCTGTCGATGCGCGCCGGGGTCGAGACGCTGCGGATCATGGAAGAGGACGGCCTGATGGAAAACGCCGCCACCGTCGGCGCCCACCTGAAGGCCACCCTGCTGCGCGAACTCGAAGGCGTGGCCGGCGTCACCGAGGTGCGCGGCTACGGGCTGATGATCGGCATCGAGCTGGATCGGAACTGCGGCGAGATCCTGACGCGGGCGATGGAGGCTGGTTTGCTGCTCAGCGTCACGGCCGACCGCGTGATCCGCCTCGTGCCGCCGCTGATCCTCACCGCTGCGGAGGCCGACGAGATCGTCAGCATCCTCTGTCCGATCATCAAGACGTTTCTTTCCGCGTGATGCGGCCCCTTCGTCCCATGAAACCAGGCATGAGTCTCATGAAGCACTATCTGCAATTCAAGGATCTGCGGGCCGAGGAATACAGCTACCTGTTCGAGCGCGCCCGCATCATCAAGCGGCGCTTCAAGAACTACGAGCGTTACCAGCCGCTGGCCGACCGCACGCTGGCGATGATCTTCGAGAAGGCGAGCACGCGCACCCGCGTGAGCTTCGAGGCCGGCATGTACCAGATGGGCGGCTCGGTCGTCCACCTGACCACCGACGGCAGCCAGTTGGGCCGCAGCGAGCCGATCGAGGACTCGGCGCG
>NZ_JAAFKF010000101.1 GCF_013299175.1 Sphaerotilus sp.
CCTTGGGCTGTTCGCGGGAGCGATCCCCACGCTGATGCGCCAGACCGGTCTCGACACCGCCGGTCTCGGGCTGGCGCTGACGCTGCACAGCGCGGCCTATGTCGGCGCCATGACGGCGGGCGGGAGACTGCTGCGCCGGGTCGAGGTGCGGCGGCTGATGCGGGGGGTGCTGGTGCTGCACGCGCTGACCTTCGTGGCGCTGTTTGCCGCCGGCTCGCCGCTGGCGCTGACGGCCAGCCTGATCGCGCTCGGCCTGACCGCCGGCACGGTCGATCTGGCCATGAACACCGACGGCACGGCGCTGGAGCGTGAGGCGGGCCGGCCGGTGCTGATCCGCATGCACGCGGCGGCGTCCGGGGCGTTCGCAGTCGGCGCGATCAGCGGTAGCGTGGTGGCGAGCCAGTTCGGAGCGCTGGCGTGTGCGGGGCTGGCGGTGCTGTCGATCGCGCCGGTGGTGTGGGCGCTGACGCGGATTCCGCCGCGGGTGACTGTGGCGCCGGCACCTGTCGATGGCTGTGCAGTAGCGGCGCCGTCGCGGGAACACCTCGGCCTGCCGGTGGTGCTGCTCGGTGTGGTGCTGGGGGTGTGCATCGCCGCCGAGATCACCGCGCAGATGTGGTCCGCGCAGTTCCTCGCTCAGCAAGCGCAGCCGAACCCGGCGCTGGCGGGCGCGGGTGCGGCGCTGTTCGCGGGTTGTCAGGCGATCGTGCGCAGCCTGGGCGACACGCTGCGGCGGCGCTTCGATGACCACCGCGTCATCACCGTGTCGCTGGTGCTGGCCGCACTCGGCTTCACCGCGGTGGCCGTGGCCGATGGCTTCACCGGCAGCGTGCTCGGTTTCGCGCTGGTGGGGGCGGGGACGGCGTGTGTCGTGCCGTGCTGCTTCGCGCTGGTGGCCCGGCAGGCACCGCAGCGGTCGGCCGATGCGCTGGGCGTGGCGTCGCTGGTGGCTGGGGCGCTGCGGCTGCCGACGCCGCTGTGCCTCGGCTTCGTCGCGGCGACGTGGTCGGACTCGGTGGCGTTCGGCGGGATCGCCGGGTTGCTGGCGGCGGGGGTGGGGCTGGTGGTGTGGATGGGTCGGCGGCCTACGCCAGTGGCCGCTGCGGTCAGCGCCCCAGGGCCTTCGCGCTGACCCCCGCGATGCCCCATTGGTCTTGGCCACGTCCTGGCTCCAGACACGGGTGGTTTCCTTCGGGGCGAGACGGGGCGGCTGGACGTGAAGATCGTGCCGCCTGCGTCAACCCACCGTAGCCCCAGTCCCCGGCCGGGATCTCGACGATGCTGACGTAGCTGGCCTCAGCCAGCACACCCGGCACCGCCTGCCGCATCGTGTCCCACGCTGCCGCGATCCAGGTGGTTTTCTCCTCGGCGGTGTTGGTGCCGGCCGTGATGCGGATCTCCAACGCGAAGCTGCGGGGGGCCGCACCTCCCGGATCTTGCAGCGGCTCGCCGCCGATGAACCATGCAGCCGGTGCGCCGTGGATCGCCACGGCGGTCAGCGATCGTTGCTTGTGCAGCAGGCGGGCGGTGTGGTCACCGAGTTCATGGGCGATGACCTGCTGCTGGCCGGGGTCGGTCAGCGCGGGCCAGAGGGTCAGGGTGAGCAGGGGCATGGTGGGTTCCTTGGACAAGAAAAAGGGCACGGGTCCGCCGTTGCACGAACCGCCAAAGTGCCACCACGCAGGCGTCGATCGCCTCGCGGCGCAGGCGAGCGGCCTCCCGGCGGTGGAGCGCGAAATCGATCGGGGGACGGGGCGGTTCGGTGGACATCACGGACTCCGGAACGGGCTGGTGTGGTGTCGCTAGACTAGGGAATCGCCCCCTGATCGGACAGCCGCCACCACGCCCAGCGCCTTTGCATGCCCAGCAAAACCACGCCCCCTGCCCCGCCCGAGACGGCACCTCACCCAGCCGATCTGGCGCTGTTCGTCCGGGCGGTCGAGCTGGGGTCGTTCTCGGCGGTGGCGCGTGAGCGGGACGCGGCGGCCTCGCAGGTGTCGCGGGCGGTGGACCGGCTGGAGGCGGTGCTGCGGGTGAAGCTGCTGCGGCGCTCGACCCACGGGCTGAGCCTGACGCCGGAGGGGCAGGTGCTGCTGCTGCGCGCCCGGCAGGTGCTGGCGACGCTGGGGGATTTGCGCGACGAGCTGTCGGCCGGGCGCGAGCGGGTGCGCGGTGTGGTGCGGCTGGCGGTGAGTCCGGCGATGGCGAGCAGCTTTGTCGTCCCGGCACTGCCCCGGCTGGCCGAGCAGCACCCGGAGCTGCACATCGACCTGCAGGCCGAGGACCGCGTCGTCGATCTGGTCGGCGAAGGCGTCGATGTGGCCCTGCGCGCCAACCACCTGGGCCACGAGGGGCTGGTGGCGCGTCGGATCGGTGGTTACCAGCGCACGGTGTACGCAACGCCCGGTTTCCTGCAGCATCACCCGCCGCCGACCCACCCCGACACCCTGGCCGCGCACCGCACCGTCACGCACCTGAGCGCCGGGCACCTCAACCGCTGGACCTTCCTGATCGACGGCCAGATCCGGCCGATGCCGGTGCGCGGCCACCTGCGTGCCAACAGCACCTGGCTGGCGCTGGAGATGGTGCAGGCCGGGCTGGGGCTGGGCTGGCTCAGCACGCTGCTGGTCGGGCCGGCGGTGGCGCGAGGCGCGCTGGTCGAGGTACTGGCGCCGTTCCGCGACCCGACGTGGTACCCGGTCCACGCGGTGATGCTGCCGGATCGGGACCGGCTGCCGCGGATACGGGCGGTGGTGGCGTTTCTGGCGGAGGTGCTTGTCACTCGATAGATAGCCGATCGATCCACCGCACCCCCGCCGCCACGTCATCCCGCAGCGCCGGCCGATACGGCGGCTTGTCGGTCTGCCCCGGCGGCGCGCTGATCAGGTTCAGGTCGATCGACTGCGGCCGCCCCACCAACCCCGTGTCGGTGCGCTCCAGCTTGTAGTACAGCCCGTTCCACAGCTTCGCGCCGAACTCCTTGGGCAGCTTGAACAGGAACAGCAGGTGGTGCTCCAGCCAGCCCAGGTCGGTGGCCGTCACGGTGCCCGGGTTCGGGTAGGGATACGGCACATGGCAGCTCACCTCGCCGCCGCCTTCGACGCACTTGAACTCCTTCATCGACAGGAAATGGTCGGTGAATTTGGCGTGGTCCATGTGGACGGCGAAGGCGATGCGGCCATCCGGGCGGGGCGTGAAGTCCACGGTGCCGAGGGTGAGGCGCTGCTGGTCGCGGGTGACGGCCACGATGGCCTTGGTGCCTTGCAGCTCCCAGGCGACGGCGGTGTTCGAGGCCAGCGCCGCGGCCAGTGCGGCGGTCAGCAACCAGGGGCGGGGGCGTGCGGGCATGGGGTGTTCTCCTCGGCCGCACACCGTTGCACGACACCCGGCCAGCGTAGCACCTCGCTCAGGCCGCGCCAGGCGCGAACACCCGCAGGCGGTGGCCGTCGGGGTCGGCGGCGGTGAAGGTGAAGCCGAAGTCCATCGCGACGGGCGCTTGCAGGATGGTCAGCCCCTTGGCGGTCCACGCGGCATGGTGCGCATGGACCGCGTCGTTGTCCGCGACCGTGAACGCCAGCTCCGTGCCGCCGACCGGCGTGGCCGCAGGTTCGACCGCGTGCGCCGCCCACAGGCCCGGCATCACGCCCGACGACAGCGCGAACAGTGCGAAGCCTGGCGAGGCATCGACCGGCGGCTTGCCCAGCAGGTCGGTGTAGAACGCGGCGCTGGCGGTCGGGCTGGCGACGTAGAGGATGAAGGTGGGGTCTTGCATGGCAGGCTCCTGGTGGGTGGATGGCCCATCGTAGGCAGCCGCCGTGTCAGCAGTGATGCATTCCCGCTCGCGCCACGCTTTCAGCAGTGCTTGCCGACGCTGTGGATAACGTTCGTCCAGCACGGTCATTGCCGCGATGCGGTCGGTGCGGATCGCCATGCGGATGGCGGCGATCCCGTGGTCCTCGGTCTGCCCGGTGGTGACCGGTTCCGCCGAGCCGATGAGCAGTGTGTTGCTGTCCAGCTCATGCCGCAGCGCAGGCGGCAGCACCGCGGCGATCTTGGCCAGCGCATCACGCGCCGCCGCCCCCAGCCGCTGGTCCCCTCGGTCGATCACCCAGCGCGAGCCCAGCACCAGCGCCTCCACCTCGTCCACCGAGAACATCAGCAGTGGCGGCGCAGGTGTTGCAGCAGGGCGAGCAGGCGTTCGGTGCGGGACATGGCGGGCGATTGTGGCCGCGTCGATAGAATCGATCGATGACCGCCCACGCTTTTGACCGCATCGCCCAGATCGAATCCACCCTGTGGGAAGCCGCCGACCAGCTCCGCGCCAACTCCAAGCTGACGAGCAGCGAATACTGCATGCCGGTGCTGGGCGTGATCTTCCTGCGCCACGCCAGCAACCGCCACGCGGCGGCCTTGCAAGCCATCGAGGCGGATCAGGCGACGGGCAAGATGCCACGGCGGGCGCTGGTGGCGGGTGATTTCAAGAAGCGCCGGGCGCTGATGCTGCCGGAGACCGCGCGCTACGAGTATTTGCTGAACCTGCCGTCGAGAGACTCGCTGGGGTCCGCGCTGATCGAGGCAATGAACGCCATCGAGGCCAGCTTCGAGCCGCTGGCCGGGCAGTTGCCCAAGGACTACGGCGGTTTCGACAGCAAGTTGCTGGAAGACCTGCTGCGCGCCTTCGATTCCGACGCGCTGCGCCAGGCGACGGGGGATGTGTTCGGCCGGATCTACGAATACTTCCTGATGAAGTTCGCGATGCAGGGGGCGCAGGACAACGGCGAGTTTTTCACCCCGCCGTCGCTGGTGCAGACCCTTGTCAACGTCATCGAACCGGACCATGGGGTGGTGGCCGATCTGGCGTGCGGGTCGGGCGGGATGTTCGTGCAGTCGAGCCATTTCATCGAGAAAGAAGGCTTGGACACGGCCGGGCGCGTCACCTTCTACGGGCAGGAAAAGACGGCGGCGACGATCCGGCTGGCCAAGATGAACCTGGCCGTGCATGGGCTGGAGGGGCACATCGTGGAGGCGAACACCTTCTACGAAGACCGGCACGCCGCGCTGTGGGGGAACTGCGATTTCCTGATGGCCAATCCACCGTTCAACGTGGACATGGTCGATGCGGAGCGGATCAAGACCGATCGGCGGCTGACCTTCGGGCTGCCGGGGGTGAACAAGGACAAGCAGGTCTCGAACGGCAATTACCTGTGGATCTCGTATTTCCACAGCTACCTGTCGAAGACGGGCCGCGCCGGGTTCGTGATGTCGTCGCAGGCCAGCAGTGCGGGGCATGGCGAGAAGGAGGTGCGGCGCAAGCTGGTGGAGACGGGCGACGTGGACGTGATGGTCGCCATCCGCTCGAACTTCTTCTACACGCGCACGGTGCCGTGCGAGCTGTGGCACTTCGACCGGGCCAAGCCGGCGGCGCGGCGGGACCGGGTGCTGATGCTGGATGCGCGGCAGGTCTACCGCAAGGTCACGCGCAAGATTTATGACTTCTCGCCGGAGCAGCAGGCGAACCTGAGCGCGATCGTCTGGCTGTACCGGGAGCGGTCGGATCGCTTCCTGGGGCTGGTGAAGGGCTACGTGGCGCGGCTGGCCGAGGAGGCGGGCGCGATCGGGCCGGCGCTGGTGGCGTTCGAGGCGGGGCTGGCGGCCGGGCGGTTGCCGCTGGACGGGTTGATCAAGAGCCTGGCCGAGCTGGACCTCGTGCCCGAGGCGCGCCGGCCGTTGACCGAGGCGCTGCAGGAATGGGCGGCGGCGGCCACGGCGTATGAAGCGGATCGGGCGGCGCTGGTGAAGGGCTTGGCGGCGTTCTGTGCGCCGCTGGCGGTCGAGGGTGGTTTGCCGCAGACCAATGCGGCGCAGCACCAGACCCGCGAGGCGTTTCACCCGCTGGCGGACGCGGCGCGGGGGCTGGTCAAGCAGATCGACCTGCTGGGCAAGCTCGCGTCGCGGGCGGGGCCACTGGCGCAGGCGCTGACGGCCGAGTCCCCGGCGGCCGACTACTTCGACCGGCGCGGCACGACCCGGCTGGTCAAGGCGATCGACGAGCAGCGCGCGCAGGCGGTCGAGCAGCTCAAGGCCGCCGCCTACGTGCATCGCCAGATCGTGTGGCTGCACGAGCGGTTCCCCGAGGCGGTGATGCGCGATGTGCCGGGGCTGTGCAAGGTGGTCACCCGCACCGAGATCAAGGAGGCCGACTGGAGCCTCACGCCCGGCCGCTTCGTCGGCGTCGCCCCGGCCGAGGTGGACGAGGACTTCGATTTCGAGCAGACCTTGCGTGACCTGCACGTCGAGCTGGCGGACCTGAACCGCGAGGCGGTGGGGCTGGCGGCGAGGATTCAGGCGAACTTCGAGGGGCTGGGCGTATGAGCGGCGATCTTCAGCCCACTTCGGCGCCTGACGTGGCGACATTGCTGGCCGATCTGCGGGCGCTGATCGACGAGGGGCGACAGCAGGTTGCCGTGGCCGTCAATGTCGGGCTGACGCTGCTGTACTGGCGGGTCGGGCAACGCATCAGAACGGATCTTCTGCAGGACGAAGACCGTGCTGCGTATGGCGAGCGAATTGTCGCGACACTGTCGCGCCAATTGACGCAGGTCTATGGCAAAGGCTTCACCAGGTCCGCACTCAATCGCATGGTGCAATTTGCCGAGGCGTTTCCCGAGTCACAGATTGTCGCGACGCTGTCGCAACAATTGAGCTGGTCGCATTTCGTGCTGCTGCTGCCGCTGACCAAGCCGCTGCAGCGCGACTTCTACGCCGAGATGTGCCGCCTCGAACGCTGGAGCGTGCGCACGCTCGGCGCCCGGATCGACAGCATGCTCTACGAGCGCACGGCCTTGTCCAAGCAGCCGGACGCGCTGATCCAGCACGAGCTTCAGACCCTGCGCGAGACCGACCGGGTGAGTCCGGCGCTGGTGTTCCGCGATCCTTACTTCCTCGACTTCCTGGGGCTGAACGACCGCTATGTGGAGCGTGATGTCGAGGACGCGATCATGCGCGAGCTGGAGCAATTCCTGCTCGAACTCGGCGGGGGCTTCAGCTTCATCGCACGGCAGAAGCGCATCCCGGTGGGGGGTGATGACTACTTTCTCGACCTGCTGTTCTTCCACCGGGGGCTGCGTCGGCTGATCGCGATCGAACTCAAGCTCGGGGATTTCAAGCCGGCCGACAAGGGACAGATGGAGCTGTACCTGCGCTGGCTGGACAAATACGAACGCCAGCCGGGCGAGGACGCGCCGCTCGGGCTGATCCTGTGCGCGGGGCAGAACCGGGAGGCGGTCGAGCTGCTGGAGCTTGAGCGCAGCGGTATCCATGTCGCCGAATACCTCACCGCCCTGCCGGCGCGGGAAGTGCTGGAGCGCAAGCTGCACGAGGCGGTGCTGTCGGCGCGGGCGCGGCTGGGGTTGCACCAGGATAATGGGGAATCTGCCGTATGAATTGGCCGACGAAGCAAGTTTCGCAGCTTTGTCTGCTTGCGGTTGATTGCGTCAATAAAACAGCGCCAAGAGTTGAATACGAAACGCCATACAAGATGATTCGAACAACCAACGTCAAAGGTGGGTTTATCTATCTTGATGATGTTGGGTACGTGACAGAAGATGTCTTCGAGAAATGGACTCGTCGCTCGAAGCCGAAATTTGGTGATGTGATTCTTACCCGTGAGGCTCCGGTTGGCGAGGTGGGTAGATTTACATCAACTGATGAGTCTATTTTTTTGGGGCAGCGGCTTTTTCACTACAGGCCAAATCCGGACTTGCTTGATTGGAATTTTCTTGCTTATGCCTTGCAAAGCCATGAGGTTCAAGGGCGATTACGTGCGATGGGGTTTGGTGCAACTGTTGAGCACATCAAAGTAGGTGATGCAGAGAATTTATTGATCCCGTGTCCTCCCGTTGATATTCAGAGGAAAATCGGCGAGATACTTGCAAATTACGACGACCTCATAGAAAACAACCGCCGCCGCATGACCCTGCTGGAGCAATCGGCACGGCTGCTCTACGAAGAATGGTTCGTGCGCCTGCGGTTTCCGGGGCATGAGCACACGCGGATCGTAGATGGTGTGCCGGAGGGATGGGAGCGAAAAAAACTAGGCCAGTGCATCACGTTGAAATATGGCAAAGCCTTGAAGGCTGAAGATCGCGTCGCGGGCGACTATCCAGTTTATGGGTCAAGTGGAATCGTGGGCAGCCATGACAAGCCTTTGGTTAAAGGCCCAGCCATCATTTTGGGCCGCAAAGGAAACGTGGGGAGTGTTTATTGGTCGAGCAAAAGCTTTTACCCAATCGACACAGTTTATTTTGTGGAAGCCGAGAGCAGCAGTATTTATCTTTACTACGCGCTCAAGAACATGCACTTCATCAGCACGGATGTTGCGGTTCCTGGCCTCAACCGCGATTTTGCATACAGCCGAATGCTGCTGCAGCCAACGACGGCTATTCATCGGGCATTTCTTGAAGCTGTTGCCCCGGTTCATGCCCAGTTGGAAACGCTCGATGAACTGAACCAGAAACTCCGCGCTACCCGCGATCTGCTGCTGCCGCGCCTGATGAGCGGAGAACTGGTCGCATGACCCGCGAAGATCAGCACACCGACCTGAAATCGCTGCGCACCGTCACCGGCAAGACCGCCGACTGGGACGCGCTGGCGAAGGACGCCGTGGCGTTTGCGAATGGCGCGGGCGGGCGGTTGCTGATCGGGATCGAGGATGGCGAGGCGCTGCCGCCACCGGGCCAGAAGGTGCCGTCCCCACTGCCCGAGCGGCTGCGCAAGCGCCTGGGCGAGCTGACCGTCAACGTGCAGGCGCGGCCCGCCGTGCGCCGCGCCGACAACGGCGGCGAGTTCATCGAGCTGACCATCGACCGCGCCCACAGCGTCGCCTCGACCTGCGACGGGCGCTATTTCCTGCGCATCAGCGACACCTGCCAGCCCGTCCTCGGCGACGACGTGCTGCGGCTCGCCAACGAGCGCCCTGGCCGGCCGTGGGAGACGATGGACAGCGGCGTCCCCCGCAGCGCCGCCGACCCGGCCCAGCGCGCCCGCTTCGTCGATGGCATCCGCACCGCCGACCGCGTGAAGCCCTCCGTCAAGGAAAAGAGCGCCGACGAACTGCTGACCCACTACGCGCTGGCCCAAGGTCCGACGCTGACCCGCCTGGGTGTCCTGCTGCTCGGCACCACTGCCGACCGCCGCGCCCTGGGCACCGCCCCGCAGATCCAGGCCATCAAGTACGACGAACGGGCCGAGAAGATCAACAAGTGGGTCTGGGACGACCACGCCCTGTCGCCGGTCGAACTGGTTGATGCCGTCTGGCGCGAGATCCCCGATTTCCGCGAAAGTTACGAGGTCGCGGAAGGGCTGTACCGCCGCAGCGTGCCGGCCTACGACGAGAAGGTGGTGCGCGAGCTGCTGGTCAATGCGCTGGTCCACCGCCCCTACACCCAGCAGGGCGACATCTACCTCAACCTGCACCCCGACCGGCTGGAGGTGGTCAACCCGGGCCGCCTGCCGCTCGGCGTGACCCCCCGCAACATCCTCCACGCCAGCCGCCGCCGCAACGAGGCGCTGGCCCGGGTCTTCCACGACCTCGGCCTGATGGAGCGCGAGGGCAGCGGCTTCGACCTGATCTACGACCGCCTGCTGTCCCAGGGCCGCCCCGCGCCGCTGCCCGAAGAGGGCGCCGACTGGGTGCGCATCACCATCCAGCGCCGCATCGCCAAGCCCGAGGTCATGCGGCTGCTGACCGAGGCCGACGCCCGCTTCCAGTTGACGCAGCGCGAGCGCATCGCGCTGGGCGTGCTGGCGCAGACCGAAGGCATGACGGCGCGCAGCCTGCGCACCCTGCTGGACACGCAGGACGGCGGTGCGGACGACCTCACCCTCTGGCTCGGCCGCCTGCAGACGCTGGCGCTGGTCCGCACCACCGGGCGCACGCAGGGCACGCGCTACTTCGTCGATCCGGCGCTGTTGCACGGCGCGGCGTTGACCGTGCCGACGACGCTGACGCGCATCGAGCCGCACCGGCTGATGGCCCTTGTCCGCGAGGATCTGCGCCGCTATCCCGGCGCCAGGATCGGCGAGATCGGTGTCCGCATCGGCCCTGAGGTTCCGCGTTCGCAGCTCAAGCGCGTCTTGGCCGAGCTGGTGCGCACGGCTGCCGTGGTGATGGACGGTGTGCGCAGCACGGCGCGCTATCGGCTCCAAGACACTGAATGACGCGCGAACCGCTTGGCTCAAAACCAGTTGAATCGGGAACTCATGGACATTAGAAGCCGGTCATGACACCGGCTGAGATGCACGCAAGGTCTTGTATTTCCTGAGCTTTGTGACGGATTGCACGCGCTGGAATCGAGAAGATCGAGCCAAATCCGAGCCAAGAAACGAACCAAGAACACACGATTCAACAGGCGGGGAGCCATGGCCTACACCGACATCAACAGCGAGGACCGCCTCGTCCAGCAGACCTTCGCGGCGCACTTGGAAACCGCGCTCGGCTGGGACAGCGTCTACGCCTGGAACACCGAAACCTTCGGCCCGGACGGCACGCTGGGCCGCAGCGACGAGCGCGAGGTGGTGCTGGTGCGTGACCTGCGCGCCGCCCTCGTCCGGCTCAACCCCGGCCTGCCCGCCGCCGCGATCGAGTCGGCCGTCACCCAGCTCAAGCACCACGACCACACCCGCTCGCTGGTGCAGCACAACCAGCTCTTTCACCGCTTGATGCGCGACGGCGTGCCCGTCAGCTACCGCGACGAACAAGGCCACCAGCGCCAGGCCCAGGCCACCGTGATCGACTTCCGCCAGCCTGCCAACAACCGCTTCCTGGCCGTGCGCGAACTCAAGATCACCGGCCTGCGTGCGCCGAACTACCACCGCCGCGCCGACCTCGTGTGCTTTGTCAACGGCCTGCCCCTGGTGTTCATCGAGCTGAAGGCGGTCTACAAGAACATCCGCACCGCCTTCGACGGCAACCTGCGCGACTACCTCGACGAGAACGTCATCGCCCATGCGTTCCACCACAACGCCTTCCTGGTCGTCAGCAACGGCGACAACGCCCGCTACGGCTCGATCACCAGCACCTGGGAGCACTTCGGCGAGTGGAAACGCCTGCGCGAGGACGAGCCGGGCAGCGTCGCGGCCGAGGTGCTGCTCGACGGGATGCTCGACAAGGCGCGCTTGCTTGACCTCGTCGAGAACTTCATCCTCTTCGACGCCAGCCGGGCCGGGGCAGTGCGCAAGGTGGTGGCGCGCAACCACCAACTGCTGGGCGTCAACGAGGCCGTGGACGCCGTCGTGCGGCAGGAGGCCCTCAAGCGCCAGTTCCCGAAGGAAGAGCGGCTGAAATACCGCGTGATCGAGCTGCCTGCGCCCACCGCACGGCGCCGGAAAGCCGCGAACGATGACCAGGCCGCATCCGCCCTGATCGCCGCCGAGCCGACCGCTCCCTACGCCGACTCCACCCCCACCGCCGCCGCGCCAACCCTCCCGCTGATCGAACGCGCCCACCCGGACCTCGGCCGCCTCGGCGTCGTCTGGCACACCCAGGGCAGCGGCAAGTCGTACTCGATGGCCTTTTTCGCCGAGAAGGTGCGCCGCACGGTGCCGGGCAATTTCACCAGAAAGCGCGAGAAGCCCCGGCCTTCAGGACGGGGAGGTAGAGCGCAGGATCGCGCAGCGAGCCAATGGCTTGAGAATTGATTTTTCTGTGGCATTTTTTACTGTTTTTATGTACAGTTTCAGTCATGTCAATTCGAGCCTACCGCTTCCAGTTGCGCCTGAAGCCCGGCACCGCGCACACCCTGCGCCGGTTCGCTGGCGCGTGCCGCTGGGTGTGGAACCGGGCCATTGGTGAACAACAGCGGTTGAGGGCGGCGGGCGAGCCGTTCTCGGGCTATGCGGCGATGTGCCGCTGGCTGACGGTGTGGCGCAATGACCCGGACACCGCTTGGCTGTCTGATGCACCAGTGCAGCCGCAGCAGCAAACCTTGAAGCGGCTGGAAGCGAGCTACCGGCGCTTCTTCGAGGGCCAGGGCGGCTATCCCCGGTTTCGCGGACGCGGGCAAGACGCCGGACTGCGCTGGCCCAAGGCATCGGACTGCAAGCTCGACGCGGAGAACCAGCGCATCAAGCCGCCGAAGCTGGGGTGGGTTCGGATGCGCCAGTCGCAGCCGGTCGAGGGGGAGATTCGCAACTGGACGCTGACGCAGGAGCGGGGCCGCTGGTTCGTGTCGATCCAGGTGGCGCAGCCGGACGTGATCCCGGCGGCCGGGCTGGTGCCGACGCTGGGGATCGACTTCGGGGTGGCGCTGTTCGCGGTGACGACGGACGGTGAGTGCGTGGCGCCGTTGAACGCACTCAAGCGGCAGCAGAAGTACCTCAAGCGGGTCCAGCGCAGTGTCTCGCGCAAGGTGAAGGGATCGAAGAACCGGCGCAAGGCGATCGACCGGCTGGGCAGGGTGCATGCCCGGATCGCGGCACAGCGCAACGACTGGCTGCACAAGCTGACGACGCGGTGGGCCGACGCGCACCCGGTGATCGCGATTGAAGACCTGAAGGTGGCGGCGATGAGTGCCAGCGCCAAAGGCACGGCCAGCACCCCAGGGCAACGAGTCCGGCAGAAGGCGGGGCTGAATCGATCCATCCTGGATCAGGCATGGGGCGAAGCGCGGCGGCAGCTCGAATACAAGACAGCTGCCCGAGGCGGAGCGGTGGTGGCGGTGAACCCGGCGTACACGAGCCAGCGGTGCAGCGCCTGCGGCCACACAGCCAAAGAGAATCGCCCGACGCAAGCGAACTTCGAGTGCGAAGCGTGCGGGCACGCAGAGAACGCGGACCTGAACGCCGCGAAGAACATACGGGCCGCGGGACACGCGGTCTGGGTTGAAAGACCCGCAGCCTGTGGAGCGGAGGTCAGACGCGCCAGACCCGTGAGGGGACGACGTGCAGCCGCGATGAAGCAGGAACCCGCCGAAGGCTCGGCCGCGCAAGCGGTCGCGTCAGCCGGAATCCCCGTCCTTTAGGGCGGGGAGGATGTCAAAAGAAGCTCGCCGAGCGCCGCGACACGGCCGATGTGACCGGGTTGCTCAAGGCGCTGCACCGCATCGTCAACCAGGCCATCGAGACCCAGGGGACGGGGGACGACCAGGCGGCAGGGCTGACCATCGACCTGACCCAGATCGACATGGCCAAGCTGCGCGACGAGTTCGCCGGCAAGGTCCGGCGCAAGGCCACCGCCCTGCAGGACATCCGCGAGGTCGTGGAGCAGCGGCTGGCGCAGATGCTGGCCTGCAACCCGCTGCGCATGAACTACGAAAAGAAGTACCAGGAAGTCATCGCGGCCTACAACCAGGACAAGGACCGCGCCACCGTGGAGGACACCTTCGCCCGGCTGCTCGACCTAGCCGGCCAGCTTGATGTGGAGCAGTCCCGGGCAGTTCGGGAAGGACTCAGCGAGGAACAGCTCGCCCTGTTCGACCTGCTGCAGCGCGATGACCTGTCCCAGGCGGCACGCGAGCGGGTCAAGCAGGCCAGCCAGTCACTGCTGGCGGGGGTGCTGGCGGTGGTGGCGCCGCTGGACCGCTGGACCGAGAAGGAGCAGACCCAGGCGGAGGTCGAGACCTGGATCCTCGATCAGGTGCATCGAGAACTGCCGGAGCCGCCCTATACCGCCCAGGACAAACAGCTTGCCGCAGCGCGGGTCTATCGGCATGTCTGGCAGCAAGGTGTACACGAAGCCCGGGTGAGCTGATGGAGGGGATCAGTCCGCCGTGGCGATCAGGTCCGCCAGCGCCTGCGCGACTTCCTCGGCCGCCACGCCGTCGCCCAAGGCCGCTGGTGCCTCGGCCAGTGCCGCCGCGCCCTCGGTCTTCAGCCGCTTGACCCATGCGCCCGCATCCCGCCCACCCGCAAACGCCACGCTCTGCAGCAGCACCC
>NZ_JAAFKF010000102.1 GCF_013299175.1 Sphaerotilus sp.
GACGCGCCGCCTGGCCGAACTCGGCATCCGCATCCACACCGGCCACGACGCCGCGCACATCGCCGGCGCGCAGGCGGTGGTGACCTCGACCGCCGTGAAGGGCGACAACCCCGAGGTGATCGCCGCGCGGGCGCAGCGCATCCCGGTGGTGCCGCGCGCGGTGATGCTGGCCGAGCTGATGCGCCTGAAGCAGGGCATCGCCATCGCCGGTACCCACGGCAAGACGACCACGACCTCGCTCGTCACCAGCGTGCTGGCCGAGGCTGGACTCGACCCCACGTTCGTCATCGGCGGCAAGCTGAACGCGGCGGGGGCGAACTCGGCGCTCGGCTCGGGCGAGTACATCGTCGTGGAAGCCGATGAGTCGGACGCTTCCTTCCTCAACCTGCTGCCCGTGCTGGCCGTCGTCACCAACATCGACGCCGACCACATGGACACCTACGGCCACGACTTCGCCCGGCTGAAGGCGGCGTTCGTCGATTTCCTGCACAAGATGCCGTTCTACGGCGCGGCCGTGCTGTGCAGCGACGATCCCGGCGTGCGCTCGATCATGCCGATGATTTCCCGGCCAGTGGTCACCTACGGCCTGGGCGAAGACGCGCAGGTGCGCGCGGTGGATGTGCAGGCGCTGCCCGGCGGCCAGATGCGCTTCACCTGCCAGCGCCGCAACGGCGTGGCGCTGGCCGATCTGCACATCACGCTGAACCTGCCGGGCGAGCACAACGTGCGCAACGCCTTGGCCGCCATCGCCATCGCCACCGAGCTGGAGCTGCCGGATGCACCGATCGCCACCGCGCTGGCGAAGTTCAGCGGCGTGGGTCGGCGCTTCCAGCGTTGGGGCGACCACCCCGCCAGGGACGGCGGCCAGTTCACGCTGATCGACGACTACGGCCACCACCCGGTCGAGATGGCGGCGACGATCGCGGCGGCGCGGGGCGCATTCCCGGGGCAGCGCCTCGTGCTGGCCTTCCAGCCGCACCGCTATACCCGCACCCGCGACTGCTTCGAGGATTTCGTGAAGGTGCTCGGCACCGCGGACGCCGTGCTGCTGACCGAGGTCTACTCGGCGGGCGAGTCACCGATCGTCGCGGCGGACGGCCGGGCGCTGGTGCGGGCGCTGCGTGTCGCGGGCAAGGTCGATCCGCTGTTCATCGACGACATCGCCGAGTTGCCGCAGACCATTGCCGAGCAGGCGCTGGGCGGGGATGTGGTCATCGCGATGGGCGCGGGCACGATCGGCGGTGTGCCGGCGCGGGTGGTGGAACTGGCTGGAGGGCGGGTGTGATGGACAGCGTGTACATGGTGGATGTGAAGAAGCTGGGCAAGGTGGCCGTGCTGCTGGGTGGCACCTCGGCCGAGCGCGAGATCTCGTTGATGAGCGGCACGGGCGTGTTGCAGGCGCTGCAGTCGCAGGGCGTCGATGCCCACGCGTTCGATCCGTCCGAGCGTGGCCTGCACGAACTGAAGGCGCAGGGATTCGATCGCTGCTTCATCGCGCTGCACGGCCGCCACGGCGAGGACGGCTGCGTGCAGGGCGCGCTGGAGATGATGGGCATCCCCTACACCGGCTCCGGCGTGATGGCCTCGGCGATCGCGATGGACAAGGTGATGACCAAGCGGATCTGGCTCGCCGAGGGGCTGCCGACACCGCGCCATGTCTGGCTCGCCCCCGACCAGCAGGACGCCGCCACGATCGCCGCCCTGCCGGCACAGCTCGGTCTGCCCCTGGTCGTCAAGGCGCCACGGGAAGGCTCGTCCATCGGCGTGACCAAGGTGACGGCAGCCGAGGACATCCATGCCGCCGTGGCCGAATCGCTGCGCTTCGATCCGGACGTGCTGGGCGAGGCGTTCATCCAGGGCGACGAGCTGACCTGTCCGGTGATGGGCGAAGGCGCCGAGGCCCGCGCGCTGCCGGTGATCCGCATCGTGCCGCCCGAGGCGGGCTACGACTACCAGAACAAGTACTTCACCGACGACGTGCGCTACCTCTGCCCGAGCGGCTTGCCCGAGGCCGAGGAGCGCGAGATCCAGCGCATCGTGCTGGCGGCTTACCGCGCGCTGGGTTGCCGCGGCTGGGGCCGGGTCGATCTGATGGTGCGCGCCAGCGACCGCCAGCCGTTCCTGCTGGAGATCAACACCTCGCCGGGCATGACCGGCCACTCGCTGGTGCCGATGTCGGCGCGGGCGGTGGGCCTGTCCTACGAGGCACTGTGCCTGCGCCTGCTGGCCATGGCCCGTCTCGACAGCGCCCGGCCGCACACTGCCTGAGCGCGCACGGGACACAGGACACACAGGACACCATGCGCGACACCGCCGCTTCCTCCGCCCCTCCGCCCCACCTGCCGATCGACGTGCGGCTGATGCGCTCCGGGGCCAATGTGCTGCTGGTGCTGGTGCTGCTGGCCGGGCTGGTGGTGCTGGGCACCCGGCTGGCGCGCTCGCCGTGGTTCAACCTGCGCGAGATCCACGTCGAGGGCGAAGTAGCCCATAGCAGTGCCGAGAGCGTGCGCCGGCATGTGACACCGCTGCTGCAGGGCAGCTACCTGACGATGAACCTTGCCCAGGCGCGCACCGCGTTCGAGTCGGTGCCGTGGGTGCGCCGCGCCGAGGTGCGCCGCATCTGGCCGCACGATCTGGTGGTCCGCATCGAGGAGCACCGTCCGATGGCCTACTGGGCGCGCGAGGACACCGACCACCTGCTGGTGAACACCCACGGCGAGCTGTTCGAGGTGAACCTCGGCGATGTCGAGGAGGACAACCTGCCCACGCTGGCCGGCCCGACCGGCACGTCGCTGCAGGTGATGACGATGTGGCAGGCGCTGGTGCCCGTGCTCGCGCCGCTGCGCCAGCGCATCGACCGGGTGGTGCTGACCGACCGCGGCTCCTGGCGCGTCCACCTCGACCGCGGCACGCTGCTGGAACTCGGGCGGGGCGAGTCCGACCAGATCGTCGCTCGCACCCAACGGTTTGTGCAATCCGCAGGCCAGATCACCGCGCGCTTCGATCACCGGGCAATCGAGTACGCCGACCTGCGGCACAGTGAAAGTTACGCCCTGCGCCTGGTCGGCATGGGCACGACGCCGGTGGCGGTTCGCGCAGGCAAGGGCCATTGAAGGCGACAAAGGCGATACAGGCGATATGCAAGGAACACGAATGGCCAAGGAATACAACGATCTGGTCGTCGGACTCGATATCGGCACCGCCAAGGTCATGGCCGTGGTGGCCGAGATCCTGCCGAATGGCGAGATGCGTCTGGCCGGCCTGGGCGTGGCGTCCTCGCATGGACTCAAGCGTGGCGTGGTGGTCAACATCGACGCCACCATGCAGTCGATCCAGCACGCCCTGAAAGAGGCCGAGATGATGGCCGACTGCAAGATCAGCCGTGTGTACACCGGCATTTCGGGCAGCCATGTGCGCGGGCGCAACTCGACCGGCATGGTCATCGTGCGGGACAAGGAGGTCGGCGCCATCGACGTGGCCCGTGTGGTCGATACCGCCAAGGCGATCAACATCCCCAACGACCAGCGGCTGCTGCTGGTCGAACCGCAGGAGTTCGTGATCGACGGCCAGGAGGTGCGCGAACCGGTGGGCATGAGCGGCGAGCGGCTGGAGGTGCGGGTGCATATCGTCACCGGCGCCTTCAGTGCGGCCGAGAACATCGTCAAGTGCGTGCGGCGCTGCGGGCTGGAGGTGGAGCAACTGGTTCTCAATCCGAGTGCATCGAGCCTGTCGGTATTGACCCCGGATGAAAAAGACCTCGGTGTCGTGCTTGTGGATATCGGGGCGGGCACGACCGATGTGGCGATATTCACGGACGGGGCAATCCGTCATACTGCAGTGATCCCGATTGCGGGAGATTTGATCACCAGTGACATCGCGATGGCCCTGCGCACCCCGACCAAGGATGCGGAGGACGTGAAGATCGAGTTCGGTGTGGCCAAGCAGTTGCTGGCCGACCCGTCGGAACAGCTCGAAGTGCCGGGTTTGGGCGATCGGGTACCAAGGGTATTGAGTCGGCAGGCGCTGGCCGGCGTGATCGAACCGCGGGTAGAAGAGATTTTTTCGCTGGTTCAGCAAGTGATTCGAGACAGTGGCTACGAGGAGCTGCTGTCTTCTGGCATTGTGCTGACCGGTGGCTCGGCGGTGATGCCGGGCATGATCGAATTGGCAGAAGATATTTTCCTCAAGCCAGTGCGGATGGGGGTTCCGACGTACAGCGGTGCCCTGCACGACATGGTGGCCAGTCCCCGTGCCTCGACGGCGATGGGATTGCTGGAGGAAGCGCGCCTGGCGCGTCTGCGGGGATTGAAGTCAGCGCCCTCCGGCGGTACGGCGCAGGGTTTGTTCGGCAAGGCACGGGATTGGTTCTTGAAAAGTTTCTGATGTAATTCAGATCCGAGGAGAGCGGCATGGGTATCGAGATGATTGAAGAGTTCAACCAGGGTACGCAGATCAAGGTGATCGGCGTGGGAGGTGGTGGCGGCAACGCGGTCGATCACATGATCAACCGGGGTGTGCAGGGCGTGGAATTCATCTGCGCCAACACCGACGCGCAGGCGTTGAACCGTTCCAAGGCACACACTTTGTTGCAATTGGGACACACTGGTCTGGGGGCGGGTTCGCGTCCTGAAGCTGGAAAAGCCTCCGCTGAAGAGGCGGTCGATCGGATCAAGAATTCGCTCGAAGGCGCGCACATGGTCTTCATCACCGCCGGCATGGGCGGTGGCACGGGCACGGGGGCGGCTCCGGTCATCGCCCGTCTGGCCAAGGACATGGGCATCCTGACGGTCGGTGTCGTGACCAAGCCGTTCGACTTCGAAGGCCCGCGCCGCATGAAGCAGGCCGATGTCGGTCTGAACGAACTCGAAGCCAACGTCGATTCGCTGATCGTCGTGCTCAACGAGAAGCTGCTCGAAGTGCTCGGCGACGACGTGACGCAGGAAGAGGCGTTCGCCGAAGCCAACGACGTGCTGCGCAACGCGGTCGGTGGCATCAGCGACATCATCCACATCCCCGGTCTGGTCAACGTGGACTTCGAGGACGTGAAGACCGTGATGAGCGAGCCGGGCAAGGCCATGATGGGCACGGCCACCGCCAGCGGTCCGGACCGCGCCACCAAGGCGGCTGAAGCGGCAGTCGCCTGCCCGCTGCTCGAAGGGGTTGACCTGTCCGGTGCGCGCGGCGTGCTGGTGCTGATCGCGGCGAGCAAGCAGAACTTCAAGCTCTCCGAAAGCCGCAACGCGATGACCACCATCCGTCGCTACGCCGCCGAAGAAGCCCACGTCATCTACGGCACCGCCTACGACGAAAGCCTCGGCGACGCGCTGCGCGTGACCGTGATCGCGACCGGCCTGGCCCCGGCCGGCAAGCCGCAACAGCAGCAGATCCCGCAGCAGCGCGTGGCGCCGATGCAGGTGGTCCAGCCCTCGGGCGGCCAGCGCACCGGCACGGACAACATCCCTGTCCTGACCCACCCGCTGGTGTCGCCGAGCCATGCCAGCGCCCCGAGCGTCTGGCGCCCCAACCGCACGCAGGCATCGGCCAAAGTCGATGCGCTGGCGGCCAACGGCATGGACGAGATCGAGATTCCGGCCTTCCTGCGCAAGCAAGCCGACTGATCGACCGCCACTCTCACCCGATCCTCGCCGTTTCCGGTTTCCGATTTGGCCCGGTGTCCCCCAGGACACCGGGCTTTTTCGCTGTCTGCACCGCTTGCCTAGAATGCACCCATGCTGCAACAACGCACCCTCCAGTCGCTGACCCGTGCCGTCGGGGTTGGTCTGCACAGTGGCCAGAAGGTCGAGCTGACGCTGCGGCCGGCGGCGCCCGGCACCGGGCTGGTCTTTCGCCGCATCGACTTGCCGCACCCAGTGGACATTCCCGTGACGCCCGAATCGGTCTGCGACACCCGCATGGCCACGACCATCTCGCCCGGCGGTGATCCTGGCGCGCCCAAGGTCCAGACCATCGAGCACCTGCTGTCGGCGATCGCCGGGCTGGGCATCGACAACCTCTACATCGACATCACCGCCGACGAGGTGCCCATCCTCGACGGCTCGGCGGCCAGCTTTGTCTTCCTGCTGCAAAGTGCTGGCATCGCACTGCAAAACGCGCCCAAGCAGTTCTTGCGCGTGAAGAAGCCGGTCGAGATCCGCGAAGGGGAGGGCCGCTCGCTGAAATGGGCCAGACTTGCCCCACACCACGGCTACCGGCTCGGCTTCGAGATCGAGTTCGACCACCCCGCCGTGGACGCCACCGGCCAGCGCGTCGTCTTCGATTTCGCCACCGGTCGCTACAAGCAGGACATCGCCCGCGCCCGCACCTTCGGCTTCACCAAGGACGTGGAGATGATGCGCTCGCGCGGTCTGAGCCTGGGCGGCAGCATGGACAACGCCATCGTCGTCGATGACTACCGCGTGCTCAATGCCGAAGGGCTGCGCTACGACGACGAGTTCGTGAAACACAAGATCCTCGACGCCATCGGCGACCTGCACGTCTGCGGCAAGCCGCTGCTGGCCGACTACACCGCCTTCAAGAGTGGCCATGCCTTGAACAACAAGCTGCTGCGCAAGCTGCTGGCCGACGCGTCGGCATGGGAAATCGTCACCTTCCAGGACGAGAAACTCGCGCCACAAGGCATGGCTGAACTCGCCCCGGCCTGGTGAGGCGCCGGCCACGCTCAATTTACGCGCACTGCATCCGACAACACGGGTGATCGGACCCATTCGTGGTCCGGCTACCAGGATGGGTTCCCATGCGCGATGCACACACGCTCTACATCACCGCCGGCTCCGGCAACAGCTTCAAACCCATGCTGGTGCTGCGACAGCGCGGTGACGCTGGCCCGGCCGACAAAGTGCGCATCCGTTCGGTGAACGTGCTGGCGGGCGAGACGCGCGGCGAGGCGTTTCTGGCGCTCAACCCGCGCGGACAAGTCCCCTTCCTGGTGACGGCCGATGGCAAGGGCCTGGGCGAGTCCAACGCCATCGCCTGGTTCCTGAGCGAAGGCACGGCCCTGATGCCCGCCGACCCCTTCCACCGGGCGCAGGCGCTGCAGTGGATGATTTTCGAGCAGACCGCGCTGGAGCCGAACATCTCGCCCGCGCGCTTCTTCTCGCACATCGTGCCCCAGCTCGCCGCCGAGCACACCGACGACTTCCCGCGCTGGCACCGCGACGGCTGCGCCGGACTGGCCGTGCTGAACGCCCACCTGCGCCAGCGGGCGTTCATCTGCGACCACGGTTATTCGGTGGCCGACATCGCCGTCTACGGCTACACCCACCTCGCGGGTGAAGGCGGCTTCGATCTGGCCGACTGGCCCGCCATCGGCCAGTGGATGGCACGGGTGCAGGCCCAGCCCGGCTACCTCGGCGTGGACCAGCTCCTGTCGGCCTGAGGCGCGGGCATGCGGACGCTGCCAGACGCTGACGAGGCCCGGCTGCTCGAAGCCCTGCACCAGCCCGTCTGGATCTTCGACATCGACCACAGCCGCGTCCACTGGGCCAACGCCGCTGGGCTGCACCTGTGGCAGGCGCGCTCGCTGGCCGAGCTGTCCGCGCGCGAGATGGGGGCCGACATGTCGGAGTCGGTGGCGCGGCGGCTGCGCCAGTACCAGCAGGATTTCGAGCGCGGCGATGCCCGCTTTTCCGAGCAATGGACGCTCTACCCCGGTGGCCGGGCCACGACGCTCTGGGTGGGCTTCAGCGGCGTGCGGCTGACGGACGGGCGCATGGCCATGCTGTGCGAAGCCCGGCCGCACGAAGCGATGCCGCCGGACTCGCTGCGCAGCGTCGAGGCGCTGCTCCACACCGAGGTCATGACCACGCTCTACAGCCGCGCCGGCCGTGCCCTCTACCGCAACCCGGCCGCCCGCGCCAGCGTGCCAGCCGGCAACGAAACCTTGCAGCAGCGCCTGCTCGACCGCCAGGACTTGCGCGAACTCGTGCGCGGGCTGGTCGAGCGCGGCCACCACAAGCGCATCGCCCGCGTCCTGACCACCGACGGCGAGCGGTGGCACGACGTGTCGGCCCGGTTGTGCCGCGATGCCGTGACCGGTCGGCAGGCGCTGCTGGTGTCCGAGACCGACATCAGCGGACTCAAGCAGGCCCAGGCCCAGGCGCAGTACCTCGCCGACCACGACCTGCTCACCGGCTTGCCCAACCGCAACCACGTCATCAAGTGCTACCCGCAGGCGCTGGAAGACTGTCGCCGCCAGGGCCTGCAAGCGGCGTTGGTCTTCCTGGATCTCGACCACTTCAAGCGCGTCAACGACTCGCTCGGCCACGCCGTCGGCGATGAGCTGCTCATGCACCTGGCCCGGCGATTGCGTGGTGCGCTCGGCCCGCAGGACCGCGTGGCGCGGCTCGGTGGGGACGAATTCCTGCTGCTGCTGCCCCATGCAGACGCCGCGCTGGTGGCCCGCCAGCGGGCGCAGGAGCTGGTCACGCTGATCTCGCAGCCCGTGCTGATCTCGCAAACCGAGCTGCGCGTCACGCCGTCCATCGGCCTGAGCCTGTTCCCGCAGGACGGACAGGACATCGACACCCTCATGCGCCACGCCGACCAGGCCATGTACAGCGCCAAGGCCGCCGGGCGCAATGGCATGGCGTGGTTCCAGCCGGCCATGAACGCGGCGGCGCAGTCCCGGCTCGACCTGGAGGTGGAGCTGCGCCGGGCGCTGGCCCACGGCGACATCCGGGCGTGGTTCCAGCCGCGGGTCAGTGTCGAGACGGGCAAGATCGTGGGGGCGGAGGCGCTGGCGCGCTGGCACCACCCGCAGCGCGGCATGATCCCGCCCGATGTCTTCATCCCCGTCTGCGAGGACTGCGGGCTGATCTGCGAGCTGGGCGCCGTGGTGCTCGAAGCCTCGGCGCGGCAGCAAGTGGCCTGGGCGCAGCAGGGCTGGGTGCTGGACATCTCGGTCAACCTCTCGCCGCGCCAGTTCTTCTACAACGCGCTGTTGCAGGACGTGCGCGACATCCTCGACCGCACCGGCTGCGACCCGCGCCACATCGAGCTGGAGATCACCGAGTCGGTGCTGCTCGGCCATGATGGGCGCACGGTGGCGACGCTGGAGGGGCTGAGCGCCATGGGCCTGGGCATCGCGATCGACGATTTCGGCACCGGTTACTCCAACCTGGCCTACCTGCACCGCTACCCGGTGGACACACTCAAGATCGACCGCTCCTTTGTCCGCGCGCTGGACGACCTGCCGGCACTCACCGAAATGATCGTGACCATGTGCCAGGTGCTCAAGGTCAACATGGTGGCCGAAGGGGTGGAGACGGCCGAGCAGCTCGCGTGGCTGCAGGCGCGCGGGGTGCATGAGTACCAGGGGTTCCTGTTCAGCCCGGCCGTGCCGCCCGAGGCGTTCGAGCGGTTGCTGCGGGCTGGATCGCCACAGCCACAGCCACAGCCACAGCAGCTCGCACTGGCTCAGTAGCTGCGACCGCCCCGGTACTGGGCATGGGCCTTGCGCTGGAGCGTGCCGCCCTGGGCGAGTGCCGCGAAGGAGCTGCCGGCGTGGGCGTGGGTGATCGCCAGCCCGAGTGCGTCGGCAGCGTCCTTGCCCGGCAGCACCGGCAGTTGCAGCAGGCGTTGCACCATCGCCTGCACCTGCTCCTTGCTGGCGTGGCCATGGCCGACGATGGCCTTCTTCATCTGCAATGCCGTGTACTCGCACACGCTCAGCGCCGCGCTCGACGACACCAGCGCCGCCAGTGCCGCCCCGCGCGCTTGTCCCAGCAAGAGCGTGCTCTGCGGGTTGACGTTGACGAAGACGATCTCGACCGAAGCGGTGTCCGGCTCGTAGGTCGCGACCACCTCGCGCACGCCCTCGAAGATGATGCGGATGCGCTGCGGCAGGTCGCCACGTGGTGCTTCGGCCGTCTTGATGGTGCCGCTGGCGACGTAGCTCAGGCGCGGGCCGTCGGCGTCGATCACGCCGAAGCCGGTGACCTGGAGGCCCGGATCAATCCCGAGGATGCGCATCCGGGCGTCCTGTCGCTGTCCGTGCTCAGTGGCGGAAGTGCCGCGTGCCGGTGAACACCATCGCGATGCCGCGCTCGTCTGCCGCCGCGATCACCTCGGCGTCGCGCATCGAGCCGCCCGGCTGGATCACGCAGGTCGCGCCCGCATCCACCACCACATCCAGCCCGTCGCGGAACGGGAAGAACGCGTCGCTCGCCACGGCAGTGCCCTGCAGCGTCAGCCCGGCATGGCCGGCCTTGATGCTGGCGATGCGCGCCGAGTCGAGGCGGCTCATCTGGCCGGCGCCGACGCCCATCGTCATGCCGTCCTTGCAGAACACGATGGCGTTGCTCTTGACGAAGCGCGCCACGGTCCAGGCGAAGCGCAGGTCGGCCAGTTGCTGCGCGCTGGGCTGCAGTCTGGTGACGACCTTGACCTCGCCACCCACGATGTCCACGTTGTCCGCCGACTGCAGCAGCATCCCGCCGCCGACCCGCTTGAAGTCCAGCGCGTTCGTGACCTTGGCGACCGGCACCTCCAGCAGGCGCACATTGGTCTTGCTGGCGTAGGCGGCGCGGGCTTCGGCCGTGAAGGCCGGGGCGATGGCGACTTCGACGAACTGCTTGTTGGCGTTGATCGCGTTCACCACATCCGCGTCCACGGGACAGTTGAAGGCCATGATCCCGCCGAACGCGCTGGTCGGGTCGGTCTTCAGCGCCTTCTGGTACGCCTCCAGCGGGGTCGCGCCGACGGCCACGCCGCACGGGTTCGCGTGCTTGACGATGACACAGGCCGGCACGTCGAACGCCTTCACGCATTCCCACGCCGCGTCCGCGTCGGCGATGTTGTTGAAGCTCAGCTCCTTGCCCTGGATCTGCTGCCAGCCCGACAGCAGGCCGGCGGCCGGTGCGGCTTCGCGGTAGAACGCGGCCGACTGGTGCGGGTTCTCGCCGTAGCGCATGCCTTGCACCTTGTGGAGCTGCAGGTTGAACACGCTCGGGTATTCGGCGCGGGCGGGGACGGCTTCGGTCTGCTCTTCCGAACCGGCTTCCAGCGCGGTCAGGTAGTTGCTGATCATCCCGTCGTAGGCGGCGGTGTGCGAGAACACCTTCTTGGCGAGCATGAACTTGGTGCTGCGCGTCAGCGACTGGCCGTCCGAGGCGGCGAGTTCAGCCAGCACCTGCGGGTAGTCGCTCGGGTCGATCACGACGCCCACGTCCTGCCAGTTCTTGGCCGCGGCGCGCAGCATGGCCGGGCCGCCGATGTCGATGTTCTCGATCGCGTCTTCCAGCGTGCAGTCGGCCTTGGCCGTGGCCTGCGCGAAGGGGTAGAGGTTGATGATGAGCAGGTCGATCGTGTCGATGCCGTGTTCCTTCAGCGCCGCCATGTGCGCCGGCACGTCGCGGCGCGCCAGCAGACCGCCGTGGACCCGCGGGTGCAGCGTCTTGACGCGGCCGTCGAGCATCTCGGGGAAGCCGGTGATCTCGCTGACCTCGGTGACGGGCAGGTCGGCTTCGGCCAGCAGCTTGGCGGTGCCGCCGGTGGAGAGCAGCTGGATGCCGTGGGCGTGCAGCGAGCGGGCGAACGCGACGATGCCGGTCTTGTCGGAAACGGAAAGGAGGGCGGTGGTCATGGTGGACTCGGGAGGTCGTTTGGATGCGGTTCGGACGATCGGCGCGGGTGCTGGCTCAGTCGATCAGCTTGTGCTCGACGAGCTTGCGGCGCAGCGTGTTGCGGTTGATGCCCAGCCACTCGGCGGCGCGGCTCTGGTTGCCCTCGGCCTGCGACATCACGACATCGAGCAGCGGACGCTCCACCGCTTTCACGACCATGTCGTAGAGCGCGTGGGGTTCGGTGCCTTCGAGGTCGCGGAAATAGACGGCCAGGATCTCGCGGATCGACTGGTCGATGGGGCTGTGTTCGGAAGGGCTGGTGCTCATGCGGCCTGTGCGGGTACGGGGACGGCGGCCTAGGGCCACGACGGATGGGTGTCGGCCAGGGCGCCCAGGAAATCCTGCACGGCCTGCGCCTGTGCGGCCGTGCTTTCGATCAGGTTCATGTGCTGGCGGAAGGCGCGCCCGCCCGGCAGGTCGTGGACGGCCCAGCCGATGTGCTTGCGTGCGGTGCGGACACCGGCGCGTTCGCCGTAGAGGCTGTAGTGGTCGTGCAGGTGCTCGATCAGCCAGTCGCGCACCTGCAGCGTCGGTGGTGCTTCGGCGATCTCGCCCGTGTCGAGGAAGTGCGCAATCTCGCGGAAGATCCACGGCCGCCCTTGCGCGGCGCGGCCGATCATCAGTGCGTCGGCGCCCGTCGCGGCGAGCACTTCGCGTGCCTTGTGCGGGCTGGTGATGTCGCCATTCGCGCAGACGGGGATGCGCAGCGCGGCCTTCACGGCGGCGATCGTGGCGTACTCGGCGTCGCCCTGGTAGCCCTGCTCGCGGGTGCGGCCATGCACGGTGACCATCGCGACCCCGCGTGCCTCGGCGCCCAGGGCGATCGCCACGGCGTTCTTCTGTTCGTTGCACCAGCCCGTGCGCATCTTCAGCGTGACCGGCACACCGTGGGGGGCGGCTGCTTCGACCACGGCGGCGACGATGTCCAGTGCCAGCGTCTCGTCCTGCATCAGCGCCGAGCCGGCCCACTTGTTGCAGACCTTCTTGGCCGGGCAACCCATGTTGATGTCGATGATCTGCGCGCCGCGGTCGATGTTGTAGCGGGCCGCCTCGGCCATCATCTCGCCATCGGTGCCGGCGATCTGCACGGCGATCGGCTCGACCTCCCCATCGTGGTTCAGGCGGCGCGAGGTCTTCAGGCTGTCGCGCAGATCGGCGCGCGAGGTCACCATTTCGCTCACGGCATAGCCCGCCCCCAGTCGCTTGCACAACTGGCGGAAGGGCCGATCGGTCACACCCGCCATGGGCGCGGCGAACAGGCGATTCGGCAACGAGTGGGGGCCGATGCGCATGGGAGGTAGAGCGGGGAAGGGGTGGGCAGAGGTGCTGAAAAAGGAGGCAGGAGTATAGCGGCGGCCGTTTTGGGCCACCTCAAGCAGAATGCCCGCCATGGAAGCCTGGATCGACTCACTGCTCTTGCTGCTGGCGCTGCCGAAGTTCGGCCTCAGCACCGTCTTCATCGTCTCGCTGATCTCGGCGACGCTCTTGCCGCTGGGCTCCGAGCCGGCGGTGTTCGGGCTGGTCAAGCTCAACCCCGAGCTGTTCTGGCCCGCCGTGCTGGTGGCGACGGCCGGCAACACGATTGGCGGTGCGATTTCGTGGTGGATGGGCTACGGCGCCGAAAAAGCCTACGAACACGTCACCCACCACGCCGCCAGCGACCACAAGGCGCTGGCGCTGCTGCGCCGCTTCGGAGCCAAGGCATGCCTGCTGAGCTGGCTGCCGGTGGTGGGCGATCCGCTGTGCGCGGTGGCGGGGTGGTTGCGGCTGCCGTTCTGGCCGTGTGTGGCCTACATGGCGGTGGGCAAGTTTCTGCGCTATCTGGTGATCACCGCGGGGTTGCTCTGGGTGTTTCCGGGGCAGTTCGGGCCGTGAGCCGCGGATTGTTTTGACC
>NZ_JAAFKF010000103.1 GCF_013299175.1 Sphaerotilus sp.
TCGGGTCTTTCCACAGCGCGATGTCGCGGCTCATGTTCACTTCCTGCGGCATCCAGTGGTTGGCGCAGGTGGCGAGGTACTTGTCCCAGGCCCACTTGTACTTGAAGGGAACGAGCTGGTTGACGTCGGTCTTGGCGTTGATGATGCGCTTGTCGGCGGCGTTGACGCGGCGGTGGCTGTCGCTGGACGCCGCCGTCGAAGCAGCGACCGACACGGCGTACAGGCCGTTCGATTCAGCGGTGTTCAAGGGGGTGGCGGAACGCGGGGTGTCTTCCCAGACCAGCATGGCTGACTTCCTAGTGGGGGTGAATTATCGGAATGTTGCGCCCAAACACCAAGCGTTTCTTCGGCTTTCAGGCCCTGAAACACAGGTGTTCGGATCGCTTCATCACACGGTCATGGCCGAAGCCATGTCACTGACAGGCTTCGCAACCCGGATCGTCGATCGCGCAGAACTTGACATCGGTGGCCGGCGTCGCATCCGCTGCCGCCGCCATCAATGCCTGGGCTGCGGCCGCCGCCTTGTCGAAGGAGGACGGCGCACCGCCCGAGCTGACCGCGTTGTGCGAGCCGGCGCCGACGGTGGACTTCTCGGCGCTGGTGGCGCTGGTCGTGCGGAGGTAGTAGGTCGTCTTCAGGCCGCGCAGCCATGCCAGCTTGTAGGTCTCGTCGAGCTTCTTGCCCGAGGCGCCGGCCATGTAGATGTTCAGCGACTGCGCCTGGTCGATCCACTTCTGGCGACGCGCTCCGGCCTCCACCAGCCAGCGCGGCTCGACCTCGAACGCGGTTGCGTACAGGCGCTTGAGTTCCTCGGGCACGCGGTCGATGCGGCGCAGCGAGCCGTCGAAGTGCTTGAGGTCCATCACCATGATGTCGTCCCACAGGCCGAGCTTCTTCAGGTCGCGCACGAGGTACTCGTTGACGATGGTGAACTCGCCCGACAGGTTGGACTTGACCGACAGGTTGCCGAAGCTCGGCTCGATCGAGGCGTCCACGCCGATGATGTTGGAGATGGTCGCCGTCGGGGCGATGGCCACGCAGTTCGAGTTGCGCATGCCGACTTCGCCGATGCGTCGGCGCAGGGCGGCCCAGTCCAGCGTCTCGGACGTGTCCACCTCGACATAGCCGCCGCGCTGTTCGGCCAGCAGCTTGAGGGAGTCCAAGGGCAGGATGCCGCGGTCCCACAGCGAGCCGGCGTAGCTCTGGTAACGACCACGCTCGGCGGCCAGATCGGTCGAGGCCCAGTAGGCGTGGTAGCAGATCGCCTCCATCGAGCGGTCGGCGAACTCCACCGCTTCCTGCGACGCATACGGCACGCGCAGTTGGTACAGCGCGTCCTGGAATCCCATCAGCCCCAGGCCGACCGGGCGGTGGCGCAGGTTCGAGTCACGGGCCTTCTTGACGGCGTAGTAGTTGATGTCGATGACGTTGTCGAGCATGCGCATCGCCGTCGAGATCGTCTTCTTCAGCTTGGCGGTGTCGAGCACCTTGGCGCCGGTCGGGCTGTCCGGATCGGCCTTCAGGTGATGGGCCAGATTGACGGAGCCGAGGTTGCAGACGGCGATTTCTGCACTGTTAGTATTTAAAGTGATCTCCGTGCATAAGTTAGATGAATGCACCACGCCGACGTGCTGCTGCGGCGAGCGCACGTTGCAGGCGTCCTTGAACGTGATCCACGGGTGCCCGGTCTCGAACAGCATCGAGAGCATCTTGCGCCACAGGTCCACCGCCCGGATGCGCTTGAACAGCTTGATCTCGCCGCGCTGCGCCATGGCTTCGTAGCGGGTGTACGCCTGCTCGAAGGCGATGCCGAACAGGTCGTGCAGGTCCGGGCAGTTTGACGGCGAGAACAGCGTCCAGTCACCACCTTCCATCACGCGGCGCATGAACAGGTCGGGAATCCAGTTCGCCGTGTTCATGTCGTGGGTGCGGCGGCGGTCGTCGCCGGTGTTCTTGCGCAGTTCGAGGAATTCCTCGATGTCGAGGTGCCAGGACTCCAGGTAGGCGCAGACGGCACCCTTGCGCTTGCCGCCGTTGTGCGCAAGTCCTGCGACGGTCTGGTACGACTCGTCCACATCGACCTTCAGATCGACCACCATCGGCTTGGGCGTGATCGGCTGGATCGACCGGACACGCGAGAACACGATGCCGTCGCGCTCGATCCAGTTGCGCTTGGTGACCGGCGTGCAGCCGATCAGGGTCGCCAGTTCCTGGATCGCCGGGATGCGCAGGTCGATGCAGGTGCCTTCGCTGTCGAACACCACTTTGGAACCGTCCGAACGCTGGCCCACATGGTTGTAGCGGCGGATACGCTTCTGGCCCGATACCGGTACACCCAGTCGCAGCATCTGATACCGCACACCCTCGGCGAGCGGTTCGGACGATGACGTGAACGTCAGTTCCTTGCCACGCGAGACGCAGCCATCGGTTTCCAGCAGACCACGCACCAGCGCCAGTGTCTGCGAGCGAGGCAGGTGGGCCAGACGCGGGGCGATGCGCTTGTGGTGATTCGCGTCGTAGAGGTCGTCGTAGGCGAACGGCATCGTCGCAGCACCCGCACTGACAATGCGACCCGTCGTGCCGTCACGCAGCACGCCACGGCCCGAAGCCCAATGGATCTGCGCATAGGTCTCGCCGCGTGCGGTTTCCCAGCAATGGATGCCTTGTGCGCCTAGGTACTGGCGCACGAAGTCAAGGTGCTCGTCGCGCTGCGGGTTGCCGGACACGCCCCACTGCATACCGTCCTTCGACAGGTGGCCGTCGCCCAGCAGGATGCCGTACAGGTACGCATCGTCCTCGGTGAACCCTTCCACCGGCACCACCTCGGTCGGGATGGCGAAGCCGATGTAGTCGCCCTGCACCAGTTGACCGGACTCGACCCAGGCCGCCGCGACCTTGCCCTTGTCGAGCCATGCCTCGGTGCGGGCATTGGCCTGACCCAGCGGCACGCCCTGGATCGCCAAGAACGGATGCGCGTCCGTCACCAGCAGCGGCTCGACCGTGTGCTTCACGTCGATCGCGACCATCGGGTCGGTCTGGTTGTAGACCATGCGCTCGGTGACTTCGCGGTACTGGCCGCTGTGGCCAAGCACCAGGTCACCGGGGCGGATGTCGCGGATCGGGCGGGCGCCTTGGTCCGTGTAGACCAGCGTGTCCGGCGCGAAGCACTGGTTCACCGCAACCGCCGTGTCATTCACCACCTTCAGAAACGGCACCACCCCCTGCGACTCGCCGTTCGTCCCCTTGATGTGGCTGCCAAGCGCCCGCACCGAGGTCCAGTCATTGCCCAGACCGCCCGCGAACTTCGACAGCAGCGCGTTGTCCTTGATCGCCTCGTAGATGCCGTCCAGGTCGTCGGGCACCGTCGTCAGGTAGCAGCTCGACAGCTGCGAGCGCCGCGTGCCGGCGTTGAACAGCGTCGGCGTGCTCGACATGAAGTCGAAGGTGGACATGACTTCGTAGAACTCGATCGCGCGGGCCTCGCGGTCGATCTCGCCCAGCGACAGCCCCATCGCCACGCGCATGAAAAACGCCTGCGGCAGCTCGATGCGCTGCTTGCGGATGTGCAGGAAATAGCGGTCGTACAGCGTCTGCAGGCCGAGGTAGTCGAAGTTCATGTCGCGCTCGGGCTTGAGCGCCGCCCCCAGGCGCACGAGGTCGAACTGCGCCATCCGCTCGTCCAGCAGTTCGGCATCGATGCCGCGGCGGATGAACTGCGGGAAATACTCGACGTAGCGTTGCCCCATCTCGTGCTGCTGCACGTCGTCGCCGAGCACTTCGCGGCGGATCGTGTGCATCAGCAGCCGGGCCGTCACGCGGGTGTAGCCGGGATCTTTCTCGATCAGCGTGCGGGCCGCCAGGATCGCCGCCTTGTACACCTCGTCCACCGGCACGCCGTCGTACAGGTTGCGGCGCGTCTCGGCCAGCACCGGCGCGGCCGTCACCTCGTCGCCCAGATCGGCACACGCCGACTCGATCAGCAGTTGCAGTCCGCCCTGGTTCAGCGGCACGCGCTGGCCATGGTCCTGCACCACGAGGTCGGCGGGCGGCTGCGCGGGCGGCTGGCCCTTGCTCAGACGCGCCTGGGCATGGCGCTCGCGGTAGAGCACGTAGGCCCGTGCCACGTCATGGTGGCTGCCGCGCATCAGGCCGAGTTCCACCTGGTCCTGCACGTCCTCGATGTGGAAGGTGCCGCCGCTGGGACGCGAGCGCAGCAGCGCGCGCACCACCGACTCCGTCAGCGTGTCCACCGCCTCGCGCACGCTGGCCGAAGCCGCCCCTTGCGCACCGCGCACCGCCAGAAACGCCTTCATCATCGCCACCGCGATCTTGTGCGGCTCGAAGGCCACCACAGCGCCGTTGCGGCGGATGATCTGGTAGCCAGCGTAGGCCGACGCCGTGCTGGTGCCCGTGGCAACGCTCGGAGGGGACTGGGGATGCGTGGGGCTGGAGATGGCGGTTTGCATGGGCGGGTCGCTCCTTCTTGGTCTGGCCTGGTCGTGTCTTGTCGTGTCTTGTCGTGACGGATCGTGACGACACAAAGAAAAAGGCACCGTCTTGGGGAAGGCGCCTTGGACTTTGTTGGTGGGCGCTGAGAATATCACCACGCTACCGGTAGCGTGGTTGGAATATTTTCAACACTACCGCTAGTGTCCCATTGACAAATCCCGGACTGACCAAGCCGACTGCACCATGCTGCGACGCAGCAAGCGGACCAGCCGCCGCCCGTCGAATCCGGGTCCGGGATCGCCCTTGCGGCCGGGCGCCACATGTTCGTGACCAACCACTTCCGCGACAGGCCAGACAGACGCGGCGTCACGCAGCAGCCGGGCCGCCGCGCGGTACTGCGCCGCCTCGAACTGCCGGCCTTCCAGCCCTTCCAGCTCGATGCCCAGCGCGTAGTCGTTGCAGTTCGGTACCCCGCGCCAGACCGAAGTGCCCGCGTGCCACGCCCGCTCGCCGATGCCGACAAACTGCACGATCTCGCCATCCCGCCGCACCAGGAAATGTGCCGAAACCGCCACGCCGGCCAGCCCGGCGAAATACGGATGCCCGGCCGGGTCGAGCCGGTTGGTGAAAAACCGCTCGATCGCATCGCCGCCGTAGCGCCCCGGCGGCAGGCTGATCGAGTGCATCACCGCCAGCCGCACCGCCAGCCCCACCGGACGCGGCCCGAAATTGGGACTCGGCACCCAGCGCGCCGGCCGGTACCAGTCGCCCTGCCACAGCCCGCGCCGCACCACCCGGCGCCGGCGCCAGCGCAGCCCGCCGCTCATGGCGCCAGATCGCCGAGCGCGTCGGCGTCCTCCGCCGTGGGTGCGTCGCCGGCCACCTGGATGCCCAGCCGTGCCATGCGGTAGCGCATCTGGCGCAGGGTCAGGCCCATCGCGGCGCCGGCGGCGGTGCGGTTGTAGCGGTGGTGCTCCAGCGCCCGCACCAGCACCTCGCGCTCGACCTCGTCGAGGTGGGCCACCAGATCGGACGGCACCACCGCAGGCACATCGACGCGGCCGGGCAGCACCGGCATCGGCATCGGCATCGGCATCGGCATCGGCATCGGCATAGGCGCAGCAATGGACACCGCCACGCGTGGCCCCTCTGTCAAGCCCAGATCCACCCCATCGATCAACCCACTGGACGACAGCGCCACCGCCCGGTGCAGCAGGTTCTCCAGCTCGCGCACATTGCCCGGAAAGCTGTGCTGCGCCAGTGCCTGCAGCGCCGCCGGGGTCAGCCGCGGCACCTCCGCCAGCATCGACTCGCCCGCCACCCGCGCCAGCACCGCCTCGCACAGCAGCGGCAGATCGTCCAGCCGCTCGCGCAGCGGTGGCACGCGGATCTGGATCACGTTGAGCCGGTAGTACAAGTCCTGCCGGAAGCGTCCCGCGGCGACCTCGCAGGCCAGGTCCTTGTGCGTCGCGCTGACGATGCGCACGTCCAGCGGCACCTCCGCCACCGCGCCCACCGGCCGCACCGCCCGCTCCTGGATCACGCGCAGCAGCTTGCTCTGCATCGCCAGCGGCAGATCCCCGATCTCGTCGAGGAACAGCGTGCCGCCGGACGCCGCCTGGAAGAACCCTTCGCGGTCCTCGTTCGCCCCGGTGAAGGCGCCCTTGCGGTAGCCGAAGAACTCCGCCTCCAGCAGCGGTTCGGGAATCGCGCCGCAGTTCACCGCGATGAACGCCCCGCCCGCCCGCTGACCCACCTGGTGAATCGAGCGCGCCACCAGCTCCTTGCCCGTGCCCGATTCACCGTGGACCAGCACCGGCGCCATGCTGCGCGCCACCTTGTCGATCAGCACCCGCACCTGCTGCATCACCGGCGTGCGCCCGCCCATGCGCTGCAGGGCGTCGGCTGCCAGCGGCTCGGCGGGGCTGCGGACGGCGGCGCGGCTGTTGCGCGGCGCCGCACCCACCGCCAGCGTCGCCACCCGGCCCAGCGCCGACGCCACCACGCTGCGGAACTGCCGCAGATCGACCGGCTTGGTCAGGTAGTCGTAGGCGCCGGACTTGAGCGCCTGCACCGCGTTCTCGGCCGAACCGTAGGCGGTGATGACGATGGTTTTCTCGGGGCGCCCGGCCTGCTCCAGCCGGCGCAGCAGGTCCAGCCCGGTGCCATCCGGCAGGCGCATGTCGGTGATGATGGCGCTGTAGCGGGCGGCGCTCAGCAGCGCCCAGGCTTCCTCGACCGTCCCCGCGGTCTCGATGTCGTAGCCCTCGCGCAGCAGGGCGAGTTCGTAGAGCGTGCGCAGGTCCGGCTCGTCATCGACGACCAGCAGGCGGGGCGGGGCGGCAAGGCTCATGCGGTGGGGGCTGGGGATTCAGCCGGTGTGGGGGCGAGGGCGACACGCGGCATCGCCACGAGGAAGACATTGCGGTGCCGGGCGCCGGGGCCGCGCGGCCGGAAGTCGATCGACGCACCATACCGGGCGCACAGCTCGCGGCAGATGTACAGACCCAGCCCGGTGCCGCGGCTGCGGGTGGAGAAAAACGGCTCGAACAGGTGCGGCTCCACGTCGGGCGCGATCACCTCGCCGTCGCTGGCCACCGACAGCTCGATGCGCCCCCCGGCCCGCGCCGCCACGCGCACCCAGACCGCGTGTGGCTGGCCGCTGCCGTGGCGCAGCGCGTTGTCGAGCAGGTTGACCAGCACCCGGCGCAGGTGCTCCGGATCGAAGCGGGCCGGCAGCGGCTCATCCCCCACATCGACGAACAGCGCGCTGCGGTCGCTGTCGGCCGCCGGCAGCCCGGCCGTGCGCGACCACTCGCCGCACAGCCGTGCCACCTCCGCCCCCAGCTCGACCACCGGCGCATCGCTCGACGCCCCCGGCGACACCTCGGCCACGTCGTCCACGATGCGCTGCAGCCGCTCGACGTTGTCGGCCACCATGCGGCTCAGGCGCTGCTGGCCGGGGTCGGTGAGGTCTTCGGCGAGCAGGGCGTTGGCCTGGGCGATGGCGGCCAGCGGGTTGCGGATCTCGTGGGCGATGCCGGCGGAGACGCGGCCCATCGCGGCGAGCTTTTCCTGGCGCGCCCGCGAACGCAGCGTGCGCACGTCCTCCAGGAACAGCACGCACAGCGCCTCGCCCGAGCGGGCATCCCGCCGCCGCGTGAAGCGCATCCGCACCCGCAGCGGGCGTTCTTCGGCCGGCGTGTCGGTGCCGATCGGGGCCAGGCGCAGGCTGAGTTCCTGCCCGCCTTCGGGCCAGACGCCGCTGGCATAGCCCCGCGCCAGCGCCTCGCGCAGCGGCTGCCACGCCGACAGTTGGTGCAGGTCGAAGGGCATGAAGCGCCGCGCCTTGGGCGCCCCGATGAGCTGCAGCGCCGCCGGGTTGGCCGCCTGCACCCGCCCGTCGCGGTCGGCCACCATGACACCGTCCTGCATCTCCTCGATCATCAGCCGGTTGAGCCGCGCCTGCTGGCGGGCGAGTTCGAGCGTGCTGCGGGCGGCCAGTTCCTGGCGGGCGAGGCGGTCGGACAACTGGCCCGCCAGCATCGCGATGGTCAGCACCCCGCCCCCGGCAATGCCCGCCTGCATCAGCGCCGCGGCCAGATCGGCATCCGTCAGCGCGCCCCACCACGCCACCGCCAGCAACAGCAGCACGACCAGGGAGGCCACCCCGTAGGCATGGCGCCGCGGCATCAGCGTGGCGGCCATGAGCACCGGCAGCATGTACAGCGCCGCCACGTTCACCGCAGAACCCGCCGTGAACAGCAGCAGCGTGAAGGCCAGCAGGTCCACCCCGATCGTCGCCAGCGCCCAGCGTCCGCGCAGGTGGCCGGACGGAGCCATGTAGCCCGCGGGGGGGGCCGGCCAGACCAGCACCGCCAAGGCCCCCAGCACCTGCGCGCCGCACACCAGCAGCGACGCCCACACCGGCCGCCCGCCCAGGTACGCCACCACCAGCACTTGCACCCCGAGCAGCAGCAGCCCCAGCAAGGCCCGCGCGATGGTGAAGGCCCGGAAGATGCGCAGGAAGGAGGCGGGCGGATCGAGGCGGTGGCTGCGCCGCGCGGCCGGGGGTGCCGGCGTGGAGGTCAGCGGGGGCGGCAGTGGAGCGGCGGATGGCGTGGCCGTGCGCGGCAGGCCCATCGGCTGCGTGCGCTCCAGGCCGAAGCCGAGCGTGGTGAACCAGTGTTCGTCGGACACCGGCGGCGCTCCTCAGACCCGACCGAAGGGTGTGCGTGGCCCGGCCTGCCGGTGGGCGGGCGAGCAGTAGGGCTGGCCGGCGTGCTGTTCGCTGTCGGCCGAGGTGAGGTGCATGCCGCAGTGGGCGCAGCGGGCCAGGGTCTGCACGGCGCGCCCGGACGAATCAGGCGCTGGCGCACTGTCCCGCCGGGCAGGAGGAGGCACGCGCCGCGCCCCGCGCAGCAGCCACACGACCGCCAGCACCGTCAGCAGGACCAGCAGCAGCTTCATGCACCACCCCCGACCATGGCACTGACCAAGGGCCGGTGCAGCAAGACCTCCAGCACGAAGCGCGAGCCGACATAGGCCAGCAGCAACAGCACCGCGCCCGCATACAACCCCCGCGTGGCCATGCGCCCGCGCCAGCCGAACGCCTGCCGACCCGCCAGCAAGCCCGCCAGCACCGCCCAGCCGAGCAGCGAGAACACGGCCTTGTGGTCCCAGTGCCAGACCGGCGTGACCCACACCCCCAGCGCGAGCGCCAGCGACAGCACGACAAACCCCGCCCAGACGAAGCGGTAGGTCAGCTTTTCCAGCGTCAGCAAGGGCAGTGCAGGTACGGGTGCAGACACTGGTGCGGTGACTTCCGCGCGCAGCCCCGGCTTCTTCATGCGCAGGCGCATTGCCCGCTCGGCGCGGTCCAGCCACGCCGCATGGAGCACCGCCGCCGCCACCAGCCCGTAGGAAGCCAGCCCGAGCATCCAGTGCAGCGGCGCCCACGGCGAAGCGGGATACAAACCGCCCTCCCCCGGAAACAGCAGCGCCAGCGCCAGCGTGCCGCCACCCAGCGCCGCCAGCAGCCGCCGTACCCCCGGCAGCGGCACGAAGCGGCTCTCCACCGCATGCACCGCCAGCACCATCCAGGCCGTCGCCGACAGTGCGGGCGCGAAGCCGAACCGGGCGCCCTGCATCACCAGCCCGATGCCGAACAGGTGCGCCAGACCGGCCACGCCATGCAGCCCCCAGGCCAGCGGCAGTGCCCGCCGCGCCCAGGCACCCGCACCGGGCAAGGCCGCCAGCGCATAGGCGGCCAGCGCCAGCAGCGAAGGTGCCAGCGACCAGACGGACAGGCCGTGCGCCAGGGGAGTCGAGGGGGTCGATAAAATCACCTGCACAGTGTACTTTTCCTAGTCAACCAGGACACCCGATGGCCTCCGCCCTTTCCGAACGTCTGTCACGCCTGGTCAAGTCGATGCGCGGCCAGGCCCGCATCACCGAGTCGAACGTCCAGGACATGCTGCGCGAGGTCCGCATGGCGCTGCTGGAGGCCGACGTGGCACTGCCGGTGGTCCGCGACTTCGTCGCCCGCGTCAAGGACCGTGCCCTCGGCGCCGAGGTGGCCAACTCGCTCTCGCCGGGGCAGGTGCTGGTGAGCATCGTCCACAAGGAACTCGCCGCCACCATGGGCGAAGGGGTCTCCGACCTCAACCTCGCCACCCAGCCGCCGGCGGTCATCCTGATGGCCGGTCTGCAGGGCGCCGGCAAGACGACCACCACCGCCAAGCTGGCCAAGCACCTCATCGAGCGGCGCAAGAAGAAGGTGCTGACCGTCTCCGCCGACGTGTACCGCCCGGCGGCCATCGAGCAGTTGAAGACCGTGACGAAGCAGGCCGGCGCGGAGTGGTTCCCGTCCACGCCCGACCAGAAGCCGCACGACATCGCGCTGGCCGCCATCGACTACGCGAAGAAGCACTACTTCGACGTGCTGCTGGTGGACACGGCCGGCCGCCTCGCGATCGACGAAGCCCTGATGGCCGAGATCCGCGACCTGCACGCCACGCTGAACCCGATCGAGACGCTGTTCGTCGTCGATGCGATGCAGGGCCAGGACGCGATCAACACCGCCCGCGCTTTCAAGGAAGCCCTGCCGCTGACCGGCATCGTGCTGACCAAGCTGGACGGCGATTCCCGCGGCGGTGCCGCCCTGTCGGTACGGCAGATCACGGGCGCGCCGATCAAGTTCGCGGGCGTGTCCGAGAAGATCGACGGCCTCGAAGTCTTCGACGCCGAACGCCACGCCGGCCGCGTGCTCGGCATGGGCGACATCGTGGCGCTGGTCGAGGAGGTCCAGAAGGGGGTGGACATCGACGCCGCCCGCAAGCTCGCCGACAAGGTCAAGAGCGGCGAGAGCTTCGACCTGAACGACTTCCTGGCGCAGATCAGCCAGATGAAGAAGATGGGCGGCCTGAGCGGACTGCTCGACAAGCTGCCGGCCGAACTCGCCGCGAAAGCCGGTCAGGCCGACATGGGCAAGGCCGAGAAGGACGTGCGCCGCATGGAGGGGATCATCCACTCGATGACGCCGCTGGAGCGCCGCAAACCCGACCTGCTCAAGGCCAGCCGCAAGCGCCGCATCGCCGCCGGAGCGGGGGTGCATGTGCAGGAGGTCAACCGCATGCTCAACCAGTTCGAGCAGATGCGCGACATGATGAAAAAGATGAAAGGCGGCGGGATGATGAAGATGATGAAGCGCATGGCCGGCAAGAAGGGGATGCCGGGCATGGGCGGGATGGGTGGCATGGGTTTCTGACGGGTCTTCACGGTTGTAACAGTCAGACGGTGATGCAGGCACACAACCAGATGCTGTTACATCCATCACACCTTCGCCGGGATTGACGCCAAGCACCCGGACAGGTAGCTTGACGGAATGAATTTTTCATCTCTCGTCTCCTTTCTCTCCGGCAATGCAACCCTGCTGCTGGCGGGCTGTGTGGGCGCGGCGGTGCTGCTGTGGCTGTGGCGCCGTTTCACCACCCGTCCGACCGACTCTACGCGCACCGGCCGGCCGCGTGCGCTCGACGCGGTGGACACTGTCATCGGCTGGCCCCCGGAAGCCACGCGCGTGCTGACGCTGCGCCACCAGCGGGCGCTCGAAGTGCTGCGCCGCGCGGTGCCCGAGCACATGATCCTGGCGCAGGTGCCGCTGTCGCATTTCATCAAGGTGCCGACGCGCCACTCCTACGTCGAGTGGCTGCGCCGCGTCGGCCATGTCTGCGTGGACCTGATGGTCTGTGACAGCGCATCGAACGTGGTGGCGATCATCGAGGTGCGGCAGGCGGACAAGGTCGATTCGGAGCGTGCCCGCAAGCGCCAGCAGCGCACCGAACGGGTGCTGCGCGCGGCGGGCATTCCGCTGCACGTCTGGAACGAGGCCTTCCTGCCGGACCCGATCGCCGTGCGCAAGGCGCTGCTGAACGATGCGCCGGACGCCGTTGCGGTGCCGCTGCAGGACACCGGTCCGGACACGGCACCGCTGGACACGGCAGTGCGTGGTTCGCGCGTGCGGGCATTCGACGGGCGTGACCTGCCGGGCTACCGGGAGCCACCGCGCAGCACCTGGTTCGACGAACTCCACGCGACCCAGCCGGTCCAGCTCGATGGGGTCGATGTGTCACTGGATGTTCTGATGCCGCCCATGTCGGAAACGGACAGGCAAAAAAAGAGCCCCAGCATGCTTGCTGGGGCTTATAAGCCTTAACGCTGTCAACACGGTAAGGCACCTGCTCAGGGAGGAAAAGCAGGGAGCGAGCACCTAGCGGCGCATCGCTCAGGAATGAGTTTAACATCAAGCCCGCCTTTGACAAGGTAAGGGGTGTCCCGTAGAGCGGTGGCATCCTGCTGGATGTAGAAAAACGCCACTCTGCCCGCTGCCCCACCGTCCGCCATGATCCCTCCCGCCCGCTACCCCCTGAGCCGCCCCCGCCGCCTGCGCCGCGACACCTTCACCCGCGATCTGGTCCGCGAACACCACCTGCGCTGCAGCGACCTGATCTACCCGGTGTTCGTGCTCGAAGGCCAGGGGCTGGTGCAGGAGGTGGCGTCGATGCCCGGTGTGCAGCGCCGCAGCCTCGACCAGTTGCTGCCGGTGGCGGAACAGTGCGTGGCGCTGGGCATTCCGGTGATGGCGCTGTTCCCCGTGCTGGGCAGTGCCGGCAAGACGCCCGACGGCCGCGAAGCCACCAACCCGGACGGTCTCGTGCCGACGGTGGTGGCCGAGCTGAAGAAGCGGTTCCCGGAACTCGGAATCATGACCGACGTGGCGCTCGACCCCTACACCTCGCACGGCCAGGACGGCCTGCTCGACGACACCGGCTACGTCCTCAACGACGAGACCATCGACGTGCTGGTGCAGCAGGCACTGGTGCAGGCCGAAGCCGGCGTGGACATCGTCGCCCCCAGCGACATGATGGACGGCCGCATCGGTGCGATCCGCCAGGCGCTCGAAGCCCGCAAGCTGATCCACACCCGCATCATGGCCTACAGCGCCAAGTACGCCAGCGCCTTCTACGGACCCTTCCGCGATGCAGTCGGCTCGTCGGGCAACCTGGGAAAAAGCAACAAGAAGGTCTACCAGATGGACCCCGGCAACAGCGACGAGGCACTCCGCGAGGTCGCGCTCGACATTGCCGAAGGGGCCGACATGGTGATGGTCAAGCCGGGCATGCCGTACCTGGACATCGTACGCCGCGTGAAGGACGAATTCCGCGTGCCGACCTTCGCCTACCAGGTCAGCGGCGAGTACGCGATGCTCAAGGCCGCCGCCCAGAACGGCTGGCTAGACCACGACGCGGTGATGATGGAATCGCTGCTGGCCTTCAAGCGCGCCGGGGCCGACGGCGTGCTCACCTACTTCGCGCTCGACGCCGCCCGACTGATCCGCCAGGG
>NZ_JAAFKF010000104.1 GCF_013299175.1 Sphaerotilus sp.
TGGAGAACGTCGAGGTCCAGACGGGCTACACGTTCTGAACCACGGTCCGTTGACATCCTCCCCGCCCTAAAGGACGGGGATTCCTCCTGCGAGACGCGCATGTCCGCGCGCGGCGATGTTCCTGGCTGCATTCACGTCGCGGTGGTGTTCCGCGCCGCAATCGCAGCATGTCCATCGCCTCATTCGCAGACCTGTCCTGCCTTTCGGACTGCTGGCGGGTATGACCCCGCAGCGCGAACAGGTCTGGGTTGTGTAGGCTTCATTTACCTCCTCGAACACGATGCCGGCCTGATGGCTCTTGTATTCCAGCATCGTTTTCAGCATTGACCATCCGGCGTCCAGCGTGGACTTCGCCATCTTGGTCTTCACCATCGCTTTCGCCTGCACGTTCCCGACGAAGATCGCCGCGTTGCGCTCGACCAGCCCGGTGCTGAACTTGTGCATCGCGTCCTTGCGCGTGTTGGCGATCTTCGCGTGGATCGCGCGCACCCGGTTCTTCTTGCGCGCCCGCTGGGCGATCCCCAGCGCGCCCTCATGCTTGCGGTACAGGCCGGACGCCAGCTCTTCGCCGTCCGAGCACGTCGCTGCAGTCTTCAGGCCGAGGTCGATACCGATCAGCCCAGTGCCAGCCGACTTCAGCACGTCCACCTTGACGCACACGTTCAGGTACCACCGGCCGCGCGCGTCCTGCGAGAACGAGCCAGCGCGCAGATCGAACCGGCTCAGCCCGTAGCTGTCCCACAGACTGAACCTGTGCCCGAGAAAAGCGATCTGCCCGGCCTTGTACTTCGCGCCGCCCGCCTTGAACGGCACCCAGCCGAGCGAATACTTCGCTGACTTCGCGTTCGACACGCGCCAATTGAGCCGGGCTTTCTTGAACTGCTTGCGCCGGGTGGCGTACTCCTCGCACACCAGTTGCACCGTGGCGCTACCGATCCGCACGCCATCGCACTTCGAGTACCCGGCCGTGAGCTTCTGCAGGTCGAACCCGCTCAAGAACTCGCGCCGCTCCCGGAGCGCCCGCGCACTCGTCTCGTTGCAGTAGTTCCACACCTGATTGACCTCGCGCGCCATCAAGGACAGCACGCCCGCGTGCTTGTCCTTGATGCGCAGCTTGAGGGTCTTCACGGCTTCCATCCGACAACTGTATTTCCATACATGTCGCTTGACAAGCCGTTCCGGCTTGAACGCTCGACCCCGGGCTGAACCCCGGGGCTTGTCGCTTCGTCCGGGTCAGCGTGGCTGGCGTGGTGCCTTCGGTGCCTTTGGTGTTTTTGGAAGTTTCGGAGGTTTCGGTTTTGGCTCGGGCAGTGCCTGCGCCGTGGCCCGCAGCAACCGCGCCAGCGCCTCGCGCTCGTCGATCAGGTCGGATGCCTGGAAATGCGGCTTCGCACCCGGATACGGTGGCGCCATGGCGGCATCCGGCCCCAGCAGCGCCCGGCCGGCATCGGTCGGCTTGACGAAGAGCTGGTTGCCGCAGACCAGCGCGACGACCTTGGCGTCCAGGTAGAGCGCGTACTCGCCGAACATCTTGCGGTGCGAGAAGGCGCCGAAGCCGTGGAGCTGGTCGGCGAGGTGGTCGATGCAGGTGCGGTCGGTGGCCATGGCGGGAGGGTGGCGTGCGGGCCGTCGATCGCTCAGCCCTCGCGGCGCAGCGCCGGAAACAGGATCACGTCGCGGATGCTGGGCGAATCGGTGATCAGCATCATCAGCCGGTCGATGCCGATGCCGCAGCCACCCGTCGGAGGCATGCCGTATTCCAGCGCCCGGATGAAGTCGGCGTCGAAGAACATCGCCTCGTCGTCGCCGGCTTCCTTGTTCGCCACCTGCGACTGGAAACGCGCCGCCTGGTCCTCGGCGTCGTTCAGCTCGCTGAAGCCGTTGCCGAACTCGCGGCCGGTGATGAACAGCTCGAAGCGTTCGGTGATGGCCGGGTTGGCGTCGGAGGCACGGGCCAGCGGCGAGACTTCCACCGGGTAGTCGATGATGAAGGTCGGCTGCCAGAGCTTGTCTTCCACCGCTGCCTCGAACAGGCCGAACTGCAGTTGCGCCAGCTTCCAGTGCTTCGGCGGCTCCTCGCCGAGCGACTTCAGCTTGGCGTGGACCGCGTGCGCGTCGTCCGCCTCGGCTTCGGTCAGGCCGGCATGGGCCACCAGCGAGTCCCGCACCGACAGCCGCGCGAACGGCTCGTCCAGATGCACCGGCTTGCCCGCGTAGCTCAGCCGTGCAGAACCCGTCGCCGACACGGCCGCGTGGCGCAGCACCTGCTCGGTGAAGTCCATCAGGTCGTGGTGGTTCCAGTAGGCCGCGTAGAACTCCATCATCGTGAATTCGGGGTTGTGCCGAACCGAGATGCCTTCGTTGCGGAAGTTGCGGTTGATCTCGAACACGCGCTCGAAGCCGCCGACCACCAGCCGCTTCAGGTACAGCTCGGGGGCGATGCGCAGGAACATCTCCTGGTCGAGCGCGTTGTGGTGCGTCGTGAACGGGCGGGCGTTGGCGCCGCCGGGGATGGGGTGCAGCATCGGCGTCTCGACCTCAAGGAAGTCGTGTTCGGTCATGAACTGGCGGATGCTGGACACCGCGTTGCTGCGGGCGCGGAAACGGGTGCGCGCCGCCTCGTCGGTGATCAGATCAACGTAACGCTGGCGGTACTTCTGCTCCTGGTCGGCCATGCCGTGGTGCTTGTCCGGCAGCGGGCGCAGCGCCTTGGTCAGCAGGCGCAGGCCCGTCACCTTGATCGACAGCTCGCCCGCCTTGGTGCGGAACAACGTGCCCTCGGCGCCGAGGATGTCGCCCAAGTCCCAGTGCTTGAACGCGGCCAGCTTCTCGGCGCCGACGTTGTCGAGCGTGATGTAGAGCTGGATGCGGCCCTGGCCGGCGGGCGAGCCGTCCTGCAGCGTCGCGAAACACGCTTTGCCCATCACGCGCTTGAGCATCATCCGGCCGCCGATGCAGGCGGGGATCGGCGTGGCTTCGAGCGCCTCGTTGTCCAGCCCGTCGGCGACGCGGTGCAGGTCGGCAGCGTGGTCGCGGGGCTTGAAGTCGTTCGGGAAGGCGATGCCCTGGGTGCGGATCGCGGCGAGTTTTTCGCGGCGTTCGGCGATCTGCTGGTTGTCATCGACAGGGGGCGTGGGGGCGGGGGCGTGGCTCATCGGCGGACTCGGCTTCAACTTGTTGAATTTGCTGCAATTTTAGGCTGTGCCCAGGGGTGGACCCTAAAATTCGCCCCATGACTGTTGCCCACCCGATCACCGACCGCAAGATCCGCTTCGCCCTGGTGGGCTGCGGACGCATCGCCCAGAACCACTTCGGCTCGCTGCAGCAGCACGCCGACCGCGCCGAACTGGTGGCGGTCTGCGACTCGGTGCCCGCGCGCGCGCAGGCCGCGGCCGCGCAAACCGGCGCCCGTGCGTTCACCTCGCTCGACACCTTGCTGGCCGACAGCGACGCCGACATCGTCGTGCTGACGACGCCGAGCGGCCTGCACTCGCAGCAGGCGGTGCGCATCGCCCGCGCTGGCCGCCATGTGCTCAGCGAGAAGCCGATGGCGACGAAGTGGGACGAGGGCATGGCGATGGTGCGCGAGTGCCGGGACGCGGGCGTGAAGCTGTTCGTCGTCAAGCAGAACCGGCTGAACGCGACGATGCAGCTCCTCAAGAAGGCCATCGACGACAAGCGGTTTGGCCGCATCCACATGGTCACGGTCAACGTGTTCTGGACCCGCCCGCAGAGCTATTACGACGAGGCGCCGTGGCGTGGCCGCTGGGACATGGACGGCGGCGCGTTCATGAACCAGGCGAGCCATTACGTGGACATGGTGGACTGGCTGGTCGGGCCGGTGGACAACGTGCATGCCTACACCGCGACGCAGGGCCGCGACATCGAGGCGGAGGATTCGGGCGTGATGAGCCTGCGCCTGCGGGCGGGCGGCTTGGCGAGCATCAACGTGACGATGCTGACGTATCCGAAGAACCTCGAAGGCTCGATCACGGTGCTGGGCGAGCGCGGCACGGTGCGCGTCGGCGGCGTGGCGATCAACGACATCCAGCACTGGGAGTTCGACACGCCGACGCCGGAGGACACGCAGATCAAGGCGGCGAGCTACGCGACCACCTCGGTCTATGGCTTCGGGCACCCGCTCTATTACGCCAACGTCATCGATACGCTGCGCGGCGAGGCGCACGCGGAGGTCGATGGCTACAGCGGGCTGCGGTCGCTGGAGGTGCTGATCGCGGGGTATCGGAGTGCGCGGGATGGGGTGCGGGTGGGGTTGCCGCTGGTGTTTTGACGTTCTGAACCGAACCAAGGAATCGACATGACCACTCCCGCCTGGCACCACAACACCGCCATCGTCGATGACGGCGCCCAGCTCGGCGCCAACACCAAGGTCTGGCACTTCAGCCACGTCTGCGCCGGCGCCCGCATCGGCGAGGGCTGCTCGCTCGGCCAGAACGTCTTCGTCGCCAACGACGTGGTGATCGGCGCGGGCGTGAAGATCCAGAACAACGTGTCGGTCTACGACGCGGTGACGCTCGAAGACGACGTGTTCTGCGGGCCGAGCGCGGTGTTCACCAACGTCTACAACCCGCGGGCGGCGGTGTCGCGCAAGAGCGAATACCTGCGCACCCTGGTGAAGCGCGGCGCGACGCTGGGCGCGAACTGCACCATCGTCTGCGGCACGACGGTCGGGGAATACGCCTTCGTCGGCGCGGGCAGCGTCATCAACCGCGATGTGCCGGACTACGCGCTGATGGTCGGCGTGCCGGCGCGGCGGATCGGCTGGATGAGCCGGAACGGCGAGCGGCTCGGGCTGGCGGTGCGCGGCGAGGGCGAGGCGACGTGCCCGGCGACGGGGGAGCGGTATCGGCTGCAGGGCGATGTCGTGACGCGGGTGGATGCGCCATGAAAGGGACTGCGCAGGAGCTGCCGCGCCTCCGGGTCGAGCGGATGGGGCCGATCCAGCAGGCGGACGTGACCTTCGGCGATCTGACCGTCATCGTGGGTCCGCAAGCCACCGGAAAAAGCATCTTCCTGCAGACGCTCAAGCTGCTGATCGACCGTGACCAGATCCACGAGACCTTCCGCCACCACAGCATGAACTTCAGCGGACGAGCGGATGCGTTCCTCGACGGCTATTTCGGCCGCGGCATGGCCGGGGCCTGGCAGATCGAACAGTCGCGCCTTGTCTGGAACGGCAAGCACATCCAGTTGCCCGACTACGCCGCTCCCACCAAGTCCCCCAAGGGCAAGGTGCTGCACGAACGGCTGTTCTACATCCCGGCCCAGCGCGTCATGAGCCTGCCGGGCGGGGTGTCGCAGAACTTCGGCCAGTTCAACTATGGTGACCCCTACACGCTGCGTGTCTTCAGCGATGCGGTACATGACCTGATCCAGAACGAGTTCGGGGCGACAGGCGAGCTGTTCCCTGCCCCCAATCGCCTCAACGCCACCTTGCGCGAACCGATCAATGCGCATCTGTTCGGCGGCAACAAGCTGGTGATCGACGACTCGGACTTCACCAAGCGGCTGGCGCTGGCGGTGCCGGGGCAATCGAAGCCGCTGGGGTTCCTGTCGTGGTCGGCAGGTCAGCGCGAATTCGCGCCGATGCTGATGGGTCTGTATTGGTTGTGTGCCGTGCGACACCAGCAGCGCATGTCCGGCAAGGTACAGGAAGAAGTCATCGAATGGGTGGTGATCGAGGAACCCGAAATGGGTCTGCACCCGCAGGGCATCGCCGCCGTGCTGCTGATGGTGCTGGAGTTGCTGCGGCGCGGGTACCGGGTCGTGATTTCGACGCATTCGCCCGTGGTGCTGGAGATGGTCTGGGCACTGCAGGAGTTCAAGAAGCTCGGCGCGGACGAGTCGGATGTCCGACGGTTGTTCGATCTGAAAGCGACAGTCCCGGCCAAGGAGTTGGGCAGGACGGCGCTGGAGAAGGACTACCGGGTCTATTACTTCGACCGACAGCACGCCGTGCGCGACATCTCGAACCTGAGTCCCGGAGCTGAAGCCATCGCCGAATCCGAATGGGGCGGCATCACCGGGTTCTCGTCGAGGGTCAACGAGGCGATCGCCGCCGCAGTGAACCGGGCCGCCGGAGCCGCGAGCTGATGGCGACCCACCGTGTGTCACGCTCCGCCCGGGCAGACTCGGCGTTCGAGCAGGCATCCCGGATCGCCGGATTGGTTGCGCAGCCGGGACTCGGTGCGGTCAAGGCCGAATACCGCGCGGGCGTGGCCCTGCGCTCTGGCCACCGGCACACCGCCAGCCTCGATCTCGATGCCGAATTTCTGGCCACCGAACCGACCTCGCCACGCTGGGACTACGGCGTCGGGATACGCAGCGAAGCCGGCCCAGAACTGCTCGTCTGGCTGGAAGCGCATCCAGCCTCCAGCACCGGCGAAGTCCAGAAAATGCTCGACAAGCTGGCGTGGCTGAAAGCCAAGCTGGCTCAACCGGACTTCGACGGACTGCGCACGCTGGAGCACAAGGTGTCCGCCTACTGCTGGCTGGCGATGACAGGCGCCATCCGCATCCTGCCCAACAGCCGGGAGGCGCGGCGACTGGCACAAGCGGGTCTGTCGTCACCACAACGCCATGTCGAGCTTCCCTGAACTTCCGGTCTGCCCCACCATGCACTTCATCGACCTCAAGGCCCAATACGCCACCCTCAAACCCGACATCGACGCCGCGATCCACCGCGTCCTCGACCACGGCCAGTACATCATGGGCCCCGAGGTCAAGCAGCTCGAAACCGCCCTCGCCGAGCGCGTCGGCGCGAAGCACTGCGTCACCGTCTCCAGCGGCACCGAGGCGCTGCTGATCGCGCTGATGGCCCTCGATCTGCAGCCGGGCGACGAGGTGATCACCACGCCGTTCACCTTCGCCGCGACCGCCGAGGTCATCGCGCTGCTGGGCGCCAGGCCGGTGTTCGTGGACATCGAGCCGGACACCTGCAACCTCGACCCGTCCCTGATCGACGCCGCGATCACGCCAAAAACGCGGGCGATCATGCCGGTCAGCCTGTACGGGCAAGTCGCCGACATGGCCGAGATCAACGCGATCGCCGCCCGCCACCAGTTGCCGGTGATCGAGGACGCCGCCCAGAGCTTCGGCGCCACCTACCGCGGCGGCCACAGCGGGCACCTGTCCACCGTCGGCTGCACCAGCTTCTTCCCGAGCAAGCCGCTGGGCTGCTACGGCGATGGCGGCGCGCTGTTCACCGACGACGACACGCTGGCCCAGGCCGCCCGCGAGATCCGCGTCCACGGCCAGAGCGCCCGCTACACCCACACCCGCGTCGGTCTCGGTGGGCGCATGGACACGATCCAGTGTGCGGTCGTGCTCGCCAAGCTGCCGCGCTTCGACTGGGAGTTGCAACGCCGCCGTGAACTCGGGGCGCGGTACCACCAGTTGCTCGCACCGCTGGTCGCCCAGCATCCGGGCTTCGGGCTGCTGACCGTGCGGTCGGATCGGGACAGCGTGTGGGGGCAGTACACCGTGTTCGTGCCACAGCGTGCCGCCGTGCAGGCCGCGCTGCAGGCCGCCGGCATCCCGACCGCCGTGCATTACCCGAAGCCGCTGCACCACCAGGCCGCCTACGCCGCGTTCTGCTGCCCCGACTGCTGCCCGAACAGCGTGGCGGCGGCGGATCGCGTGATGAGCCTGCCGATGAGTCCGGACCTGTCGGAGGCGGACCAGGACCGCGTGGTCGCCGCGCTGGCGTCCGCGCTCGCCAGCCTGCGCACGGACGCCTGAGTTGCTGCGCGCCACGCTGACGCTGCTGGCCGGCGGCGCGCTGGCGCAGGCGCTGCCGCTGCTGCTCGGGCCGCTGCTGACGCGGCTGTACACGCCGGACGAGTTCGGCGCCTTCCACCTCTTCGCCGCCATCGCCACCAACCTGGCGGTGGTCGCCTGCGGGCGCTATGAATTTGCACTGCCGCTGGCGCAGGGTGACGGCGAGGCGACGGCGTTGCGGCGGCTGTGTTGGCGCATCCTCGGGCTGGTGACGGCATTGGCGAGCCTGGGCGGGCTGGGCTGGGCGTGGTGGCGCGGGGTGGACTGGGCGCTGTGGCTCGGGCCGGCGGTGGCGGTGGGCGGGGGGCTGTCGCTGGCGACGATGGGGGCAACGCGGGCCGGGCGGTTTCAGTCGCTGGCGGCGGCGCGGGTGTTGCAGTACGGCGGTGCGGCGCTGGCGCAGGCGGTGGCCGGGTGGCTGCACGGCGGGGTGGTCGGACTGGTGATCGCGCCCATCGCGGCGCAGACGCTGGCGACGCTGCTGCTGCGCCGCCCCACGCTGGCGCCCGCGATCGACGCACCACCGTTGCGCGACATCGCCCGCCGCTACAAGGAATTCCCGCTGCTCAACACGCCGCACGCCTTTCTCGGCGCACTGCAGGACACCGTCTCGCTGGCCCTGATCGCCGCGACCCTCGGCCCCGCAGCGGCCGGTTTCTGGGGGCTGGCGCTGCGTTACCTGAAGGCACCGGCCACGCTGGTCGGCAGTGCGGTCTCGCAGGCACTGTATCCCCAGCTCGCCGCCCAGGGACCGGGGCCGACACGGGCAGCGCGCGCAGCGGTGCGGCGCGTCATGGCCGTGCTGGGCGCGGCAGGGCTGGTGCTGGTGGCCGTGCTGTGGGCGCTCGGGCCGTGGATTTTCGAGCGGTTGTTCGGTCCCGCATGGCGTCAAGCTGGGGAACTCTCGCGGACGCTGGCGCCCTACATCGGGGCACACTTCGTCGCCGCACCGCTGGCCGTGGTCACGATGGCCTGGGGCGCGCAGGCCTGGGCGCTGCGGCTGGCGCTGGGGGGACAGGCGGCGTTCGTCGGTGCGCTGGCCCTGGGCTTGCATCTGGGCGGACTGGCCGGCGCGGGCTGGGGCGTGTCGGCGGCGATGGCGGGGTACTTCGGCTGGTATTTCTGGCGGCTGGCGATGTGGCCCGTGGTGGATTGAGCAACGCAAGCAACAAGGATCGGACGGATGGACGTGAAGGGTGCGCGGGAATGCTGAGACTGCGTGCGGCGCTGAACCGCTGGCGACGGCGACTGGTGCGCGGGCTGCAGTTCCGCGTGCTGTTCGGCGAGCGTTCGCAGGGGCGCGACCTGCCGCACACGCGCATCTCCCCGTCCACCTGCATCGAGTGCGAAGACCGCCTCGTGCTGGCCGATCACGTCTACATCGGCCACTTCAACCTGCTCGACGCCAGCGGCGGCCTGACCATCGACGAGGGCGTGCAGATCACCAGCCACTGCGCCATCGTCACCCACAGCTCGCACCGCAGCCAGCGCCTCCTCGGCCGCGCCTTCGCCACCTGGAGCGGCCCCGGCGAGCGCCCGGGCTGGATCGGCGGCCCGGTCCACATCGGCGCCTACAGCTTCATCGGCCCGCACAGCGTCATCGAGGCCAATACCCGCCTCGGCCGCGGCACAGTTGTCTGCGCAGGCGCCCGTGTGCGGGGGGTGTTTCCAGATTTCGCAGTTCTCGATGGCCACCCTGCGCAGGTGGTCGGCGACAGCCGCGACGGGGATGCGACACTGTTCCAACAATATCCAGCATCCAGGGTGAACCACGACGCTTGGGCCGCCACGCCCGAGTCCGACGAACGCGCCAGCGCCAGCGACCACCGCCGACCATGACCCGACCGTATCGCCCCCTCGTCGATCTGCCGCCCGCCACCGATCCACCCGCCTACGGCCGCTGGCGCCACGTCCTCATCGGCGATGGCGAAAGCCCGCACCTCCTGAAATGGGCCAGGGCACTGGCACCGCAGGTCGATCTGTGGGTGGCGTCGAGCCGCGGCTTCCTGCCCGGCTTCGACGACCTCGTGCCGCCACGGGGCCGCCTCGCGCTCGGTGAAACCATGGACCACTCGGGTGGCAACGTCGGCCTGCTGCGGCGCCTGCCGGAACTCGGCCGCTGGCTGCAGGAGGTGGATGCCGACTGGATCCATCCCCACTACCTGACCTCGCACGGCACGCTGGCCCTGTCCGCCAAGAAGGGCTGGAAGCTGCGTGGCCAGATCGTCGGCTCGGCCTGGGGCAGCGACATCCTGGTGACGCCGCAGCGCGGGCCGCATTTCCGCTGGGTCACGTCGCAGGTGCTCAAGGGCTGCGTGCTGACCACCAGCGACTCCGAGCACATGGCCGCGCAGATGCGCAAGCTCGGCGCGGGCGAGGTGCGCGTGTTCCCCTTCGGGCTGGAGACGATGCCGCCGCCGCCCGCCCGCAAGGCGCCGTGGAGCTTCTTCGCCAACCGCGGGCTGGAGCCGATCTACCGGCCGGAGCGGGTGATCGCGGCGTTCGCGTCCATCGTGTCGGCCTACCCGGAGGCGCGGCTGACCATCGCCAACGACGGCTCGCTGCGCCCGGCGCTGGAGGCCCGCGTGGGCGAACTCGGGCTGGCGAACCACATCGAGTTCGTCGGCCGGCTCGACGCCGAGACGCAGGCACGCCATTACGAGCGCGCGCAGTGGTACCTGAGCCTGCCGTCGAGCGACTCGGTGGCGGTGTCGGTGCTGGAGGCGATGGCGCATGGCTGCATCCCGCTGCTGTCGGACCTGCCGGCCAACCACGAGGTGGTGCGCTCCGGGCTGAACGGGCTGATCCTGACCAACACGCCGATCGAGCTGATGCACCTGCCGCAGCAACTCGCGCCGCTGTTGCCGCAGGCGATGCAGATCGGCCGCGACAACCACGAATGGGTGCGGCTGCACGGGCAGTTCGCGCCGGCGGTCGAGGGGCTGATGTCCCGGCTGGCCGAACTCATGTGACATGAACATCCTTTACCTGAACCACTACGCCGGCGCGCCCGCGCTGGGCATGGAGTACCGGCCCTACTACCTCGCCCGCGAGTGGATCCGCATGGGGCACCGGGTGCAGATGGTCGCCTGCGCCACCTCGCATGTGCGCGCCACGGCACCGGTCCACCGCGACCACCCGGTCAACGCCCCCACCCACCAGGACATCGACGGCATCGACTACCTGTGGTTCCCCGGCCCGGCGTACCAGGGCAACGGGCTGGGGCGGGTGAAGAACATCTGGGCGTTCCTCCGTCAGGTCTGGCGGGCGTCGCGCAGCATCGCCACGCAGTTCCGCCCGGATGTCGTGATCGCGTCGAGCACCTACCCGATGGACATCTGGGTCGCCCGGCGGCTGGCGCGGATGGCGCGGGCGAAGCTGGTGTTCGAGGTGCATGACCTGTGGCCGATGTCGCCGATCGAGCTGTCGGGCATGTCGCCATGGCACCCCTTCATCCTGCTGTGCCAGAAGGCCGAGGACGACGCCTACCGGGACGCGGACGTGGTGGTGTCGATGCTGCCGAAGGTCCACGCGCACATGGCGAGCCGCGGGCTGGACCTGAAGAAGCTGCACATCGTCCCCAACGGCATCACGCTGGATGAGTGGACGGGGGAGCTGCCCGCCCTGCGCCCGGACGTGGCGGCGGCGGTGTCACAGGCTCGGGTACGCGGCGCCACCGTCGTCGGCTATGCGGGATCGATGGGCCTGCCGAACGCGCTGGACACGCTGCTCGACGCCATGCGCCAGTTGCAGGCGCAGGGCGCGTCGATCGCCGTCGTCATGGTTGGCGGCGGCCACGAGCGCGACCGGCTGGCCGAGCGGGTGCGCGCCGAGGGGCTGGCGAACGTGCAGATGCTGCCGCCCATCCCCAAGGCGCAGATACCGTCCTTCCTCGCCGAGATCGACCTGGCGTACATCGGCTGGCAGCGGGTGCCGATCTACCGCTTCGGCATCGCGCCGAACAAGCTGATGGACTACATGATGGCCGGCTGCGCGGTGCTGCACTCGGTCGAGGCGGGCAACGACCCGGTGGCGGAAGCGGGCTGCGGGCTGACGGTGGCGCCCGAGTCGGCGGAGGCGGTGGCGGACGGCCTGAAGCGCATGGCCGCCCTGACGCCGACCGAGCGCCACGCGATGGGCGAGCGCGGTCAGGCGTTCGTGCAGGCACACCACACCTACCCGGTGCTGGCGCGGCGTTTCCTGGCCGCCTGCGGGGGCTGACGATGGCGGTGATCGAACCCGACCGCGTGGCCGAACGCTACGCCCGGCGCGGCACCGACCCGGCCCTCGTCGATCGCTACAGCCTGCTGCAGCCGGACGTGTGGCAGACGGTGCAGGAGCGCCAGCGTGCGATGCTGCAACTGCTGGCCGGCCACGGTTGGCACGACCTGCGCGAGCGCAGGCTGCTCGAAGTCGGCTGCGGCGCGGGCGGCAACCTGCTGGAGTTCCTGCGCATGGGCTGGCGGCCGGAGCACCTGAGCGGGATCGAGCTGCTGCCCGAGCGCCACGCCGAAGCGCGGGCGGTGCTGCCCGAGCGGGTGGCGCTGCACCTCGGGGACGCCTGCGCCGCGCCGATCGCCGAGGCGAGCTGCGACCTCGTCTTCCAGGCGACAGTGTTTTCGTCGCTGCTGGACGATGCGTTTCAAGCGCGACTGGCCGCGGCGATGTGGCGCTGGGTGAAGCCGGGCGGGGCGGTGCTCTGGTACGACTTCACCGTGGACAACCCGCGCAACCGGGACGTGCGCGGAGTGCCGCTGCGGCGGGTGCGCAGGTTGTTTCCCGAGGGGCGGATCGAGGCGCGGCGGGTGACGCTGGCGCCGCCGCTGGCGCGGGTGGCGTGCCGGGTGTGGCCGGGGTTTTATCCGGTGCTGAATGCGGTGCCGGGGCTGCGGACGCATGTGCTGGCGTGGGTGGCGAAAACGTGAGCGTCTTTCGAGACAATGACAGATTCACACCCACCGCCATTCGTGCATGACCACCCCGCTCCACTCCCAACGCGAACAAGCCGCTTGCGAACCGACGCCTGTTCACCTGGCGCACTTCAACCCCAAAGCCCGCATTCCCCACGGTGTCACCCCTGCGCACATTGGCGCGGCCATGAACGAGTTCATCGGTTTCATCCGCATGGTCAACCAGCGGATGCACGAGAACGGCATGGCCCGCTTCGAGTCGATCCTGATGCCAGCCAATTTCAGCAGCATCGTGGGCGAGTTCATGAGCGCAGGCATTCCGAAGCAGTGCGCCACCATCGTCAAGAACCAGTACCACAACGGACATCCGGACATGGTTCCAACCGGTCGATTTCCAGGGAATGCGGTCCAGCACGCGCAGGAAGGCATCGAGATCAAAGGCTCCCGCTACTTGAAGCGCTGGCAGGGTCACAACCCTGAAACCACCTGGCTGATGGTGTTCATGTTCGACAGCAACCGCCCTGTGGATGAATCGAAGGGCATTGCCCCCAAGCCCTTTCGCTTCCTTCGGGTAGTGGGGGCACAAC
>NZ_JAAFKF010000105.1 GCF_013299175.1 Sphaerotilus sp.
CAGTACGGCGGTCTTGCCAATGAGTGACTTCATCGCGGTGGCTCCTCAGACCAGCTTGACGAGCTGCTTGCCGAAGTTCTTGCCCTTCAGCAGACCGAGGAAGGCGTCCGGCGCACTGGCGATGCCCTGCGCCACCGACTCGCGGAACTTGAGTCGGCCTGTCGCCACCGCCGTGCCGAGTTCTTTCAGCGCCTCGGGCCACACGTCCATGTGCTCGCTGACGATGAAGCCCTCGACCTTCATGCGGTTGACGAGGATCAGCGCCGGGTTCGCCATGACCATCGGTTCGCCGTTGTAGCCGGCGATCATTCCGCACACCGCGATGCGGCTGAAGGCATTGGCACGCAGCATCACGGCGTCCAGGATCACGCCGCCGACGTTCTCGAAATAGCCGTCGATGCCCTTCGGACAGGCGGCTTTCAGTGCGCCGGAGAGGGATTTCAGGTCCGGGAACTGGCGGTAGTCGATGCAGGCGTCGAAGCCGAGTTCGTCCGTCACGTAGGCGCACTTGTCCGGGCCGCCCGCCAGACCGACGACGCGGCAGCCACGCGCCTTGGCGAGCTGGCCGACGACGGAGCCGACCGCGCCGCTGGCCGCGCTGACCACCACGGTTTCGCCCGGCTTCGGGTCGATGATCTTCACCAGCCCGTACCAGCCGGTCACACCCGGCATGCCGACCGCGCCGAGGTAGGCAGACAGCGGGATGTGGCGCGTGTCCACCTTCTGCAGCACGCCGCGCTGGGTCGCGTCCACCACGGCGTATTCCTGCCAGCCGCCCATGCCGACGACTGCATCCCCGGCCTTGAAGTGCTCGTTGCGCGACTCGACCACCTCGCCCACCGTGCCACCGATCATCACGGCGTCGAGCGGCTGCGGCTGGGCGTAGCTGCGGCCGTCGTTCATCCGGCCGCGCATGTAGGGGTCGAGGCTCAGGAAGTGGTGGCGCACCAGCACTTGGCCGTCCGCCAGTTCGGGCACGGGCGTTTCGACGAGGCGGAAGTTGTCGGGGGTCGCCTCGCCCTGCGGGCGGGAGGCGAGGAGGATCTGGTGGTTGGTCAGGGACACGAAAAACTTCCTTTCAAAGGAGATTCAGGGCAATTCGGTGAGAATCTGAGGGCACACAAGGAGACTTGCATGGGACACGCTGCACGCAAACCCACCATGACCCCGGACGAATTCCTGGCCTGGGAGATCAGCCAGGTCGAGCGCCACGAGTTCATCGAGGGTGAGGTGTACGCGATGGCGGGTGGTGACGACCGCCACGCGCGGGTGACGCTGAACGTGGCTGGTGCGATGAATCTGCACCTGAGGGGCTCCGGATGCCGGGCCTACAGCACCGACATGCGGCTCAACGTGGCATCGCTGGGCAGCTACGTCTATCCCGACGTGATGGTCACCTGCAGCGCAGCCGATCGTGCCCAGCGGCAAGCCAAATCCGAACCCACGCTGGTGGTCGAGGTGCTGTCGCCTGCCACGTCCAGCCACGACCAAGGCATCAAGAGCTTCCACTACCGACAGATCCCGACCATGCGGGAGATCGCGCTGATCAATGCCGCCAGCAGAACCACCGAAATTTATCGCCGCCATGATGCCTCCAATTGGACGCTTGCCCAGTACGCACCGGGCCAGACGGTGACATTCGAGAGCATCGGATTGAGCTTCACTGCGGACGAATTGTTTGCGGACGTGGATGAAGACGCTGCATCGGCTACGGCGCTTCCCGACGTTGCAGCGACTTGATCTCCCGCCCGGCAGCGGGCAGGCGCTTCACATACTTGAACGTCCCCGTCGCATGGGCACAAAGCTGCCCGTCCGCGCCGTGGACATGCCCCTCGGTGAACGCCATCGTCGCCGAGCGGTGCAGCAGCTTGCCGACTGCCCGCAAGCGCCCTTCTCCGGGGCGGAAAAACGAGGTCTTCATCTCGATCGTCACCGCGCCGCTTTCCGCCTGAACGCTGCGCGCCGCGTGCGCCATCACGACATCCAGCAGCGTCATCGACAGCCCGCCATGCGCGACGAGAAAGGAGTTCAGCAGCTCGGGTTTCAGCTCGACGTGGATCTCCGCCTCGCCGCCGTCGAAGCGGATCAGCTCGAAGCCCAGGTGTTCGACGAAGGGAATGGTGACGGGAAATTGCATGGGTGGGGAGCGATCACAGGTCAGCCGCCGTGGACGGCACTGACGCCACCGTCCACCGCCAGGATCTGCCCGGTGATGTGCTTGCCCGCCGCGCTGGCGAAGAGCACGGCGGCGCCCTTGAGGTCGTCATCATCGCCCAGCCGGTTCAGCGGCGCCTTCGCGGCCAGTACGTCCTCGCCGAAATGGGCCAGCGTGCCGCGGGTCATCTTGCTCGGGAAGAAACCCGGCGCGAGCGCGTTGACCGTGATCCCGTGGCGGCCCCACTCCCCGGCCAGCGCACGGGTGAAATTGACCACCGCGCCCTTGCTGGTGTTGTAGGCGATCGTCTGCATGATCCCGCTGTTGCCCGACAGGCCGGCGATCGACGCCACGTTGATGACCCGCCCCGAGCGGCGCGGAATCATGCAACGCTTGCCCACCGCCTGGCTGATCAGGAACACGGCGCGCACGTTCAGGTCCATCACCTTGTCCCATGCCTCGACCGGGTGGTCCTCGGCGGGAGCGCCCCAGGTGGCGCCGGCGTTGTTGACGAGGATGTCGATGTCGACCAGGCGCTCCACGGTGTCATCGACGATTTTCGCCACACCCTCGGCCGTGCTCGCATCGGCGGCGACCCAGCGAGCGTCGATGCCACGGGCCTGCAACTGAGCGCAGGCGGTTTCGAGTTCAGCGGCCTTGCGGGCGGTCAGCATCACCTTGGCGCCTGCGTCACCGAGGGCTTCGGCGATCTGAAGACCGAGGCCACGGGAGCCGCCCGTGACCAGTGCGATGCGGCCGGTCAGGTCGAAAAGTTGTGCAATCGGGGTGCCCATGGCATGTCCTTGGTTCAGAACCAATCGTCCTGCATCGTCAAACAGGTGTCATCACGTTCGCGCACCACGGCCAGCCACGCCTCGATGCGCGGCAGCTCGTGGCGGAAGAAGAATCGGCAGGCGGCATGGCGGCCCTGCCCTGCGGCGCTGTCCGTGCCGCTCGCCAAGGCCACGTCGAGCCACATCCACGCCAGCACGACATGCCCGAACGCCTGCAGATACGGGACAGCGTTCGCCAGCGCCTCCTCCGGCACGCCGGTCGCCCATGCCGCTTTCGTCGCCGCGCCGAGCTTGTGCAGCGCCGCCGCCAGCGCCGTGGCGTGGCCGTGCAGCGCCTCGTCGGGCATGGCGCGCTCGATCGTCGCATTGACCTTCTTGGCCAGCAGCAGCAGCCCGGCGCCGCCCTGCATCACCACCTTGCGGCCGAGCAGGTCCAGCGCCTGGATGCCGTGCGTGCCCTCGTGGATCATGTTCAGGCGGTTGTCGCGCCAGTACTGTTCGACCCGGTAGTCGCGGGTGTAGCCGTAGCCGCCGTGGACTTGGATCGCCAAACTGTTCGCCTCCAGACACCACTCGCTCGGCCAGCTCTTGGCGATCGGTGTGAGCATCTCCAGCAGCAGCGCGGCTTCCTGCGCCGCGTCCGGCTCGCCCGTGTGCTGTTCATCGACCAAGCGGGCGCAGTAGAGCGCGAGCGCCAAGCCGCCTTCGACATAGCTCTTCTGTGCCAGCAGCATCCGCCGCACGTCGGCGTGGCGAATGATCGGGATCTGCGGCTGGCTCGCGTCCTTGCCGCCAGGGCCGATCGAGCGGCCTTGCGGACGGCCGCGGGCGTAGTCGAGGCTGGCCTCGTAGCCGGCATACCCGAGCATCACCGCGCCCAGCCCGACGGCGATCCGCGCCTCGTTCATCATGTGGAACATGCCGCGCAAGCCCTCGCCCGGCTTGCCCACGAGGTAGCCGATCGCCCCCGCCGCACCGCGCACCGGGAACTTGCCTTCGCCGAAGTTCAGCAGCGTGTTCGGAATGCCGCGATACCCGAGCTTGTGGTTCAGCCCGGCCAGCGCCACGTCGTTGCGCTCGCCGGTCAGCTCGCCATCCAGCCCGACCAGCTTTTTCGGCACGATGAACAGCGAGATGCCGCGGGCGCCGGGCACCAGCTTGCCGTCCGGGCCGGGGATCTTCGCCAGCACCAAGTGGACGATGTTCTCGGCCAGTTCGTGCTCGCCGTTGCTGATCCACATCTTGTTACCGCGCAGCCGATAGCGCGGGCCGAGGGCATCGCTGGCGCTGTCGGCCCCATCCGGCTCGGCGCGGGTGAGGATGTCGGACAGGCTCGACCCGGCCTGCGGCTCGCTCAGGCACATGGTCCCGAAGAAGCGGCCGGTGAACTCCTGGTGCGCGAAGACACGCCGCTGTGCCTCGGTGCCGTGGGCCATCAGCAGGTTGGCGTTGCCGCTGGTGAGCATGTGGCCGCCGAGACCAATGCCCGCCTTCGAGAAGAAGCTGTTGGCCGCCATCTCGACGACACACGGAAGCTGCATCCCGCCGAGGTCGTAGTCCTGCGCCGCCGCCAGCATCCCGGACTCGACGTAGGCGCGGCTGGCCTCGTGGGTCGATTCGGGGAGGATGACCTTCTCGCCGTCGAAGCGTGGTTCTTCGACATCGGCGCGGCGGTTGGCGGGCGCGAACTTGTCCTGGGCGATGCGCTCGCAGGTGTCAAGCACGGCGGCGAAGGTGTCGCGGCTGTGGTCGGCGAAGCGCGGGCGCTGTGTCAGGTCATCGACGCCGAGCCAGTCGTGCAGCAGGAAATCGACGGTGGGACGCAGTGCGCTCATCGCATCAGCCTCACAGCACCTCGAAGACGCCCGCCGCCCCCATCCCGCCGCCGACGCACATCGTCACGCAGACGTACTTGGCACCGCGCCGCTTGCCTTCGATCAGCGCGTGGCCGGTGAGCCGCTGGCCGCTGACGCCGTAGGGGTGGCCGAGCGCGATGGCGCCGCCGTTGACGTTGAGCCGGTCCATCGGGATGCCCAGCGTGTCGGCGCAGTACAGCACCTGCACCGCGAACGCCTCGTTCAGTTCCCACAGGCCGATGTCGTCCACTGTCAGGCCCAGCCGCGCCAGCACCTTCGGCACCGCGAACACCGGCCCGATGCCCATCTCGTCCGGCTCGCAGCCCGCCACCGCGAAGCCGAGGAAGCGGCCGAGTGGTTGCAGGCCATGCCGCTCGGCGTAGCGTTCATCGACGATGACACAGGCGCCACCGCCATCGCTGAACTGGCTCGCATTGCCTGCGCTGACCACGCCGCCCGGCTGCGCGCTGCGGATGCCGGCCACCGCTTCGTAGGTCGTGCCTTCGCGCAAGCCCTCGTCCACGCTGACCGTGACCTGCTTCGTGCGCAGGCCCAGCACCTTGTCGGCCACGCCCGCCGTGACGGTGATCGGCGCGATCTCGTCGGCGAACCGGCCGGCCGCCTGCGCCGCGCACGCCTTCTGCTGGCTCTCGGCACCGTACTGGTCCATGCGCTCGCGGGCCATGCCGTAACGCTTGGCCACGGTCTCGGCGGTCTGCAGCATCGGCCAGTAGATTTCCGGCTTGTGCTGCTGGAGCCACGAGTCGATGAACATGTGCTGGTTCATCTCCTGCTGGACACAGGAAATGCTCTCGACGCCACCAGCCACGTAGACCTCGCCCTCGCCGCTGATGATCCGCTGGGCGGCCAGCGCGATGGTCTGCAGGCCGCTGGAGCAGAAGCGGTTGACGGTCAGACCCGAGACGCTCATCGGCAGGCCGGCGCGCAGGGCGACCTGGCGGGCGATGTTCCAGCCAGTCGCGCCCTCGGGGTTGGCGCAGCCCATCAGGACATCCTCGATGGCGCCGGGGTCGATGCCAGCGCGTTGGACGGCCGCGGCGACGGCGTGGCCGCCGAGGGTCGCGCCATGGGTCATGTTGAACGCACCTTTCCAGCTCTTGGCCAGCGGGGTGCGCGCGGTGGAAACGATGACGGCGGTGGTCATGGGGCAGGCTCCGGGTGCGTGAGTTCGCACGCAGTCTAGGGCGAGCGTCCGATGGGGGCCTGTCGTTTCGGAGACAGGAACGCAGGGGCACAATCGGCGCATGACCAGCACCGTCCTCCTCCCCCGTCGCAAGCTGCCCATCGGCATGCAAACCTTTGCCAAGCTGCGCGGCGAAGATTGCTATTACGTGGACAAGACCGGCATGGCGATCGATCTGATCGACTCTGGTTCAGCGTATTTCCTGAGCCGGCCGCGTCGTTTTGGCAAGAGCCTGCTGGTCGATACGCTCAAGGAACTGTTCGAGGGCAACCAAGCGCTGTTCGAAGGCTTGGCGGCGCAGACGCGCTGGGACTGGACGCAGCGGTATCCGGTCATCCGCGTCAGCTTTGCAGACGGCGCGCTGCACACCACCACCGGACTCGATGACCGCATTGACGAGATGCTGCACACGGAGCAGCGCCGGTTCAATGTGACGATCGATCCCGCCTTCAAGACGGTGGGTGGACGCTTTGGCGAGCTGTTGCGGCTGGTCCATGCCGCGCAGGGCGAGCGCGTGGTGGTGCTGATCGACGAATACGACAAGCCGATCCTGGACAACATCACCGACCGGGACATGGCGGCGGCGATGCGCGAAGGGCTGCGCAACCTGTATTCGGTGCTCAAGGGCGCGGACGAGCATCTGAAGTTCGTCTTCCTGACGGGGGTCTCGAAATTCAGCAAGGTCAGCCTGTTCTCGGGGTTGAACCATTTGCAGGACATCACGCTCGATGCCCGCTACAGCGCACTGTGCGGCTACACGGACGAGGACGTGAACACGGTGTTTGCGCCGGAACTGTCGGGGCTGGACCGGGAGGAAATCCGCCGCTGGTACAACGGCTACAACTGGCTGGGGACGGGTGTCTACAACCCTTACGACCTGCTGCTGTTGTTTGATCGCCGGCAGTTCAAGGCGTATTGGTTCGAGACGGGCACGCCAACCTTTCTGGTCAAGTTGCTGGCGGAACAGCAGTTTTTTACCCCGGACCTGAGCAGGCTCTACAGCGACGACTCGCTGTTGTCGGTATTTGACGTGGAGCACATCGGCGCGGAGGCGCTGCTGTTCCAGACCGGCTACCTGACGATCCTCAGCGCCACGCCCGGCACCCCGCAGGATGAGCCGGTCTACACGCTGGGCTACCCGAACCGGGAGGTCAAGGCGAGTTTGAACCGGGTGCTGCTGGTGGGGTATGGCGTGCCGGATCGGCCGGCGTTCAATGCGCGGCAGCGGCTGGACGCGATGCTCAAGGCGGGGGATCTGTCCGCGATGGAGGCGTCACTGCGGGCCTTGTTCGCCAGCATTCCGCACGATTGGTATCGGAACAACCCGCTGGCGGGATTCGAGGGGCATTACGCGAGCGTGTTCTACAGCCACTTCGCGGCGCTGGGGCTGGACATCCGGGTGGAAGACGCGACGAACCACGGGCGCATCGACATGGTGGTGCTGGCTTGGCGGGTGTTCGTGTTCGAGTTCAAGGTGGTGGAGCAGGCGCAAGCGGCCAAGGGTGAGGCGCTGCGGCAGATCAAGGCGCTGGGGTATGCCGAGAAGTATCGGGACCGGGGGGAGCCGGTGCATCTGGTGGGGGTGGAGTTCAGCCGGGTGGAGCGTAACGTCGTCGGGTTCGAAATTGAATCGGCCGCACCATGAGCACGCCACCATCCAGCTTCCGCGGCAACAAGGCCGCGCTGCCGAGCAAACTCTGCGTGGCCTGTGGCCGCGTCATGACCTGGCGCCGCCACTGGGCCAAGAACTGGGCCGAGGTGAAGTACTGCAGCGACGCCTGCCGGCGCCAGAAGACACCGGCAGGCTGAGCGGCCGCTCAGCTGAAGGTCTTGCCTTCCGCCACCAGCCGCGCCAGCAGTGGCGCCGGCTGCCAGAACTCCCCGTCATCGTGCGGATTCCGGCCGAAGCGTTTCATCTCCTCGACCACGTTGAACAGCCCCTGCGTGTCGGCGTAGCACATCGGCCCGCCCCGGTGCAGCGGGAAGCCGTAGCCGGTCAGGTAGACCATGTCCACGTCGCTGGCCTTGCTGGCAATCCCCTCCTCCAGCAGCCGCGCCGCCTCGTTGACCAGCGCGTACACCAGCCGATGCACGATCTCGTCGTCGCTGATCTTCCGAGCGGTGAGGCCCAGCGTGGCGCGGTGGTCGGCGACCATCTGCTCGACCAGCGCGCTCGGGATCGCGTCCCGCTTGCCCGGCTTGTAGTCGTACCAGCCCGCGCCCGTCTTCTGCCCGAAGCGCCCGAGTTCGCACAGCAGGTCCGCCGTCTTGCTGTAACGCAGGTTCGGCTTCTCGGTGTAGCGCCGCTTGCGGATGTACCAGCCCACGTCGTTGCCCGCCAGATCGCCCATGCGGAACGGTCCCATCGCGAAACCGAATTTCTCGGCCGCCCGATCGACCTGCGCCGGCGTGCAGCCCTCTTCCAGCAGGAAACCGGCCTGCCGCGAATACTGCTCGATCATCCGGTTGCCGATGAAGCCGTCGCACACGCCCGAGACCACGCAGGTCTTCCTGATCTTCTTGCCCAGCGCCATCACGGTGGCCAGCACGTCCTTGGCCGTCTCCGCGCCGCGCACGACTTCGAGCAGCTTCATCACGTTGGCGGGGCTGAAGAAGTGCGTGCCGATCACGTCCTGCGGGCGCTTGGTGAACGCGGCGATCTTGTTCACGTCCAGCGTCGAGGTGTTGGACGCCAGGATCGCGCCGGGCTTCATCACCGCGTCGAGCTGCTCGAAGACGGCGCGCTTGACCTCGATGTCCTCGAACACCGCCTCGATCACCATGTCCGCGTCGCCGATCTCGGCGTAGTGCAGCGTGGTGGTCAGCAGGGCCATGCGCTGCTCGTACTTGTCCTGCTTGAGCTTGCCCTTCTTGACCTGCGCCTCGTAGTTCTTGCGGATCGTCGCCACGCCCCGGTCCAGCGCCTCCTGCTTCATCTCCAGCATCACCACCGGGATGCCGGCGTTGAGGAAGTTCATGCTGATGCCGCCGCCCATCGTGCCGGCGCCGATCACGGCGATCTTGTTCAGCGGGCGCAGCGGCGTGCTGTCGGGCACATCGGCGATCTTGCTGGCGGCGCGTTCGGCGAAGAAGGCGTGGCGCAGCGCCTTGCACTCGGGCGTCATCATCAGCGCGACGAAGGCTTCGCGCTCGTAGACCATGCCCGCGTCGAACTTGGCCTTGACCGCCTGCTCGACACAATCGACGCAGCGGGCCGGCGCGGGGAAGTGCTTCGCCATCGCCTTGACGGTGTTGCGGGCGAACTGGAAGTAGGCGTCGGATTCCGGGTGGACCGCCTTCAGGTTGCGCACCAGCGGCAGCGGGCGCACGGCGGCGACTTCCTCGGCGAAGGCCAGCGCGCCGGCCAGCAGGTCGCCGTCGATCATCCGGTCGATCAGCTTCTGCCCCGGCACCTGGGCCAGCACTTCGCTCTTCACCGGGTCGCCCGTGACGATCATGTTCAGCGCGGTTTCGACGCCAAGCGCCCGCGGCAGCCGCTGCGTGCCGCCCGCGCCGGGGACGAGGCCGATCTTCACTTCCGGCAGCGCGATGCTGGCGCCCGGTGCGGCCACGCGGTAATGGCAGCCCAGCGCCAACTCCAGCCCGCCGCCCATGCAGACGCTGTGGATGGCGGCGATGGTCGGTTTGCCGCAGTTCTCCAGCAGGCGGATCAAGCTGAGCAGGTTCGGCTCGGCGATGGCCTTGGGCGAGCCGAATTCCTTGATGTCGGCGCCGCCGGAAAACGCCTTGCCGGCGCCGGTGATGACGATGGCGGTCACGGCGGGATCGGCGTCGGCCGCGTTCACATGGTCGGCGAAAGCGCGCCGGGTGTCGTAGCCGAGGCCGTTGACGGGCGGGTTGTCCAGCGTGATGACGGCGACGGCGCCGTGGCGGGTGGATGTGGCAGTCATGGGGTTCGGGTCTCCTGCGCTAGCGGGCGGCCCGACCGGGGGGAGCGCGTACGCCGGGCCATGCGGCGCAGTCTAGGAGAGGCGAGCGGTGTGGTCCTGTCTTTTTGGAGACAAGCCGCGGGGAACTCCGTAGAGGCCGCAGCAGGGGTTAGGGCCGTCTGCCGGGTCGGGCGTCCTACACTTCGGCGCATATGCAGCACCCCACGCCATCCCTGCCCCGCCGGCGCCTGCCGATCGGCCTCCAGACCTTCGCCGAGCTGCGCGACAGGGGCTGCTATTACGTGGACAAGACGGGGCTGGCGATCGACCTGATCGAGTCGTCGGGCAAGGCGTTTTTCCTGAGCCGACCGCGGCGTTTCGGCAAGAGCCTGCTGGTGGACACGTTCAAGGAGCTGTTCGAGGGCCACCGGGCGCTGTTCGACGGTCTGGCAGCGGAGACGCGCTGGGACTGGTCGAAGCGGCATCCGGTGATCCGCATCAGCTTCGGTGGCGGCGTGCTGCGCAAAGGGGGCGATCTGGACCAGCACATCGCCGAACTGATCGACGAGCACGCCAACCGGCTGGGTCTGACGCTGCACAACCAGAGCCTGAGCGGGCGCTTCAAGGATCTGATCCGACTCGCGCACGAGCAAGCCGGCGCCAGCGTCGTCGTGCTGGTCGATGAATACGACAAGCCGATCCTCGACAACCTGACCGAACCGGCCATTGCCCGCGAGATGCGCGACGGGCTGCGCAACCTGTACTCGGTGCTCAAGGACATGGACGCGCACCTGCGTTTCGTGTTCCTCACGGGGGTGTCGAAGTTCAGCAAGGTCAGCCTGTTCTCCGGGCTGAATCACCTCGTGGACATCACGCTCGATCCGCCCTTCAGCGCGCTGTGCGGCTACACGGACGAGGACGTGGACACGGTGTTCGCGCCGGAGTTGCCGGGGCTGGACCGGGAGGAAATCCGGCGCTGGTACAACGGCTACAACTGGGGCGGGACCAGCGTCTACAACCCGTTCGACGCGCTGCTGCTGTTCCGGAACCGGCGCTTCAAGCCGTACTGGTTCGAGACGGGCACGCCCACTTTCCTGGTCGATCTGCTGGCCGAGCGGCGCATGTTCACGCCGGACCTGGGGCGGCTGGTGACGAGCGAGACGCTGCTGTCCACCTTCGACGTGGACGCGATGACGGCGGAGGCGCTGCTGTTCCAGACCGGCTACCTGACCATCGCCGAGACGCACGAGATTCCGGGGCGCACCGAGTACACGCTGAAATACCCGAACATGGAGGTGCAGGCGAGCCTGAACGACAGTCTGCTGAAGCGGTTTGTCGGCGATCTTTCGGCGCCGGAGCCGCAGATCAGCCGGTTGTGGCGCGTGTTGCAGGCGGGTGATCCGCTGGCGCTGAAGGATCTGTTCCACGCCTTCTTTGCGAGCATCCCGAACGACTGGTACCGCAACAACCCGATCGCGCAGTTCGAGGGTTACTGGGCCAGCATCTTCTACAGCCACTTCGCCGCGCTCGGGCTGGACATCCGGGTCGAGGACACGACGAACAAGGGGCGCATCGACATGGCGGTGCTGGCCTGCGGGGTGGTGTGGCTGTTCGAGTTCAAGGTGGTGGAACTGGTGCCGCAGGGGCGGGCGTTGCAGCAACTGAAGGAGCGGGGGTATGGGGAGAAGTACGCAGGAAGGGGGGAGCCGGTGTACCTGATTGGGGTGGAGTTCAGTCGGGGGGAGCGGAATATCGTTGGGTTTGAGGTTGAAGTGGGATAAGCTAAACGCTGATGCGACATTGCGACGCGATGGCGAGCATTTCGAAAGCCTGCTGACGTTGGTCCAGGCTTACGAGGTGATGCATCAATTTTCCGAACATCAAACAATTGAATTCACATCCAAATGATCCTCAGAAAACCCATGCTTCCGCTCGTCCTGCTGTCGTGTGCATTGTCCGCACAAGCACAAACTTGGCAGCAATCAGTTTCTCCACAAGTTGAACTAGGCATTAGGGATAAATGGGGAGAAAAAGAATATATTGCCGAATTTATTGTTAACCTGCCTGACGGAAAAACCAGCTCAGCAAGAATAAAAGTCATGGCTGACGAATTTGGCTCTGTTCGCTATCCAAACGATTTCAGCGGATACATGGCGCCGGGCAAATACACTTGGAAAGCCCGAGTAAATGGCAAAGACGCAATCAAGGGGCAGTTCTCTTTTGAGCAAGATGCTAAAGGCGAGAAGCTCATAGTCAAAAACTGAGAACAGCACCGCACCATCGCCCCCATGACCCCGAACGACCTCCTGCTCCTGCTCCGCCAAGGCGAGAACTCCGGCGTCGAGTTCAAGCGCGATGACCTGCGGGCCGAGCAACTGGCCCGCGAGGTGGTGGCACTGGCCAACTTCCAGGGCGGGCGCGTGATCGTCGGGGTCGAGGACGACGGCCGGATCAGCGGCATCCAGCGGCCCGACCTCGAACGCTGGGTGATGGACACCGTGTTCGGCCGCTTCATCCACCCGCAACTGTTGCCGTACTACGAGGAAATCACGCTCGACACCGGCCAGCGCGTGGCCGTCATCACCGTGCTGACCGGCACCGCCAAGCCCTACGTGCTCCGCCACAACCAGCGTGAAGACATCTACGTGCGCGTCGGCAGCACCTCGCAACTGGCGACACGGGAACAGCAGGCCGCCCTGTTCGCTTCGGGCGGCTTGCTGCATGCCGAGGTGTTGCCCGTGTCCGGTTCGGGACTGGCCGATCTGGACCAGGCGCGGCTGACGGATTACCTCGGCCGCGTGCTCAGTGACGAAGTGCCCGCAACGGATGCCGACTGGCACAG
>NZ_JAAFKF010000106.1 GCF_013299175.1 Sphaerotilus sp.
CCGGGCGCGTGAACAGCTCGATCTGCGCGATCGTCTGGTTGGCGAAGCTCGACGACATCACGAAGCTCGGGTGGCCCGTGCCGCAGCCGAGGTTCACGAGGCGGCCCTTCGCCAGCAGGATGAGTCGCTTGCCGTCCGGGAAGACGATGTGATCGACCTGCGGCTTGATCTCGTCCCACTCGTACTGTTCCAGCGACGCGACCTCGATCTCGTTGTCGAAGTGGCCGATGTTGCAGACGATCGCCTGGTCCTTCATCGCCAGCATGTGTTCGTGGCGGATCACGCCCTTGTTGCCGGTGGTCGTCACGAAGATGTCGGCCTTGTCGGCGGCGTACTCCATCGTCACGACCTTGTAGCCTTCCATCGCCGCCTGCAGCGCGTTGATCGGGTCGATCTCGGTCACCCAGACCTGCGCCGACAAGGCCCGCAGCGCCTGCGCCGAGCCCTTGCCCACGTCACCGTAGCCGGCGACACAGGCGACCTTGCCAGCGATCATCACGTCGGTGGCGCGCTTGATGCCGTCCACCAGCGACTCGCGGCAGCCGTAGAGGTTGTCGAACTTGCTCTTGGTGACGCTGTCGTTGACGTTGATGGCGCGGAACAGCAGCGTACCGGCGGCTGACATTTCCTTCAGGCGATGCACGCCGGTCGTCGTTTCCTCGGTCACGCCGATGATCTCGGCAGCCTTGCGGGTGTACCAGGTCGGATCGGCGGCGATCTTGGCGCGGATCGAGGCGTAGAGGCAGGTTTCCTCCTCGCTCGTCGGGTGGTCGAGCAGCGACAGATCCTTCTCGGCGCGCTGGCCGAGGTGCATCAGCAGCGTCGCGTCGCCGCCGTCGTCCAGGATCATGTTCGGGCCTTCACCGGGCGTGCCGGCGGCGCCGAAGTCGAAGATGCGGTGCGTGTAGTCCCAGTAATCGGCCAGCGTCTCGCCCTTGTAGGCGAACACGGGCGTGCCCTTGACGGCCAGCGCGGCGGCGGCGTGGTCCTGCGTCGAGAAGATGTTGCACGAGGCCCAGCGCACGTCCGCGCCGAGCGCCTGCAGCGTCTCGACCAGCACGGCGGTCTGGATGGTCATGTGCAGCGAGCCGGTGACGCGGGCGCCCTTGAGCGGCTGCGCTGCGGCGAACTCTTCGCGGATGGCCATCAGGCCGGGCATCTCGGTTTCGGCGATGCGGATTTCCTTGCGGCCCCAGGCGGCCAGCGCCAGATCGGCGACGAGGAAATCGGGGGTGTGGACAGACTTGACGACAGCGTTCATGGCGAAAGGGCTCCGAAGGATGAGCCGCTCACTGCATCGACGCGCGGGCCAGTCAGGGGATCAACATCCAGAAGATCAAGAGAACGGCCACCATGCCGGCTCACCCTGTGCCCTCGCCGCAGATGCGGGCGAGCGGGTGAGCGCCGTTGCCTTGTTGAGAGGGGTTCGAGCCTGGGATCGGGTACAACCACCGATCTTGCAACGCTCCTCGAACACGAAGGCGCGATTGTAGCCACCTCGGACAAAGCCATGAAGCCAGCATCAACCCCGAACTCCCGGCCCACTCCCGTGACCTTGCGCGCCGCGGTCGGTTTCTGGCTGTGGCTGGGCTGCCTCAGCTTCGGTGGGCCGGCCGGGCAGATCGCGCTGATGCACCAGGAGCTGGTCGAGCGCCGGCGCTGGATCTCCGAGCGGCGCTTCCTGCACGCGCTCAACTACTGCATGGTCCTGCCCGGTCCGGAGGCGCAGCAGCTCGCCACCTACATCGGCTGGCTGATGCACCGCACCGCGGGCGGCCTGATCGCGGGCGGGCTGTTCGTGCTGCCGTCGCTGGTGCTGCTGACCGTGCTGTCGTGGGTCTACATCGCCTTCGGGGAGCAGCCGCTGGTGGCCGGGCTGTTCTACGGCATCAAGCCCGCCGTCACCGCCATCGTCGTGCAGGCCGCGCACCGCATCGGCTCCCGCGCGCTGAAGAACGCCACGCTCTGGGCCGTCGCGGCGGCGGCGTTCGTGGCGATCTTCGCGCTGCACCTGCCCTTCCCGGTCATCGTGCTGGCGGCGGCGCTGGTGGGGGCAGTCGGCGGGCATCTCGCACCCGACACCTTCCGCACCGGCGGCGGCCACGGCGCGTCGAACACCTCCACCGGCCCCGCGCTGATCGACGACGACACGCCCACTCCCGAACACGCCCGCTTCCGCTGGTCCAGGCTGGCCTGGGTACTGGGGGTGGGACTGCTGCTGTGGACGCTGCCGATGGCGTGGCTGACCACCACCCTCGGCTGGGAACACACGCTCACGCGCATGGGCTGGTTCTTCACCAAGGCGGCGCTGCTGACCTTCGGTGGCGCCTATGCGGTGCTGCCCTACGTCTGGCAGGGCGCGGTCGAGACCTTTGCCTGGCTCACGCCGACACAGATGATCGACGGCCTGGCGCTCGGCGAAACCACGCCCGGCCCGCTCATCATGGTGGTGGCCTTTGTCGGCTTTGTCGGCGGCTACGTGAAAGCACTGTTCGGCCCGGAGCAGCTTTTCCTGGCGGGCGCTGCGGCTGCAACGCTGGTGACGTGGTTCACCTTCCTGCCGTCCTTCGTCTTCATCCTGGCGGGTGGACCGCTGGTCGAGTCCACGCACCAGAACCTGAAATTCACCGCACCCCTGACCGCCATCACCGCCGCCGTGGTCGGCGTGGTCCTCAACCTTGCGCTGTTCTTCGGCTACCACGTCCTCTGGCCGAGCGGGTTCGGCGGGCGCTTCGATGTGGTGTCGGCGGTGATCGCGGTGGGGGCAGCGGTGGCGCTGCTGCGCTACAAGCGGTCGGTGGTGCAGGTGATCGCCGCCTGTGCGGTGCTGGGCTTGATCGCCCGCAGCGTGGCGGGCTGAAGGGCGGGGACAATGGCGGCCTCCCCACGCAGCAAGCCGCTCCCCATGCACCCCATCGGCACCCCCCATTCCCCGAACGCCACCCGTGTCCTGCTGCTCGGCAGCGGTGAACTCGGCAAGGAAGTCCTGATCGCGCTGCAGCGGTTGGGCGTCGAGACCATCGCCGTCGATCGCTACGACCACGCCCCCGGCCAGCAGGTGGCGCACCATGCCCGCACCATCGCGATGAACGACCCCGCCGCGCTGCGTGCCCTGATCGAGGCCGAGCGGCCGGACCTGGTCGTGCCCGAGATCGAGGCCATCGCCACCCAGACGCTCGAAGCCCTGGAGGCAGAAGGCGTCGTGCGCGTCATCCCCACGGCCCGCGCCGCCCGGCTGACGATGGACCGCGAGGGCATCCGCCGCCTGGCCGCCGAGACGCTGGGCCTGCCCACCAGCCCGTACCAGTTCTGCGACTCGCTGACTGAGCTGCAGGCGGCGATCGACGGCGGCATCGGCTACCCCTGCGTCGTCAAGCCGGTGATGAGCAGCTCCGGCAAAGGGCAGAGCAAGCTCGACGGCCCCGCCGACGTGGCCAAGGCATGGGACCACGCGATGGCCGGCGGGCGTGTCAGCCACGGCCGTGTCATCGTCGAAGGCTTCATCCGCTTCGACTACGAGATCACGCTGCTCACCGTGCGCGCCCTCGGTGCCGACGGCCGGGTCGAAACCCACTTCTGCGCCCCGATCGGCCACGTCCAGGTCGGCGGCGACTACGTGGAAAGCTGGCAGCCGCACCCGATGCACCCCGCCGCGCTGGAGGAATCCCGCCGCATCGCCCAGGCCGTCACCGACAACCTCGGCGGCCAGGGCCTGTTCGGCGTGGAGCTGTTCGTCCAGGGCGCGCAGGTCTGGTTCAGCGAGGTCAGCCCGCGCCCGCACGACACCGGCATGGTGACGATGATCACCCAGTGGCAGAACGAGTTCGAGCTGCACGCGCGCGCCATCCTCGGCCTGCCGGTCAGCACCGCGCTGAAGAGTCCGGGAGCCAGCGCGGTCATCTACGGCGGGGTCGAGGCAGCGGGCATCGTCTTCGACGGCGTGGACGAGGCACTGCGTGTGCCGAACTCGGAAGTGCGCCTGTTCGGCAAGCCGGAAAGCTTCGTCCAACGCCGCATGGGCGTGGCGCTGGTGCATGACGCGGACGTGGAGACGGCGCGCGTGCAGGCGAAACTGGCGGCGTCGAAGGTGCGGCCGCGGGCGGTGTGAACCGCTTGCCGCCACAATGGACCCCTTTTCTGTTCCAACGACCACCGCCCCATGTCCACGTCTGACACCCCGATCGTCCCTGAAGCGGCTGCACAGCCCATCGCCGAGTCCATCGCCGAACCCGTCGTGGAGGCCGCCGCCGAGACCGTGGCGGAGACGGTTGCGGATGCTGCCGTGGTCAAGGCACCCGAGATGACGCCGTCGGAGTGCGCCCGCCAGCTCAAGGACCGCTTCCCCGCCCTGTTCGCCGGCAGCGCCGCCAAGCCACTGAAGCTGCGCATCCAGGCCGACATCAAGGAACGTGCGCCGGGCGTGTTCACCAAGGCGGTGATGTCGGCGTTCCTGCGCCGCCACACCGGCACGACCGCCTACCTGATCGCGCTGACCAAGGCCGAGCACCGCTTCGACCTCGACGGCCAGCCCGCCGGCGAGATCACGGACGAACACCGTCAGGTGGCCCAGGAAGAGCTGGACCGCCGCCGTGCCGTCCACCAGGAGCGCCGCGACCAGGAAGCCCAGGCCGAACGCGCCCACCGCGACAAGGCCCGCGCCGACGAGCGCGCCGCCCAGACCCAGCAGCGCGAAGCGCAGGAGCTGCAGGAGCAGAAGCGCCGCAACCGCGCCCAACTGCTGCGCGACTTCGAGAAGACCACGCTGACGCGGGCCAACTTCTGCGTGCTCAAGGGACTGCCGGAGTCGGACCTGGACCGGGTGCTGGAGCAGGCGCGCAAGGAAGCCGCGGAGTGGGCGGCCAGCCGCCCCGCCATGGCCGACTCCACGCCCCCCCACCCCGCGCAACCCGCCCCGCGCGGCCCGCGGCGTGAGGCCCCGGCACGGCGGCGCGGATAAACCAGCCGGCGGGCCAGCCCCGCCAGCGTTCAGACTTTTGCTACGCATGCATCAAGGCCGGTGAACCTGCCGGGGCCACCACCCCGGCAGACTGGCGGCCATGACATCGCGCAACACCGCTTCCCGCTACCACGGTCTGTCCATCGCCCTGCACTGGCTGCTCGCGCTGACCCTGGTGGGTCTGTTCGTGGTCGGCAATTACATGGCCGACCTGCCCTTCTCGCCAACGCGGCTGAAGCTGTACAACTGGCACAAGTGGGCCGGCGTGACGGTGCTGGTGCTGTCGGCGCTGCGGCTGGTCTGGCGGCAGGTCCGGCGCCCGCCCGCGCTGCCCGAGCGCATCCGGGCGGCCATGCCCGGCTGGCAGACCGCGGCCTTCCACGCCACCCACCACCTGATGTATGCGCTGTTCTTCGCCGTGCCGCTGACGGGCTGGGCGTACAGCTCCGCGGCAGGATTTCCGATCGTGTGGTTCGGCGTGCTGCCGCTGCCGGATTTCGTTCCGGTGGACAAGGCGCTGGCCGCGGCGATCAAGCCCTTCCATGCACTGGCGGCGTTCGCGCTGGCCGGGCTGGTCGTGGCCCACGTCGGCGCCGCGCTCAAGCACCAGTTCTTCGACCGTGACCGCCTGCTCGGCCGCATGGGCATCGGCCCGGTCTGAATCCCCTCACCCCATTCGGAGCGTTCCCATGAACACGTTCAGCACCGCGGCGCTGGCCGCCGCTGCATTCCTCGTCCTGGTCAGCCAGCCGGCGCTTGCGCAACAGAAGCTCGACGCCGCCAAGAGCGAAATGGCCTTTGTCAGCAAGCAGATGGGCGTGCCGGTGGAAGGCAAGTTCCGCAAGTTCGACGCCCAGATCGCCTTCGACCCGAAAAAGCCCGAGTCCGGCAAGGTCAGCTTCACCATCGACACCGGCAGCGCCACCTTCGGCTCGCCCGAGACCGACGCCGAAGTGGTCAAGCCGGCCTGGCTCGGCGCCGTGAAGTTCCCGCAGGCCACCTTCCAGTCCAGCGCGATCAAGGCGGTCGGCACCGGCAAGTTCGAGGTCACCGGCAAGCTCGCCATCAAGGGCAGCACGCACGACGTGGTGGTGCCAGTCGCCCTCGCCCAGGCGGGTGGTGTCACCACGGCCACCGGCGCATTCGCCCTCAAGCGCCTCGAATTCAAGATCGGCGAAGGCGAATGGGCCGACACCTCGATGGTCGCCAACGACGTGCAGGTCAAGTTCAAGCTGCTGCTGAGTGGCGTGCCTGCGCTCTGAACGTCCTGAATTTCCCCTCTCCAACCCTGAAGGAAACCCTCCCATGAAGAAGACCCTGCTCGCCCTGGCCCTGGCCCCCGTCCTGTTCGCATCCGCCGCCCAGGCCGAGAGCGCCGCCTACGCGATCGACCCGACGCACACCTTCGTGACCTTCGAGATCGACCACTTCGGCACCTCGACCAACCGCGGGCGCTTCGACAAGAAGGAAGGCACGATCGCCTTCGACCGCGCGGGCAAGACCGGCAAGGTGGACATCACCATCGACACCACGTCGGTCAACACCGGCACCGGCCCGTTCGACGGCCACCTGAAGAGCGCCGAGATCCTGAATACCGCTGCCTACCCGACCGCGCGCTTCGTCAGCGACAAGTTCGTGTTCGACGGCGACAAGGTCAAGGAGATCACCGGCCAGTTCACGCTGATGGGCAAGACCCACCCGGTCACGCTGAAGGCGACCAAGTTCAACTGCTATGTGAACCCGATGGTCAAGCGCGAAGTCTGCGGCGGGGATTTCGAGGCCACGGTCCAGCGCAGCCTGTGGGGCGCCAGCTACGGCATCGCCTACGGTTTCTCGGACGCGATGCGCCTGGTGATCCAGGCCGAAGCCGTCAAGCAGTGAAGCCCTGACGTCCCATGGCGCGGGCCAGCACCGCGCCGACCATGTCGCTCGCCGCGCGCCAGGGTGCGCGCGGCTGCCGCGGGGTCAGGCCCAGCATCGACAGCGACCCGACCAGCGTCATCACGACCGACGCCAGCGCCGCGGCCAGCATGAGCGCGGGACACACCATCACCACCAGGAACAACCGGGCCAGACCGGTCGAGGTGGTGAACAGATCCGTCCAACGGATGCGTGTGTGGTACTTCATGGTGGTCTCTCCTGAAGACTTATCACGACAGATCAACAACAGATCCATGTCGTAACATCAGTCACTTGAGAATACCTTGATTCGGGGGATTTTTCGCCAACAGGGTCAACTTTGCGTGTTTTTACCGCACAGCCATGGTCCCGAGGCAGGCAGGCGCGATACTGGCCGCGTCCGCCCAGTGCGTGGGTCCATTCAGCGTTTGCGGTCCATGCGCAGGGCGAAGGCCATGCTGCGCTGGTCACCACCGAGGCGGCCGTAGTCGAACGTTTCCTGCTTGCGGCCCTTTTCGGTCTGGCGGTCCTGCAGCGGCAGGCGACGCGGAGCGGGGTGGTCGGTGCGGAGAAGGTGCTTCATGGCAGTGTGGCTCATTGGGTTTTTTCACATCTTCCGGAGACACACGAGGCGCCGCTTGAAGGTGAACTTATTGATACCGCTGACAACGCACGAATTCACGCAGCGGATGACATCGCTTCAGCATGATCAAAGAAACGAGCAGAAACGCTTGCTTGTTTACTAAACCTAGTGTTCTTTCTACACTCGAACTCCCGGTAAACCAGCGTTCACCAGCGTTCGAGCGATGCCAGATTCCTCCCAGACCACCGCCCCAGCCCGTTCGCTGCACTGGACACACGGCCATCTGACGCTGAACCGACTCGGTGCGATGCTCGCCCCGGTGGTTTTCACGGCGCCGGGGCAGCCCGGTTTCTCACCGCTGCAGGTGGCCCCCTGGCACACCGAGCCGATCGGCGCCACGCAGACCGGCCTGATGCGCGGCCTGCGTGGCGACTGGCCGTGTGTTCCCTTCGGCCGCACCGACCGCCCCGACGGCCTGCCGCCCGGCTGGACCACCCGCACGCCCCACGACGCCTGGGGCCACGGCCACAGCGCCCACCACGACTGGGACTGGCTCCCCGGCGGCGACCCGCACACCCTCGCCCTGACGATCGCCCTGCCCGACGCTGACCCGATCGCGCGCCTGACCCGCACCGTGCGCGCGCAGCCCGACGCCGCCGCGGTGGACCTCACGCTGTGCATCGAAGCGCGCACGGCCTGCACGCTGCCCGTCGCGCTGCACCCCACGCTGCGGCTGGACGCTGGCCGCGTCGCGCTGGACCTGCCGCCCCACGGCCTCGGCCTGACCTACCCCGTCCCCGCCGAACCCGGCCGCTCGCGGCTGGCCCCGGATCAGCGGTTCGACCGGCTGGACCTCGTCCCCACCACCGACGGCCCGCCCGCCGACCTCACCCGCTTTCCCCAGTCCCGCGACAGCGAAGACCTGTTGCAAGTGATGGCGCTCGGCGGCCCCGTCACCGCCCGCTATCTGGACTGCGGCTGGGCGCTCGACCTCGACTGGGACCGCGCGCTGCTGCCCGACCTGATGCTCTGGGTCAGCCACCGGGGTCGGCTGTATCCGCCGTGGAATGGCCGGCACCTGGCGCTCGGGGTCGAGCCGGTGTGCGGCGTGTTCGATCTGGGCCGGGTCGCTGCGCCGCCGGTCGATCACCCGCTGTCCGCCCGCACCGGCCTGACGCTCACGCCCGGCCAGCCGCTCGTCGTGCGCAGCCGGTTCAGCGCCCGCCCGCTGTCCGCCGCGGAGTGCCAGCCATGAGCGGCGACGTCACCGTCCGCGACATCGCCAACGCCGCGGGCGTGTCGGTCGGCACCGTCTCGCGTGCGCTGAAGAACCAGCGCGGCCTGTCCGACGAGACGCGCCGCCATGTCCGCCAGGTGGCCGCGGACCTCGGCTACGACCTGTCGCGGCTGCGCTCGGGCAAGGCGCCGCGGCTGGTGTTCCTGATCCACCGGCACCACAGCAACTTCGCCGTGAACCCCTTCTTCGCCGAGGTGATGCACGGCGTCGAGGAGGGCTGCCGCCAGTTCGGCGTGGCGCCCACGCTGCTGAGCGCGCGGCAGGGCGACGCGGTGGGCAAGCTGCTCAAGCTGCACGAGCCGGATGCGCTGCTGGTGGCGGGCTACTTCGAGGACGAGGTGCTGGCGCAACTGACCGACCTGGGGCTGCCGCTGGTGCTGGTCGATGGCTGGATTCCCGGCTGCGCCGCCGTCAACCCGGACAACACCGGCGGCGGCTACCAGGCCACGCGCCATTTGCTCGACCTCGGCCGACAGCGCATCGCCTACATCGCCGGCTCGCTGGCGCACTTCAGCATCCGCGAGCGCAGCCGGGGCTACCGGCGCGCCTTGTTCGAGGCGGGGGTGCTGGCCGATCCTGATCTGGAAGCGCTCGCGCCGCCGGGGCTGGATGACGCGGAAGGGGCGGCGGCGGCCATGCGCACGCTGCTGCGTCGGCGGGTGCGACCGGACGCCGTGTTCGCCTACAACGACAGCGCGGCGCTGGCGGCGATGCGGGTGTGCCTGGACGCCGGGCTGCGCATCCCGGAAGACATCGCTTTTGTCGGCTTCGACGACATCCCGGCCGCCCGCTACGGCGCCATCCCGCTCACCACGCTGCGCGTGGACAAGCAGGAGCTGGGGCGCACGGGGGTGGAGATGCTCGTGGGGGGTGGGGCGATGCCGCAGGAGATGGTGATGGGGGTGGAGTTGATGGTGCGGGAGAGTTCGGGGGTGGGTATCGGCGCTGGCTGATGGCGGGTGGGACTGTCAAAAAATGGGGATGCCGTGAGTAGACGGGCGATCGGGCGTACAGCTATGATTTGTCACTTCTGGCGGCGTAATTGTTTAGGCTACCAGTGCTTGCTTTGAGGTTATTTTTACGGAGAAGCAACCATGCAGAGGCTTGGGAAATTTCAGGTGTGACAAGGACTTGCGTTTTTTTGCCTGAAAATTGATGCGCAGCATCGAAGCTGTTGCGCCAGCAGGCGCGTGACGTCGGTATTAATTTAGGACGCAGAAAGGATTAGCCGTGGCTGTCGAAGAAGAAGGGTACAAATGGTGGCTCCGATACGTTGCTGTACCACTCATTGGGACAGGTGGTCTAGTTGCTTTGGTCGCGGCATACATCAGCCGCCCTCAACCTGTGGAACGTATTCAACAGCCTACCGTGCCGGCTACTTCTTCAATAGCATCCCAGCAAAAGCAAGATGAAGTTGAAGCGGTGAAGTTAGTATCATGGCAGTGGCTCACAGCGTTTCATCAAGGTGATATTCAAGCAATGAAATTGGTTTCCAACTTTCCGTTTGACTACCCGGCCGGCAAGTTGCTTGAATATCAGGCACTCAGTGCGTTTGCATCAGACGCAAAGAGTGCGCGAGAACGATACGGAGAACCAAAGGTTCTTAACCTGACTGTTGTCCCGGTCTCAACGGACGGCTTCATGCACTGCTTTCGGTTGGCACCTGGAGATTTCGCCGTCACGGTCAACTACTTTGGTCAGTCTGCTGGAAAATTCGTAGTAAAAAGATTCGCAACAAAGCATCTTGTTACTGGCGCATGCTGATGCCTAATCGAAAAACCGGAGGTGTCTAACACCCAAACCACCCACAGTGCGGATCAGCATTGGGCGTTTTCCCAACGAGGTTCTCACGCTTCTTCATGAAGAAGGCGCTCGCAGAGCCGGCGCAGTGAACTCGAATACCAGGGCTTTCTGAACCACCAATGGCGCACCTCCACGAAATCGAGACCGAGCGACTGCTGCTGCGTCAATGGCATTCCTGCGAATTTCCTGTCTTCGCTCAAATGAACGCGGAGGGCGCGAGCGCAGCGCTTGCATTTGCCTTCAATGAACTGTCGTTGCCTGAAGTGGTTGCGTTCACCACGCTGAGCAATGCGCAGTCGGAGCGCGTGATGAAACAAATTGGCATGCAGAGGGATGATCTGACTTTCCAACATCCGTCGCTGCCTGCAATGTAGAGAAAAAATTCAATGGCGAAAGCGACTTGCGTGCCGTCAAATGAGATTTAATACGCAGAGCTAAACCTGTTACACCAGTAAGGCCGGACGCCAATATTAATTGAGAACTCACCAAAAAATGCTCCCCACGCTTGCTCGTATTATAGTAGGAGTGCGCCTCGAAAAGTGGAAATGGCGACGCGGCAGAAAATATCATGGAATTTGGACGGGGCCACCACCGAAGCTCCTAACAGAGCATGACCTCCTTTGTGGCGACGTATTTTTCTGTGGGGGCACCAGTCATGGAAAATTGTCGCGCCTAATCCGGAATGCCTCATCTGGTAGCTACATACATTGCGCGCTTTATATAGGCAACGGTTTGGTTGTGGATGTTGATGGCAAAGGAATTAGAGAAACTCTCATTAATGATTTCATTAAGAAATATTCATACATCGCAGTCACACGCTGCCCGGGAAATGAACATTCCAAAACTCAACGGAAGAGAATTCTAAATTTTGCCCGTGTCTCTCTGGCGGGAGGAATTAGTGGATACAACCGTCTTGGCGCAGCCCTCTCACCTTTTAGAGAGTTGTTTGATTTAAAAAATCTCGAAACCCTCTGGAAAATAACATCCAGAGCAAAGCGGACGCAGATTCCTCCTTCTAAGCAGTCTTTTTGTTCTGAATTTATAATCGAAGCCTATGTGGCCTGTGGGTACATCCCCAGGGACGATCCATTTCTTTCTGCATCAAGACGAACACCATCCGGCCTAGCAGAAGAAAATATCTTTCACCCATTAGGATATATCTCCAAAACCGGCTGGGATGGCATCGGTCGTGATGACCACTTCATAGGAGGCTGTGCATGGGTGCTTTCGAGAGAAGGCAGGGAAAGGCTTGCAAAACAACAATTGGAAATGGATGCATCGATTATAAATCAATCTATTGCAAAGAGTTCCAATCGGATAGTCGGGGATTTTTAATACCTAATTATTAAACCACCCACAGTGCGAGTCCGCAGTACGGGTTCAACAAGTCGACTCGCACGACGAAATTCTCTGGCTATCGACACCAAGCCGACCACCCCGCCCCGCTTGTTTCGCTCCCAACGCTGACTCCCCCACGGGAAAGTGCGCTGCCCTCCCCGCACGCCGCGCCCTAGCATCCTCGGCATCAAGTCAAGACATGCGAGGACACACACCATGCGCTGGGGTTTCATCGGAGCAAGCAACATCGCCGAGCGGGTCATCCCGTCGCTGCGCAAGATCGCCGGGCAGGAGCTGGTCGCCGTCTGCTCGCGCAGCGCACCCCGCGCGCAGCAGTTCGCCGAGCAGCAGGGCCTCGCCAGCGCCCACACCGACCTGAGCGAGCTGCTCGCCCTCGGGCTGGACGCCGTCTACATCAGCTCCACCAACGAGCAGCATGCCGCGCAGACGCTGGCCGCGCTCGACGCCGGCTGCCACGTCATGTGCGAGAAGCCGCTGGCGATGTCGCTGGCGGACGCCTCGCAGATGATCGACCGCGCCACCGCCTGCAACCGCGTGCTCGGCACCAACCACCACCTGCGCGCCTCGGCGCTGCACGGCCGGGTGCGCCAGATGATCGCCGACGGCGCCATCGGCCGCGTCCACGGCGTGCAGGTCTCGCACGCGGTCTACCTGCCGCCGCACCTGCAGGGCTGGCGGATCGACGCCCCCGGCGCGGGCGGCGGCGTGGTGCTGGACATCCTCGTCCACGACGGCGACCTGCTGCGCTTCCTGCTGCAGGCCGA
>NZ_JAAFKF010000107.1 GCF_013299175.1 Sphaerotilus sp.
GACCGGCTGCGGCTGGCCGACACCGACCTGATCCTCGAAGTCGAACAGGATCTGACCTTGCGCGCCGGCGGCTACGGCGAGGAAGTCAAGTTCGGCGGCGGCAAGACCATCCGCGACGGCATGGGCCAGAGCCAGCGCCCGAACGGCCCCGGCCCGGGTGATGCGGTCGATTGCGTCATCACGAACGCGGTGATCCTCGACCACTGGGGTATCGTGAAAGCCGACATCGGCCTGCGCGGCCACCGCATCTGCGCCATCGGCAAGGCCGGCAACCCGGACGTGCAGCCCGGCGTGGACATCGTGATCGGTCCCGGCACCGAGGTGATCGCCGCCGAAGGCATGATCGTCACGGCCGGCGCCATCGACAGCCACATCCACTTCATCTGTCCGCAGCAGATAGAGGAGGCGCTGACCTCGGGCGTGACCACCATGCTCGGCGGCGGCACGGGTCCGGCGACGGGCACGTTCGCAACGACCTGCACCCCTGGCCCCGAGAACATCGCCCGGATGCTGCAGGCGGCGGACGCTTTTGCCATGAACATCGGCTTCCTCGGCAAGGGCAACGCGAGCCGGCCGGAAGCCTTGCGCCAGCAGGTCGAGGCCGGCGCGATCGGCCTGAAGCTGCACGAGGACTGGGGCACGACACCGGCCGCGATCGACAACTGCCTGAGCGTGGCCGAGGAGACGGACGTGCAGGTGGCGATCCACACCGACACGCTCAACGAGTCCGGCTTCGTCGAGGACACGGTCGCCGCCTTCAAGGGCCGCACCATCCACAGCTTCCACACCGAAGGCGCGGGCGGTGGTCACGCACCCGACATCATGAAAGTGGTCGGCGAGCCGAACGTGCTGCCCTCGTCCACCAACCCGACGCGGCCGTACACGATCAACACGCTGGACGAGCACCTCGACATGCTCATGGTGTGTCACCACCTCGATGCGTCACTGGCCGAGGATCTGGCGTTTGCCGAATCGCGCATCCGCCGCGAGACGATCGCCGCCGAGGACATCCTGCACGACCTGGGCGCGATCAGCATGTTCTCGTCGGACTCGCAGGCGATGGGCCGCGTGGGCGAGGTGCTGATCCGCTGCTGGCAGACGGCGCACAAGATGAAGTCGCAGCGCGGCAAGCTGCCCGGCGACTCGGACCGCCACGACAACGCCCGCATCAAGCGTTACCTCGCCAAGCTCACCATCAACCCCGCGATCACGCACGGCATCAGCCACGAGGTCGGCTCGGTCGAGGTGGGCAAGTGGGCGGATCTGGTGTTCTGGCGGCCGGCGTTCTTCGGGGTGAAGCCGAGCCTCGTGCTCAAGGGCGGCTTCATCGCGATGGCCGCGATGGGCGACCCGAACGCCTCGATCCCGACGCCACAGCCGGTGCATTACCGGCCGATGTTCGGCTCGTATGGCGGCGCACTGACACGCACGTCACTGAGCTTCGTCAGCCAGTCGGCGCTCGCGGGCGGGGTGGGCGCGGCGTATGGGCTGCGCAAGACGCTGGCGGCGGTGAAGGGTTGCCGCGTGGCGAAGAAAGCCGACATGGTCCACAACAGCTACCTGCCGGTGATGGAGATCGACGCGCAGACCTACACGGTGCGGGCGGACGGGCAGTTGCTGACCTGCGAGCCGGCGACTTCATTGCCGATGGCGCAGCGGTATTTCTTGTTTTAGGCCGCCGCCAGCACCTTCAGCAGCCACGCATTCAGGTCTTCGATCTCCTCCTGGCACACCGAATGCGCCATGGGGTAGTCGTGCCACTCGACGCTGTGGCCCAGCGCCAGCAGCGCATCGCGTGACGCCGTGCCACGCGCCAGCACCACCACCGGATCGACGCGGCCGTGCGCCATGAACACCGGCACGCTCTGGCTGGCGGTGCTGCGCTCGCTGGCCGTGGTCGCCGCCAGCGGCAGGTAGCCCGACAGACACGCCAGCCCCGCCAGCCGCTGCGGCGCCCGCAGACCGGCCAGCAGCGTCATCGCGCAGCCCTGCGAGAAGCCCATCAGCACGGTGCGCTCGGGCGGGATGCCACGCTCGACCTCGCGGTCCAGCAGCGCCTGCACGTCGGTGACCGACGCCCGCAGGCCCGCTTCATCTTCGCGGCGCACGAGGTCGGGTCCGTAGATGTCGTACCACGCCCGCATCCGCATGCCGCCGTTGACCGTGACCGGCCGGATCGGCGCGTGCGGGAACACGAAGCGCACGGGGCCGATCGCCGACAGGTCGAGTTCCTGGGCGATCGGGACGAAGTCATTGCCGTCGGCACCGAGGCCGTGCAGGACGATGACGCTGGCGACGGGGTGGTCGCCGGACTGGAGTTCAAGGGTGTCGAGTGCCATGGGAATCCAGCATAGCGCGCCCCTGGCATTCCGGGTCACACTGCGCCGCCAGGAGACACCACCACATGCACACACCCACCCGATCCACTGCCCGCCTTGTCCTGCACACCGCGATGCCCCGCCGCCTGACACTCACCCTGCTGGGCAGTCTTGTCACGGTGCTGGGCCTGCCGGCGGCAGCCCAGACCGCCTGGCCATCCAGGCCGCTCACGCTGGTCGTGCCCTTCCCCGCGGGCGGCGGCACCGACGCCTTCGCCCGCCCGCTGTCGGCGCAGTTGACGAAGCAGCTCGGCCAGCAGGTCATCATCGACAACAAGGGCGGCGCGGGCGGCAACGTCGGTGCCGGGGTCGCGGCCAAGGCAGCACCCGACGGCTACACCTGGTTCATGGGCGCAGTGCACCACGCCATCGCACCGTCGATCTACCCGAAGCTCGATTACAGCCTGGCCAACGATTTCATCCCGGTGGCGCTGGTCTCCAGCGTCCCGCAGGTCATCGTCGTCAATCCGCAGAAGGTGCCCGCCAAGGACTTGAAGGAGCTGCTGGCCTTCATCCGCTCGAAGCCGGGCATGCTGACCTACGGCTCGGCGGGCAACGGCTCGTCGCACCACCTCGCGGGCGAGCTGTTCAAGATGCAGACCAAGACCTTCATCACCCACATCCCCTACCGTGGCGCCGGCCCGGCGCTGCAGGATCTGATGGGCGGGCAGGTGGACATGATGTTCGACGGCCTTGGCTCGTCGGCCGCGCACATCAAGGGCGGACGCCTGCGCGCCATCGCGGTGGCGGGCGACAAGCGGGCGCCCGGCTTCCCCGACATCCCGACGGCGGCCGAAGCGGGTGTGCCGACCTACAAGGTGGCGACGTGGTATGGCCTCTGGGCACCCAAGGGCACGCCAGCCGAGGTGGTCGAGAAGATGAGTGCCGAGCTGAAGACCGCCCTGAACAGCCCCGAGCTGAAGACCGCCTGGACCAACATCGGCTCCGAGACGCCGACGCTCGCCGGCAAAGCCTTTGGCGACTTCGTGTCCGCCGAGACGCAGCGGTGGGCCGAGGTGGTCAAGGCGGGCAACATCAAGATGGACTGAGCCGACCAGGCGAGAAAAAGCCCCGTAAATCAATGACTTACGGGGCTGGTTCTGGTGGGCGGTGCAGGGTTCGAACCTGCGACCCCTGCCGTGTGAAGGCAGTGCTCTACCGCTGAGCTAACCGCCCGAAACTGGGTTCGGGTTTGCTGCGTTGACTTGTTCAGTGCGCTGCAGCAAGAACGAAATTATGCCATGGACATTTTGAACCGCGCAAGGGTTTCAGGCAGAAATCGTTCGCCAGACCGTTTTCCCGCCGCTGGCCTTGTCCAGATCCGCCAGCACCGCTCCGTGCGCCACGACCTCCGCCTCGCTGGCCCGCAGCACGGGCAGCGTGAACGTGGACAGGTCGATGGCCAGATCCGCCGCCTCCACCGGGCCGCCCTCTTCCGCCTCTTCGTCGGCGTCGATGACCAGCGCGTTCTGGCCCCGCGTCATGCGGATGTAGACCTCCGCCAGCAGCCCCGCGTCCAGCAACGCGCCGTGGAAGGTCCGGTTGGTGTTGTCCACCTCCAGGCGGCGGCACAGCGCGTCCAGCGAGTTCGCCTTGCCGGGATACTGCTCGCGCGCCATCACCAGCGTGTCCAGGATGCCGCCGACCAGCTCGGCCACCTTGGGCTGCTTCACCCGGCGCAGCTCGGCGTTCAGGAAGCCCACGTCGAACGCCGCGTTGTGGATGATGACCTCGGCCCCGCGCACGAACTCGACGAACTCCGCCGCCACCTCGCGGAACTTCGGCTTGTCGGCCAGGAATTCGTCGGTCAGGCCGTGGATGCGGGTCGCCTCTGGGCTGCCGGGGCGCTCGGGGTTGAGGTAGAGGTGCAGATGGCGCCCGGTCAGGCGCCGACTCACCATCTCGATGCAGCCGATCTCGACGATGCGGTCGCCCGTCTCGGGGTTGAGTCCGGTGGTTTCGGTGTCGAGGAAGATCTGGCGCATGGCGAACTCGGCGGCTTCGGCGACTGATACGGACTCAGTGGTTCTCGCGGGCGTGGTTGATCGTGTACTTGGGGATCTCGATGACGAGATCCTTCTGCGCGACGATCGCCTGGCAGCTCAGGCGCGAGTCCGGCTCCAGCCCCCAGGCGCGGTCGAGCAGGTCTTCCTCGGTCTCGTCCATCTCGTTCAGCGACGCGAAGCCCTGGCGCACGATGACGTGGCAGGTCGTGCAGGCCGCGCTCATGTCGCAGGCGTGCTCGATGGCGACGCCGTTTTCCAGCAGCGCCTCGCAGACGGAGGTGCCCGGCGCGACGGTGAGCGAGGCGCCCTGCGGGCAGAGTTCTGGGTGGGGCAGGATCTTGATGATGGGCATGGTCGGGGACTGCAGGTTCTTCTTGTCGGACATCAAACGTCGTCGAGGCGGCGGCCGGTCAGGGCCTGCTGGATGCCGCGGTTCATGCGCAGGGCGGCGAAGTTTTCCGTGCCGTCGGCCAGCGCCTTGGTGGCGGCGTCGGTGGCGTCGGCGTCGTCGCCTCGGGCGGTATCGGCCAGCGCGAGCAGCAAGCGGTCGATGCGCGTGCGCTCGTCTTCGTCGAGTAGATCGCCATCGGCCAGCAGCGCCGCGTTCGTCGCCAGGGCCATGCGTTCCGCTTCGACACGGGCTTCGGTCAGCTTGCGGCGGTGCATGTCGCCCTCGGCTTCGGTGAAGCTTTCGCGCAGCATGTTGGCCACCTGGTCATCGCTCAGGCCGTAGCTCGGCTTGACGACGATGGAGGCTTCGACGCCGCAGCCCTGCTCGCGGGCGCTGACGGACAGCAGGCCGTCGGCATCGACCTGGAAGGTCACGCGGATGCGCGCCGCGCCGGCCACCATCGGCGGAATGCCGCGCAGCTCGAAGCGCGCCAGCGAGCGGCAATCGCTCACCAGCTCGCGCTCGCCCTGCACGACGTGGATGGCCATCGCGGTCTGGCCGTCCTTGAAGGTGGTGAATTCCTGGGCCTTCGCGGTGGGCAGGGTCGAGTTGCGCTCGATCACGCGCTCGACCAGCCCGCCCATCGTCTCCAGCCCGAGCGACAGCGGCGTCACGTCGAGCAGCAGCATCTCGCCATCGGCCGCGTTGCCCGCCAGCGCGTTGGCCTGCAGCGCCGCACCGAGCGCGACGACTTCATCCGGGTTCACGTTGACCAGCGGCTCGCGGCCACAGAAGGCGGCGACGGCGGCACGCACGACCGGCATCCGCGTCGAGCCGCCCACCATCACCGTGCCCTGCACTTCGTCCGGCGTCACCTTGGCGTCGCGCAACACGCGCTTCATCAGCGTGATGGTGCGGCGGGTCAGCTCGTCGGTGGCGGCCTCGAACTCGGCGCGGGTCACGGTCTGTGTCAGCGAGACAGCGTTGTTCAGCGTGGCCTGCACCGTCGTTTCATCGGCGCCGGACAACGCTTCCTTGGCGGCGCGGGCCGCTGTCAGCACGACGCGCTTGTCGTGGGCATCCAGCGTATCCAGCGTCGGCAGACCGGCGCGTTCCAGCAGCACTTGCGCCAGCCGCATGTCGTAGTCGTCGCCGCCCAGCGCGGAATCCCCACCGACCGCGACCACCTCGAACACGCCCCGCGACAGGCGCAGCAACGAGATGTCGAAGGTGCCGCCGCCCAGGTCGTAGACGGCGTAGAGGCCCTCGATCGCGTTGTCCAGCCCGTAGGCGATGGCGGCGGCGGTCGGTTCGTTGAGCAGGCGCAGCACGTTCAGGCCGGCAAGCTGCGCGGCGTCCTTCGTGGCTTGGCGCTGCGCATCGTCGAAATACGCCGGCACGGTGATCACGGCGCCGAACAAGTCTTCGTTGAACGTGTCCTCGGCCCGGTAGCGCAGCGTCGCCAGGATCTCGCCCGACACCTCGACCGGCGACTTCACGCCCTCGCGGGTCTCGATGGCGACCATGCCCGGCTGATCGACGAAGTGGTACGGCAGCCGCCCACGATCCGCGATGTCGGCCAGCGCCCGGCCCATGAAGCGTTTCACCGACACCAGCGTGTTGTGCGGATCGTCGGCCTGCGCGGCCAGCGCCTCGGCCCCGATCTGACGCCGACCTTCCCCCAGGTAGCGCACCGCCGACGGCAGGATCACCCGCCCCTGCGCATCCGGCAGGCATTCGGGCAACCCGTGGCGCACAGCGGCGATCAGCGAATGCGTCGTGCCCAGGTCGATGCCCACGGCGATGCGGCGCGTGTGCGGGTCGGGCGTCTGCCCCGGTTCGGAGATCTGGAGAAGGGCCATGGGGGCAGGCAGCGCAGCAACCGGCGCTCAGTCAGTGTCCGAGCGCGTCAAGGCGCCGGTCTACGTCGGCGGCAAAGCGCACGACAAACATGAGCGCCCGGACCTGCGCGGCAGCCGCCGGCCAGTCGTGGCGCTCGTCGATGAGGGTGGCGAGCTGTTGTTGCAGTCGGCGTTCGGCGGCTTGCACCTCCTCGGCCAGGGCTTCCACGGCGTCGAGCGTGCGGGCGTCGTCCAGGGCTTCGCGCCATTCCATCTGCTGCATCAGGAAGGCGCCGGGCATGGCGGTGTTGTTCTCCGCCTCGATCGGCGCGCCGTGCAGCTCGCAGAGGTAGGCGGCGCGCTTGAGCGGGTCTTTCAGGCGCTGGTACGCCTCGTTGACCCGGATCGCCCACTGCATCGCCACCCGCTGCGCCGCCCCGCCTTCGCTGGCGAAGCGGTCAGGGTGGACCTCGGACTGCAGCGCCTTCCAGCGGGCGTCCAGCATCGGGCGGTCCTGCGCGAACCGCAGCGGCACGCCGAACAGCGCGAAATCAGAATCCGTGAGCTTCACGCGTCACACCGCGCAGTCACACGCGGAACGACTCGCCGCAGCCGCAGCGGTCTTTCTCGCGCGGGTTGTGGAACTTGAAGCCCTCGTTCAGCCCCTCGCGCACGAAGTCGAGTTCGGTGCCTTCGAGGTAGGGCAGGCTCTTCGGGTCGATCAGCACCTTGACGCCACGGTCCTCGAACACGACATCCTCGGGCGCGATCTCGTCGGCGTATTCCAGCTTGTAGGCCAGCCCCGAACAGCCCGTCGTCTTCACGCCCAGGCGCACGCCGACGCCCTTGCCCCGGCGGGCGATGTAGCGCGACACATGGCGTGCCGCCGATTCGGAAAGCGTGACGGCCATGGCGGAACTCATTGCGCGGTGGCGGCGGTGGCGTGCCGGGCCTTGTAGTCGTCCACGGCGGCCTTGATCGCGTCTTCGGCCAGGATCGAGCAGTGGATCTTGACGGGGGGCAGCGCGAGTTCGTGGGCGATCTGGGTGTTCTTGATCGTCAGCGCCTCGTCGAGCGTGCGGCCCTTGACCCACTCCGTGACCAGTGACGACGACGCGATGGCCGAGCCGCAGCCGTAGGTCTTGAACTTGGCGTCCTCGATCAGCCCGGTGACCGGGTTGACCTTGATCTGCAGCTTCATCACGTCGCCGCAGGCCGGTGCGCCGACCATGCCGGTGCCCACGTCCTCGTCGCCCTTGTCGAAGCCACCGACGTTGCGGGGGTTTTCGTAGTGGTCAATGACCTTGTCGCTGTATGCCATGGTGTTACTCCTGGGAACCCGTGTCGTGTCCGTTCAGTGGGCGCTCAATGCGCCGCCCACTGGATGGCGCTGATGTCGATGCCGTCCTTGTACATGTCCCACAGCGGCGACAACTCGCGCAGCCGGGCCACACGGTCACGCAGCGTGGCGACGGCGTAATCGATCTCCTCCACCGTGGTGAAGCGGCCAATCGTCATGCGCAAGGACGAATGCGCCAGTTCATCGCTGCGGCCGAGCGCACGCAACACATAGCTCGGCTCCAGGCTCGCCGACGTGCAGGCCGAGCCGGACGACACCGCCAGCCCCTTGACGCCCATGATCAGCGACTCGCCCTCGACATAGTTGAACGAGATGTTGAGGTTGTGCGGCACGCGGCGCGTCAGGTCGCCGTTGACGAACACCTGCTCGATGTCGGACAGGCCGTCCAGCAGGCGCTTGTGCAGCAGGGTGATGCGGGCGTTTTCCTCCGCCATTTCCTGCCCGGCGATCTCGAACGCCAGCCCCATGCCGACGATCTGATGCACCGGCAACGAGCCTGAACGCATGCCGCGCTCGTGACCCCCGCCGTGCATCTGCGCCTCGATGCGGATGCGCGGCTTGCGGCGCACGTACAGCGCGCCCATGCCCTTCGGCCCGTAGCTCTTGTGCGAGGCCAGGCTCATCAGATCGACCGGCAGCTTCGCCATGTCGATCTCGACCTTGCCCGTCGCCTGCGCGGCATCGACGTGGAAGATCACGCCGTGTTCGCGGCAGATCGCGCCGATGGCCGGGATGTCCTGGATCACGCCGATCTCGTTGTTCACGAACATCACCGACGCGAGGATGGTGTCCGGGCGAATCGCGGCCTTGAACTTGTCGAGGTCGAGCAGACCATCCGCTTCGACATCGAGGTAGGTCGCCTCGAAGCCCTGGCGCTCCAGTTCGCGCACGGTGTCAAGCACGGCCTTGTGCTCGGTCTTCACCGTGATGATGTGCTTGCCGCGGGTCTTGTAGAACTGCGCCGCGCCCTTCAAGGCGAGGTTGTTCGACTCGGTGGCACCCGAGGTCCAGACGATCTCGCGCGGGTCGGCCTTGATCAGCCCGGCGACCTGCGCCCGCGCCTTCTCGACGGCCTCTTCCGCTTCCCAGCCCCAGGCGTGCGAACGCGAGGCCGGGTTGCCGAAGTGCTCGCGCAGCCAGGGAATCATCGCATCCACCACGCGCGGATCGACCGGGGTCGTAGCGCCGTAGTCCATGTAGATCGGGAAGTGCGGGGTCATGTCCATGTTGAAACCTGGTCGTTCCGCAGCGCCGCCCACCTGAGCGGCGCACCCGCGGAACCTGTGTGATTACTTGGCGAGCGCCGATCCCAGCGCAAACACCGAATTGGGGGCCGTGATCTTGATCGGCTTGACCACGGGCTGGCTGGAGATGGCACGCTTGATGGGCGCTTCCTCCACCGACACGCCGCGGTTGAGCTGGTCGTCCACCAGGCTCTTCAGAGAGATCGAGTGCAGGTGTTCCAGCATCTTGGCGTTCAGGCTCGCCCACAGGTCGTGCGTCATGCAGCGCCCCGTGTCCTCGCCCATGCAGTTCTCGCCGCCGCCGCAGCCGGTGGCGTCGATGGCCTCGTCCACCGCGACGATGATGTCCGCCACGGTGATGTCCTCGGCCTTGCGGCCCAGCGAATAGCCGCCACCGGGGCCGCGGGTGCTCTCGACCAGCTCGTGCCGGCGCAGCTTGCCGAAGAGCTGCTCCAGGTAGGACAGGGAAATCTGCTGACGCGCGCTGATGGCAGCCAAGGCCACGGGACCGCTGTGCTCCCGCAGGGCCAAGTCAATCATCGCGGTGACGGCGAACCGTCCTTTGGTAGTCAATCGCATGGCTTTAAGCTCCTAGAACTGGCGTTCGGACCCTCGCCCTCTTTCCCGAGTGTTTTACTCGATTATAGCGAAGTGCGCCGCTTGTCACGACTGTGGCACTAGCGGGAACCCTGAGGCGAGTACAGGTATTCGAGCAGACCATCGCACGCAAGTTCCACCAGATCGAGAACATGTTCGAAGCCTGGCCCGCTGCCATAGTACGGATCGGGCACCACCAGCCCGGAACCCGCCGGCGCGAACGACATCAGCAGCCGCACGCGGGCCGATGCGTCTGGCGGGGCCGTGACGCCAAGCGGGCCGAGGTGGGTGTCATCCATCGGCAGGATCAGGTCAAAGCGCAGAAAGTCCGCTGGCACCACGGGCCGCGAGCGCAGCCCTGTCAGGTCGTAGCCGCGGCGGGCGGCGTGGGCGATGCTGCGGGGATCAGGTGGGTACGACTGTTCGTGCGATGCCCGTGTCCCCGCCGAATCAACCACGATGCGCCCATGCAAGCCCGCCCGCTGCACCCGGTGTCGCAGCACGGCTTCCGCCGTCGGCGAGCGGCAGATGTTGGCCGTGCAGACCATCAGCACCCGCTGCACCGCACTCATCGCGCTGCCTTCGGCATCAGCACCGCGATCTGGTCGCCACCCGAGGCCCCGAACGCCTGCTCGCGCAGCAGCGCCAACTGGTCGCGCAGGCGGGCCGCCTTCTCGAATTCGAGATTCTTCGCGTGGTCGAGCATCTGTTTTTCGAGCAGCTTGATGCGCCGCCCGAGGTCTTTCTCGGACAGCACCTCCACCTCCGCGGCGGCGTGCAACTGCGCCAGCTCCTGCAGATTGTCCTTGCCGGACTTCTCGCCATACACGCCGTCGATCAGCTCCTTGACGTGCTTGCGGATGCTCTGCGGCACGATGCCATGCGCCTCGTTGTGGGCGATCTGCTTGGCACGGCGGCGCTCGGTCTCGCCCATCGCCTTGCGCATCGACTCGGTGATGCGGTCGGCGTAGAGGATGGCGTGGCCATTGAGGTTGCGCGCTGCTCGGCCGATGGTCTGGATCAGGCTGCGCTCGGACCTCAGGAAACCTTCCTTGTCCGCGTCCAGGATCGCCACCAGCGACACCTCGGGAATGTCCAGCCCTTCGCGCAGCAGGTTGATGCCCACCAGCACGTCGAACGTCCCCAGCCGCAGGTCGCGCAGGATCTCCACCCGCTCCACCGTGTCGATGTCCGAGTGCAGGTAGCGCACCTTCACGCCGTTCTCGCCCAGGTAGTCGGTGAGCTGCTCGGCCATGCGCTTGGTCAGCGTCGTGATCAGCACACGCTCGCCCACCTCGACGCGCAGCCGGATTTCCTGCAGCACGTCATCGACCTGCGTGGTGGCCGGGCGCACCTCGACGAGCGGATCGACCAGCCCGGTCGGCCGCACCAGTTGCTCGACCACCTGGCCGGCGTGGGTGTTCTCGTAGACGGCAGGCGTGGCCGAGACGAACACCGCCTGGCGCATCTTGGTCTCGAACTCCTCGAACTTCAGCGGCCGGTTGTCCAGCGCGCTCGGCAGCCGGAAACCGTACTCGACCAGCGTGGACTTGCGCGACCGATCGCCGTTGTACATGCCGCCGAACTGGCCGATCAGGACGTGGCTCTCGTCCAGGAACATCACCGCGTCCGGCGGCATGTAGTCCACCATCGTCGGCGGCGGATCGCCCGGCTTCGCGCCCGACAGGTGGCGCGTGTAGTTCTCGATGCCCTTGCAGTGGCCGACTTCCTGCAGCATCTCCAGATCGAACCGCGTGCGCTGCTCCAGCCGCTGCGCCTCGACCAGCTTGCCTTGCGAGACATATTCGGCCAGCCGCTCGCGCAGCTCGGTCTTGATGCCTTCCATCGCCTCCAGCACGCGCTCGCGCGGCGTGACGTAGTGGCTCGCCGGGTAGATGGTGAAGCGCGGCACCTTCTGGCGAATCCGGCCGGTGAGCGGATCGAAGAGCTGCAGCGTCTCCACCTCGTCGTCGAACAGCTCCAGCCGCACCGCCAGTTCCGAATGCTCGGCCGGGAACACGTCGATCGTGTCGCCGCGCACGCGGAAAGTGCCACGGGTGAAATCGGTCTCGTTGCGGGTGTACTGCATGCGGATCAGTTGCGCGATCACGTCGCGCTGGCCGATCTTGTCGCCGACACGCACCATGAAGCGCATCTGCGTGTAGTCCTCGGGCTTGCCGATGCCGTAGATGGCGCTGACCGAGGCGACGATGATCGTGTCGCGCCGCTCCAGCACGCTCTTGGTCGCGGACAGGCGCATCTGCTCGATGTGCTCGTTGATCGCGCTGTCCTTCTCGATGAACAGGTCGCGCTGCGGGACGTAGGCTTCGGGCTGGTAGTAGTCGTAGTAGCTGACGAAGTACTCGACCGCGTTCTTCGGAAAGAACTCGCGGAACTCGGCGTAGAGCTGCGCGGCGAGCGTCTTGTTCGGCGCGAAGACGATGGCCGGGCGGCCGAGGCGGGCGATGACATTGGCCATCGTGAAGGTCTTGCCCGAGCCGGTCACGCCGAGCAGGGTCTGGAAGGTCAGGCCGTCCTGGATGCCTTCCACAAGCTGGTCGATCGCGGCGGGTTGGTCGCCGGCAGGCAGATACGGCTGAAAAAGCTGGAAAGGCGAGTCCGGAAACGACACGAACTGCCCTTCAGGCGCCGGCTGTTTACTCTCGATGGAGTCGATGTGGCTCATGGATTTCCCGACCCGCCGTAAAATCGGCGCAACCGCCCAGCCTACCTGAAGGCGGCTGTTCTTTCCACAACACGTCACAACACGTCTGCCGGACGCCCGAACATGTCCCTCTTCTC
>NZ_JAAFKF010000108.1 GCF_013299175.1 Sphaerotilus sp.
GGGGCTTGTCGCTTCGTCCGGTCAGTCCGATGTGGCTGATCGGGCTGGGGGCGGTCGCGGGCATGCTGGGCTGGGTCTGAGTCGCCCAGCCCGTCCGCTCAGCGCGGACTCTCGTAGAACACGTAGGCCGTCGAGTAGTCGCTGATCTCGAAGTAGACGCGCTTCTCGCCCTCGTCCTGCGTGCCGTTGAGGTTCTCGTCGAGCACGCCGTAGCCGTAGCGGTAGGGCCGCGCCACCTTGTCGTCGGTGCCGTAGGCGGTGCTCATCTTGTCGATCTTGATGAAGCGCCGCACCAGCTTGTCACCTGCGTAGACCTCCAGCACGCCGTTCGTGCCGGTCCAGTTCTGGACGCTGCGGCGGATCTCGTTCTGCTTTTCCTGGGTGCAGCCGGCCAGCGCGGTGGCGGCCAGCAGCAGCACCAGGGCAGCGCCGGACAGGCGACGGGTCATCGGGTTCGTCATGCAGGGACTCCCTTGCGCGCACGCTGGCGCAGCACTTCGTACAGACACACCGCCGAGGCCACCGACACGTTCAGGCTCTCGACCGCGCCGTGCATCGGGATGTGGACCAGCACATCGCAGGTCTTGCGCGTCAGCGCCCGCATGCCGGCACCTTCCGCGCCCAACACGATCGCCACCGGCCCGGTGAGGTCCAGGTCATAGATCGACTGCTTGGCATCGTCGCTGGTGCCGACGACGAGGATGTCGCGCTCTTTCAGCTCGCCCATCGTGCGCGCCAGGTTCGTCACCATGAAGTACGGCACCGACTCGGCCGCACCGCTGGCCACCTTGGCGACCGTCGCGTTGACGCCGACCGCGTGGTCCTTCGGCGCGATGACCGCGTGCGCGCCAGAACCGTCCGCCACCCGCAGGCAGGCGCCCAGGTTGTGCGGATCGGTCACGCCGTCCAGCAGCAGCACCAGCGGCGGGCCTTCCACGCTGTCGAGCAGGTCGTCGAGCGAGTGGTTCACGGCGAGCACCGTGACCCGCGCGACCACGCCCTGGTGGCGTGTGGTGCCGGCGAGCTTGTCGAGCCGGGCGCCGTCGCTTTCGACGACGGTGCGGCCACTGGCCTGCACGCGCTCGATCAGTTGGCGCATCCGCGCATCGCGGCGCGCCGCGTCGATGTGGACTTCACGAACGGAGTCGGGCGCCATCTTCAGACGGACCTGCACCGCGTGGAAACCGAAAAGTAGTGTTCCTGACATAGCCGGGGATGGTAGCTCAGACCATGCGCCCTGCTTCCAGGCGGATCTGCCGGTCGCAGCGTTCGGCGATGCGTGGATCGTGCGTGACGAGAATCAGCGTGGTGCCGATTTCCCGGTTCAGCGCGAACATCAGCTGCATCACCGATTCACCGGTCGCGTGGTCGAGGCTGCCCGTCGGCTCATCCGCCAGCAGCAGCGCCGGCCGCACCACGAAGGCCCGCGCCAGCGCCACCCGCTGCTGCTCGCCGCCGGACAGCAGCTTCGGGTAGTGCCCGAGTCGCTGCCCCAATCCAACGCGACCGAGCATGTCGGTGGCCAGCGCCCGCGCATTGCGCTCGCCGCGCAGCTCCAGCGGCAGCATCACGTTTTCCAGCGCGCTCAGGTGGCCCATGAGCTGGAAACTCTGGAACACGAAGCCGATGCGCTCGCCCCGCACCGCCGCGCGCGCATCCTCGTCAAGCGCGAACAGATCAATGCCATCGAGCCGGACCGTGCCGCTGCTGGGCGTGTCCAGACCGGCCAGGATCGACAGCAGCGTGCTCTTGCCAGAACCCGAGGCCCCGACGATCGCCACCGATTCCTGGGCCGCGAGCTGGAAACTGATCTCATGCAGAATCGTCAGCTCCCCGGCGGAATCCCGCACCCGCTTGCTGACGCCATCGACTTCCATGATTGCCATCGCTACACCCATGCTGAACCCTGTGAAAACCTCTGGTTGGAACCGCCGCGACTGTATCGCGGGGCTGGTGTCCTGCGTGGCCACAGGTGTTGGGCTTGGGCTTGGGGCGGCGGAGGTGCGGGCGGCGACGCCGCGCAAGCTCCTGGTGCTCGGCGACAGCCTGTCGGCGGAGTATGGTCTGGCCCGTGGCACGGGTTGGGTCGCGCTCCTGGAGGCGCGGCTGGTCAGCGAGAAGATCGCGGCCACCGTCGTCAACGCCAGCATCAGCGGCGACACCACCTCGGGCGGGCGTTCGCGCCTCGGTGCCCTGCTCGCGCAGCACCAGCCGACGCATGTGGTGGTCGAACTGGGCGGCAACGATGCGCTGCGGGGTCTGCCACTCAAGAGCAGCCAGGACAACCTCGTCGCCATCGCGCGCGTCGCCAAGGCCGCTGGCGCCAAGGTGATGGTGGTCGGCATGCAGGTGCCGCCGAACTACGGGACCGCCTACACGCGCGACTTCGCGGCGATGTTCCCACAGGTGGCCAAGGCGGAAGGTACGGCGCTGGTGCCCTTCCTGCTGGCGGGCATTGCCGATGCAGCGGACCCCGAGCGCTGGTTCCAGGCCGACCGCATCCACCCGGTCGCCGCGGCCCATCCGCGCATCCTCGCCACGGTCTGGCCGGTGCTCAGGGCTTGGCTGGCGGCGGGGTGAAGCCGGCCATGCCGGGGAAGAAGCTCTCGGCCTGCTTCTGCATCAACTGCATCTGGGTGAAGAGCGTCTTCGATTGGTCGAAGACGCTGCTCATCATGTTCTGCATCGCGGGCGGCTGCACGGCCATGAACTGCGCCCAGGCCTCCGGGTTGAACGCCTTGCCTTCGTAGAGTCCGCCGGTCTGGTCGGCGAAACGGCTTTGCAGATCGACGAAGCCCTGCAGGTTGCGTTCCATGTACTCGCCCATCATCCCTTGCATGGTGTGTCCGTAGAACCGGATGAGCTGCGCCAGCATCTGGGTCGAGAACATCGGCATGCCGGCGCTTTCTTCCTCCAGGATGATCTGCAGGAGGATGCTGCGGGTCAGCTCTTCGCCGGACTTGGCATCCCGCACCTCGAAGACTTCCGCATCCAGCACCATCTGCTTGACATCGGTGAGCGTGATGTAGCTGCTCGTCTGGGTGTCGTAGAGGCGGCGGTTGGGATATTTCTTGAGCACGCGCGGCCCGTCGGTCTGACCTGGGGCCGTTTCCGCGGCGCGGCGATTCGATGGCATGCAACTCTCTCCTGTGTGCGTCTGCACAAAGATTCTAGGCAGCCCCCGGCAGGATCACTCGCTAGGGTTTGCCCCGGATTTCACCCGTGATCAGCCGGACAACGAAAAAGGCGCTGACAGTACCTGCCAGCGCCTTTTCAATTTTCTAATCTGGTAGGCGCAATTGGATTCGAACCAACGACCCCCACCATGTCAAGGTGGTGCTCTAACCAACTGAGCTATGCGCCTGGGGTCTTTCAAAGTCTTCTGGTAGGCGCAATTGGATTCGAACCAACGACCCCCACCATGTCAAGGTGGTGCTCTAACCAACTGAGCTATGCGCCTGAAGAGCCTCGAACTATAGCGTGTCTTGGGATTACGTCAATCGCTTTTGCCCAGTTATTTTTTGAATCAGGTTCTGCGGGCGCTCTGAACCCCGTTCACATCCCCCACCTGGCGCAGCACATGGCCCAACGCAGCCGAGTCCCGGACCTCGATGGTGAAGGTCATGCGGGCCGTGTCGCGGACCGTCTGGGTGTTCACGCCGATGACGTTGGATTTTTCCCGTGCGAAGACTTCCGAGATGTCCCGCAGCAGCCCCTGCCGGTCCTGCGCGATCACCGACAGGTTGACCGGGTACACCGCCGGCCGGCCTTGCACGGACGCCGCTTCGCCCCACTGGACATCGATCAGCCGCTCGGGATGCCGGCACGCCAGTTGGCGCAGGTTGGCGCAGTCGGCCCGGTGGACCGCCACGCCCTTGCCGCGCGTGACGAAGCCGCCGATGGCGTCCGGCGGCGCGGGCCGGCAGCAGTGCGCCAGTTGCGTGAGCAGCGACTCGACCCCGACGACCAGCACCGCGCTGCGTCCACCCGGTCCGGCCGCCGCTGGCTTGAACAGCGGCATTTCGGATTCGGGCGTTGGCGGCACCACCGGCGCCGGTGGCCGCAGCACGCTCTCGATGTTGCGCAACGAGAACTCGTCCTTGCCGACCACCTCGAACAGCGCCTCGGCGTTGCGGAAACCGAGCTGCCCGGCCAGATCGTCGAGCTTGACCGCCGTCTTGCCCTCGCGCTGCAAGAGCTTGTCCACCGCTTCGCGGCCACGGGCGATCGTTTCCTGCAAGGCGAGCGCGTTGAACCACGCCCGTGCCTTGGCCCGCGACCGCTGGCTCTTGAGGTACCCGAGCTGCGGGTTGAGCCAATCCAGCGACGGCCCGCCCTCCTTCGCGGACACCACCTCGACCGTCTGCCCGCTCACCAGCGGCGTGTTCAGCGGCACCATCTGTCCATCCACGCGCGCGCCGCGGCAGCGGTGGCCGAGATCGGTGTGCAGGTGGTAGGCCAGATCGACCGCCGTGGCGCCCGCCGGCAGCTCGATCAGCCGGGTCTGCGGCGTGAACACGTAGATGCGGTCTTCGAAGATGCCCTGGGCCGGCGTGTGGTGGCCAATGAAATCGCGCTCCCACGCCAGCAACTGCTGCAGCACGGCACGCCGCGCCTGCGCCACCCGTCCCTCGAAATCGCCCGCGGCACTCACGCCGGCATAGCCCTTGGTCCCTGCCTCCTTGTAGGCCCAGTGCGCGGCGACACCGCTCTCGGCGTGGTCGTGCATCTCGCGGGTGCGGATCTGGATCTCGATCGGCCGGCCAGCCGGCGCCGGCTGATCGAGCACCACGGTGTGCAGCGACTGGTAGCCGTTCGGCTTGGGGCGCGCGATGTAGTCGTCGAATTCCTCCGGCAGCGGCGGCCAGATCTCGTGGACCCGGCTGAGCGCCGCGTAGCAGTCCGGCACCGACGCCACGATCACCCGCAGCGCGCGCAGGTCGAACACCCCGGACAGCGCCAACTGCTTGCCCTGCATCTTTTTCCAGATGGAATACAGGTGCTTGGGCCGGCCATGGACCTCGGCCACCACCCCCGCTCGGGCGAGTTCGCGGGCCAGGTGCTCGCGGGCCGTCTGGACACCTTGTTCGCGCTCGGTGCGCTTTTCGGCGAGATCTCGGGCGATGCGCTTGTAGTCGTCGGGCCGCAGGAAGCGGAACGCCAGATCCTCCAGCTCCCACTTGATCTGCCAGATGCCCAGCCGGCTGGCCAGCGGCGCGAACACCTGCTGCGCCTCGCGGGCCAGCGCGGTCGGGCACGGCAGCTTGGTCGCCGCGTAGAAGCGCAGCGTCTGCAGCCGCGACGCCAGCCGCAGCAGCACCACCCGCAGGTCGCGCGAAAACGCCAGCAGCATCTTGCGCACCCGCTCCAGTTGCTCGGCCAGCAGCGCCCGGTCGGTCTCGTCGGTCCAGGCGTTGCGGGCGTTGCGCTGGATGCGCACGAGCTGGCGGGTGTGCAGGACCAGGCTCGCGTAGGACGCGCCAAACGCCTGTTCGACCACGGTTTCCGGCTCGCTCAGGTAGTCGCCCGCATAGACCAGGTAGACCGCGGCCTGCATCGACGGCGCCGCACCGATGCTGCGCAGGATTTCGGCCACTCCATCGGCGTGGTCGAGCGCGTTTTCGCCGGTGTCGAAGCGGCTGTTGGTCAGCAGGGGCTGGGCGAAGCGGCGTGCGCGGTCGAGCCGGCCCAGCTCCTCCTCGACCGAGGCGGTGGTGCCGCGCTCGCCGCTGTCGCCCGTGGTGTCGGTGGCGAGCTGGACGATGGGGGCGGTAGATTCGATCCCCTCGACGCTGGCGAGGTGCGTGCTTTTCACGGGCAACTCCCCGCTCAGGCAAGCAAGAACTGGCGCACGCAGGCGATCTGGTCCTCGGCGATCAAGGTCGGTGCATGGCCAACCCCGGCGAACTCCACGCACGGCGCCTTCGGTCCCCGCAGGCCCATGGCACGCGCAGTCTCGGCCGACAGCAGATCCGAATGCTGGCCGCGCAGCAGCAGGGTGGGCGCCGTGATGCGGTCATACGCCTGCCAGAGCAGGGCTTCGCTGTGGGCGGCGATGTCGGGCGTGAAGGCCCGGAATGGCACGGCGATGGCCGGGTCGTAGTGGAAGATCCAGTCACCTTCAGGCGCTGGCCGGAGCTGCGGACGGGTCAGCTCCAGCCACTGGGCGCGGGTGTGCGGACCAAAGCTTTGCGAGATGCTCCAGAGGAATTCTGCACCGGCCTCCACGCTCGGGAACCGCATCGGCGCGCCGAGGTAAGTGCCGATGCGCTGCAGCGAGGCGAACTCGATCACCGGACCCACGTCGTTGATCACCAGCCGGCCGATGGGAGACGCACTCCCCTGCGTCCGCAGCGACGCCAGTGACATCCCGATCAGGCCACCCATCGAGGTGCCGACCCACGACACCTGCGCCACGTTCAGCCGCGCCAGCAGCGTGACCATGTCGGCCACGTAGTTGGGCACCGCGTATTGCATCGGGTCGGGCAGCCAGTCGGACTCGCCGCGCCCGGCGACATCCGGGCAGACCACCCGGAAATCGGCCGCCAGCACCCGCGCCAGCGTGTCGAAATCGCGGCCCTGGCGCGACAGGCCATGGGCGCAGACGACCACGCGGGGGTTGTCCTGCGCGCCCCACTCCCAGTAGGCCATGCGGTGCAGGCCCTTGGGGTTGGCGCAGGTGACGTGGTGCAGACGGGGTTCTTGCATGGGGAATGGCCGGGGCGCGGTGTCAGGGATGGCGGGGATTCGGCCCCGATAATGGATGTTAACCAACCACCAGAGGATGAATTCATGCTGAACGGTAAAACCGCCTTGGTCACGGGCTCCACGAGCGGCATCGGGCTGGGCGTCGCGCTGAGCCTGGCACGCCAGGGCGCCAACGTCATTCTGAACGGCTTCGGCGACGTGGATGGCCCGAAGGCGGCGGTGGCGGCGCTGGGCGTGCGGGTCGGCTACCACGGTGCGGACATGGGCAAACCCGCCGAGATCGAAGCCATGATGGGCTACGCCCAGGCCGAGTTCGGCGGCGTGGACATCCTGGTGAACAACGCTGGCATCCAGCATGTCGCGCCGGTCCAGGACTTCCCCGTCGAGCGGTGGGACGCCATCCTCGCCATCAACCTCAGCTCGGCCTTCCACACGACGCGGCTGGCGCTGCCGGCGATGCAGGCCAGGAACTGGGGCCGCATCGTCAACATCGCTTCGGTCCACGGGCTGGTGGCGTCGGCGCAGAAGTCGGCCTATGTGGCGGCCAAGCACGGCGTGATCGGCCTGACCAAGGTCACGGCACTGGAGAACGCCACCACCGGCGTGACCTGCAACGCGATCTGTCCGGGCTGGGTGCTCACGCCGCTGGTGCAGAAGCAGGTCGATGCCCGTGCCGCCAAGGAAGGGGTGGACAACGCCGAGGCCGTGCGCCGCCTGCTGGGAGAAAAGCAACCCTCGCTGCAGTTCACCACGCCCGAGGAGCTGGGCGAGCTGGCGGTTTTCCTGTGCTCGCCGGCGGCCAACAACGTGCGCGGCGTGGCGTGGAACGTGGACGGTGGCTGGACGGCCCAGTAAGCCGGCCGCCAACGTTCAGGTTGGTGGGTTCAGCGGGTCAGCGTCACCGTGCCCTGCACGGTGGCACTGAGCAGGCCCTTGCCGGCTTCGGTCGGCATCGGCGCCGCATCGGCCTGGGCGGCGCTGGCCCGCATCATGACCAGCGGCGGACGGCCTCCCCCGTCGGCGTCGCTGGCCTGCACGTTCACCTCGCGCAACTGGTAGCCGCTGTAGCCGAATTGCCGCGCCATCTCGTCGGCGCGGCTGCGGAATTTCTGGATCGCCTGGGCGGTCAGCTCGGCTTCGTGGCGTTCGCGCAACTCGCGCGAGAGGCTGTAGCCCGCGCCGACAATGGTCAGACCGGTCAACTTGCCGGCGGTCGCCGCGACACGGGCGATGTCCCGGCCTTCCAGCACCAGCCCTGCCGTCCCGGTCCACCCGCTGGGTTTGCCCTCGCGGCCGTAGCGCAAGGCCAGGTTGAAGCCCTCCGTGCGCACCGCCAAGGCGCCAGGCTCGGCCGCCTTGCGTGCTTCGTTCAGCGCCGTGTCGAGTACCTGCTTGAGTGCGGACTGCACCACGGCAGCGTCCGTGCCATCGCGCACCGCCTGCAGCGAGACGGTCAGCACGTCGCGCGTGACCTCCAGGCTGGCGCTGGCGCTGAACGAGAGCTGGTGGGCTGGCGGCACATCGGCGGCGACCGCGGTCATGGGACCGGCGCAGGCCAGTCCGAGCGCGACCATGGCGGTCGGCCAGCGCGGGCGGCGGTTCATGGGGTGGATGGCGTGCATGGCGTGCTCCTGCGAAGGTGGGCAAGGGTAGATACGGTAGTTTCAACGATTGGGCGCCGCCACAAGGTCGGGAATAATTCACGGTACTGCCGCGGTGGCTTCGAGCGCAATAGATGTAACAGGGGGTCAGACTGGATGAAAAATTTGGCGGACCTGCGCAGAATCGCCCCTGTTACAAATTCGGAGTACGCCCCATGACCACCGCCAACGCCCAGCGCACCGACCGAATCGTCGTTGTGGACGACGATGCCCGCATCCGCGATCTGCTGCGCCGCTACCTGACCCAGGAGGGCTTCGAGGTGCTGCTGGCCGAGGACGCCAAGGCACTCAACCGCATCCTGACCCGCGAGACCATCGATCTGATCGTGCTCGACCTGATGCTGCCCGGCGAGGACGGCCTGTCGATCTGCCGCCGTCTGCGCGCGGCCAACGACATCACGCCCATCATCATGCTCACCGCCAAGGTCGAGGACGTGGACCGCATCGTGGGTCTCGAAGTCGGCGCCGACGACTACCTGCCCAAGCCCTTCAATCCGCGCGAGCTGCTGGCCCGCATCCACGCCGTGCTGCGCCGCCGCCCGGTCATGGAAGCGCCCGGCGCCCCGTCGCGGGACGCGCAGACCGTGGTCTTCGGCCCCTTCGAGTTCGATCTGGCCCTGCGCCGCCTCACCCGCGAAGGCGAAGTCATCTCGCTGACCACGGGCGAGTTCTCGATGCTCAAGGCCCTGGTGCGCCACCCGCGCCAGCCGCTCAGCCGCGACAAGCTGGCGCAGCTGGCCCGCGGACGCGAGTTCGAGCCGTTCGACCGCAGCCTCGATGTCCAGGTTTCCCGCCTGCGCAAGATGATCGAGCCGGACCCGTCCCAGCCGCGCTACATCCAGACGGTGTGGGGTGTCGGGTACGTGTTCGTGCCGGATGGTGCTGCATGATGCACACACCCCTGATACATTTGGTTTCATTTGCATCTTCTCAGCTCTTCTCAGTCTCAGGGGACTCACGGCGAGCGGCTCGGCCGGCGCGTGTGACCGATCGACGCTGCTGACCCCCTTTCCCTTGCCCATGGCCTCCACGACCACTCCCTACCCCCAGCCTCCCCGCGAGTCGTTGTTCAGCCTGCTGGCGCGTGGCGTGGGCACGGTGGTGCGCCGCTACATGCCGATGAGCCTGTTCTGGCGGACTTTCCTGCTGCTGTCGCTGATGCTGGGGGTGGGCATTCTGGGATGGGTGTACACGCTGCGTTTCCTGGAGCTGGAGCCGCGGGGCGTGCAGGCCGCGCAGCAGATCGCCAGCCTCGTCAACCTCTCTCGCGCGGCGCTGCGCTACACGGACCAGGTGAACCGGGTGGCGCTGGTCAAGAACATCGCCGAGCAGGAAGCGGTGAAGCTCCAGCCCCGCGAGCCAAACGACCGCTGGGAGCCGTTCGAGATCGACCGTTTCACCCGCGCCATCGGCTCCGAGCTGCGCAGCCAGCTCGGGCCGCAGACCATCATCGCCAGCAGCGTGAATGGCAAGTCGGGGCTGTGGGTCGGCTTCCTGATCGAGACCGACAACTACTGGCTGCAGGCCGACCGCGGCCGTGTGCAGCCGGCGGTGACAGGCAAGACGACGTTCGCGGTGATGGGGCTGACCTTCCTGCTGACGCTGGGCGGGTCGGCCTTGATCGCCGGGCTGATCAACCGGCCGCTGCGCCAGTTGTCGATCGCCGCCAGCCGCATCCGCGACGGCGAATACACCCCCAGCCTTGACGAGCACACCACGACCCGCGAGATCCGCGAGGTCAACCGCGGCTTCAACCGCATGGCCCGTGAACTCGCCAAGATCGAGGACGACCGCGCCGTGATGCTGGCCGGCATCTCGCACGACCTGCGCACCCCGCTGGCCCGCATCCGGCTGGAAATCGAGATGAGCGTCTACGACGAGGACGCCAAGCGCAACATGGCCGCCGACATCGACCAGCTCGACGCCATCATCGACAAGTTCATGGACTACGCCCGGCCGACCGAGGTCAAGCTGGTGCCGATCGTGCTGGCGGTGTTGCTGGACACGGTGGTCCGGCGCGTCAATGGGGATCACCTGAAGGTGGTGGCGCGGGTGACGACGGATGTGCGCGTACTGGCCGACGAGACCGACCTCGACCGCGTGTTCGCCAACCTGTTCGAGAACGCCCGCCGCTATGCCCAGACCGAGGACGGCGTGGCGCGCGTGACCGTGACCTATGCGCGCTCCGGGGATTGGGTGCTGGTCAGCGTGCGCGACGAGGGGCCGGGCGTCAGTCCGGAGCAGCTCGTGCGCCTGACCACGCCGTTCTACCGCGGCGACAAGGCCCGCACGCACACCCACAGCACGGGCGCCGGACTCGGCCTGGCCATCGTGGACAAGACGGTCACGCGCATGGGCGGGCAACTGGAGCTGAGCAATGCGTCGGGTGGCGGCTTCGTGGCGTATGTGAAGCTGCGCAAGGCGCCCTGACCTGCTGCCCGACCGGCCACAGGGTCAGGCGGCCTGGGTCGTGGCTCAGTGCATGCAGTCGAGCAGCGACTGCCGCAGTTCCACCCCGCTCAACTGCTTCTCCGCCGCCGCGGCACGGCAACCGGCCATCTTGGCGCCGCGGTTCTGCATCCGGTGGGCGTTGTAGGCGTCGCTGGCACGGGCGTCGGCATGGGCGCCCGCACTGGGGCGGGGTTGCTGCAGCACGCCAGGCGTGGGTCGCGGCGGCTTGCTGGGGGCGGGCGCGTTTTGTGCCGTGGCCACGCCGGCACAGGCGATGGCCAGCAGGCTGATCAGGAGGATTTTCATGGGGGTTGGCCTTCTTCGGTCAGTGGTCGGGGCAGTGGTCAGGGTCAGTCTTTGGAGCGCGGCACGAGGCCCAGGTATTCGGCGACGAGCTGGTCCGGGCTGACAAAGCCTTCGAGCCGCACCCAGGGCTGCCCCGGCGCCGCGCGCAGGAACGTCAGCGGCACATGGTTCATCTTGTCGCCGCGCCAGGCGTCGAAGGCGCGCTGCACCGCCACGCTGTCCTCGGCCGTGCCGGTGTAGTGCGGCCAGACGCCGGCGCCGCCGAAACGGCGGGCGTAGGCGGCCAGCTTGCGCGGCGAATCCTGCTCGGGATCGATCGAGACGGACAGCATGTTCACCCGCTGGCGCTCCTCGGGCAGCCGCTCGCGGAACTGCATCAGCACCTGGCTGCCGACCGGGCAGATGGCGTTGCAGGTGGTGTAGATGAAGCTGAGCACGACCGGCCGGCCATCGTCCACCGCCCGCCGCAGACTCACCCGCCGCCCGTCGTGGCCCATGAGCGGCACATCGGGCAAGGCGTAGACGGCGGTGGTGCGCTGCACCGCGGACGGCGGAGCAGCGGCTGCGGTGGCGTGGCCACTGTGGGCGATGGCGCTGGTGCTGGTGACACAGCCCAGAGCCAGCACCAGCACCAGTGCCAGCGACAGTGCCGGCGCGGCCCGGGTGTTCCAAGGGTTCCACGGCATCAGGGTACCTGCGCAATCATCCAGGGGGTTTCGGGCACCAGCGTCTGCAGGTCGGCGCCGAAGCGCAGCAACTGGGCGCCCTTCGAAGCGATCCGCTGCCCCGGCCCGAGGCTCAGGCGGGGGTAGACGGTGGTGCTTTCCTTGCGGGTGGGCGCCAGCTCCGTGCGGCCCGGCAGAGGCCGAGGCAGGTAGTCGCGCTGCGCCATCGGACGCGGCCCCTGCACCCGGTCCACGGCGCCCGCCTGCGGACGCACCAGCACCAGCTCCCGCGCCTCGTCCTCCGCCCGCGACGCTTCGCGCAGGCTGAGCAGGCTCTCCGCCCGTTCGAGCAGGTAGTCCCGGTGCAGGTTGTCGAGCATCTCGACCAGCGTGTCGTTGAGGTAATCGATGGCGAAATACACCTCGGCCTGCAGCACCTCGTCGGTCAGCGGGAGCTGGCGCACCTGGAGCCATTGCCGGAAGTAGGTCATGCCGGCCTG
>NZ_JAAFKF010000109.1 GCF_013299175.1 Sphaerotilus sp.
CGGCGCCGACGGTGGCCAGTTCCTCGTCGGGCACGGGCTGGAAGCTGGTCAGCACCCAGACGGGCGGGTAGAAGTCGAGCGTCCAGTGTTCGCAGCCGGGGTGCAGGCCGCCGCGGCCGTGGAAGACGCGGGTGGCGTCGGTGGGCAGGGGCATCGACGCGATGGTATTCAGCAGGGGGGTCACAGGCGGGGTCATGTCCATGGGGCGCAGGCGGGTTGGCGATCAAAGGCCGAGGTCGTAATCCACCGTCAGCGGCGCATGGTCGCTGAACCACTGCCCCTTGTAGATCTCCGCACTGCGCGCCAGCGCCGCCACCCCCGGCGTCGCGAGGTGGTAGTCGATCCGCCACCCCACGTTCTTCGCCCGCGCCTGTCCCCGGTTGCTCCACCAGGTGTAGCAATCGTCCGTGGTGTCAGGGTGCAACTGGCGGTACACATCGACCAGCCCGCCGCCGCCTGCCTCGACCGGGTCCAGCAGCCGCGTCATCCACGCCCGCTCCTCCGGGAGGAAGCCGGAGTTTTTCCGGTTGCCCTTCCAGTTCTTCAGGTCGGCTTCCCGGTGCGCGATGTTCACGTCCCCGACCAGGATGAACTCGCGCTCGGCCTTCAGCGCCATCAAGTGCGGGTAGATCTGGTCGATGAAGCGGAACTTGGCCTGCTGGCGTTCGTCGCTGGAGGAGCCGCTGGGGAAGTAGCAACTGATGACCGAGAGCTTGCGCTCAGGGGTGTCGTGGCGGACTTCGACGTAGCGGCCCTCGTCGTCGAACTCCGGGATGCCGAGTCCGGTGATCACCGCGGTCGGGGTGTGCCGGGTGTACATCCCTACACCGGAGTAGCCCTTTTTCTGCGCAAAATGAAAATGCCCCTGCATCCCGTCGAGGCACGACAGGTCAAGGCTCAGATCCTGAGCCTGCGCCTTGAGTTCCTGCACCCCCATACAATCGGCTTGCAAGGCTTCGACCCATGCTGGCAGGCCCTTGTTGGCCGCTGAGCGGATGCCGTTGAGGTTGAGGCTGACCAGTCGCATACCAGACCCTTTTTATCGTCCATGCAGATGACCCAAGACGCAAGCTCCCCCCGCACCGACGCTCTTGCCCAGGAATTCGTGGCCTTCGCGGTCGATGCCGGCGTGTTGCGCTTCGGCGAGTTCAAGACCAAGGCGGGGCGGCTGTCGCCCTACTTCTTCAATGCCGGTCTCTTCGACGACGGCGCCAAGCTGGGCCGTCTGGCGCAATTCTATGCACAGCGCCTGGTGGCCTCGGGCGCCGCGTTCGACATGCTCTTCGGCCCCGCCTACAAGGGCATCACGCTGGCCGCGGCCGTGGCGATCGAACTCGCGCGGCTCGGCAAGAACGTCCCCTACGCCTACAACCGCAAGGAAGCCAAGGACCACGGCGAGGGCGGCACGCTGGTGGGCGCCCCGGTGCAGGGCCGCGTGCTCATCATCGACGACGTGATCTCGGCCGGCACGTCGGTGCGCGAGTCGATCGCCATGATCCGCGCGGCGGGCGCGACACCCTGCGCAGTGACGATCGCGCTGGACCGCCAGGAAAAGGCCAGCGAACACGGGGTCGATGCACCGCACTCCGCCGTGCAGTACGTGCAGCGCGAACTCGGCCTGTCGGTGGTCGCCATCGCCACGCTGACCGACCTGCTGGCGTATCTGCAAGGCCAGAGCGACCCGCGCCTGAGCAGCCACCTGCCGGCGGTGCAGGCCTACCGCGGGCGTTACGGGGTCCGGTCGTGAACCCGGCCCGCGCAGCCCTGGTCCGGCTGGCGGGCCGCACGCTGCTGCCGGTGACGCTGGCGGCGGTCGGCCTGTCGGCGCAGGCGGCCAACATCTACACCTGCGTCAACGCCAAGGGCCAGCGCATGACCTCGGACCGGCCGATCGCCGACTGCCTCGACCGGGCGCAGGAATTGCGCAACGCCGATGGTTCGGTGAAGAAGGTGCTGCCGCCGGCGATGACCGCCGAAGAACGCGCCGCCCACGAGGACCGGCTGCGCCAGGAGATGGCCGCCGAGGCCGCGCGGCGCGACGCGATCCGGCTCGACCGCAACCTGCTGAGCCGCTACCCCGACGAGCCGCGCCACCAGAAAGCCCGCAAGGCCGCGCTGGAGCCGCTGCACACGGCGCTGGCCGCCACCGAACGCCGCCTGACCGAGCTGGAGCACGACCAGAAGCGCCTGCAGGAAGAGGCCGAGTTCTACAAGGGCAGGGATCTGCCGCGCGAGCTGAAGGTCAAGTTCGGCCAGAACCAGGCCGCGCTGCAGGCCCAGCAGGACGCCGCCCAGAACCACCAGGCCGAGATCAGCCGCATCAACGCCACCTACGAACAGGAGCTGACGCGGCTCAAACGGCTCTGGGCCGGCGCCGCGCCCGGCTCGGTCAGCCTGCCAGCTTCTTCTTCAGCATCTCGTTGACCTGGGCGGGGTTGGCCTTGCCCTTGGTGGCCTTCATCGCCTGACCGACCAGCGCGCCGAAGGCTTTTTCCTTGCCGGCGCGGAAGTCCTCGACCGACTTGGCATTGGCGGCCAGCACGGCGTCGAGGATGGCTTCCAGCGCGCCGCTGTCGTTCATCTGCTTCAGGCCCTGCGCCTCGATCACGGCGTCCACGTCCGTGCCTTCGCTGGTCCACAGCGCCTCGAAGACCTGCCTGGCGGCGTTGTTGGAGATGGTGCCGTCCTGGATGCGGCCGATCAGCGCGCCGAGCGTGGTCGGTGACACGGGCGCCGAGGCGATGTCCCCGCCATCGCTGTTCAGGCGCTTGCTGATCTCGCCCATGATCCAGTTGGCGACCAGCTTGGGTTGTCCGCAGACGGCGTTGGCGGCGCTGAAATAGGCAGCGGTGGCGCGGCTGGTGGTCACCATCGCGGCGTCGTAGGCGGGCAGGCCCAGCTCGCGCTGCAGACGGGCGGCCAGCGCACCGGGCAACTCGGGCAGCTCGGCGCGCACCCGCTCGACCCACTCCGGCGCAATCACCAGCGGCGGCAGGTCCGGGTCGGGGAAGTAGCGGTAGTCGTGCGCGTCCTCCTTGGTGCGCATCATCCGCGTCTCGCCACTGTCCGGGTCGAACAGCACGGTGGCCTGCACGATCTCGAATCCGTCCTCGATCTGGTCGATCTGCCACTGGATCTCGTAGTCGATCGCCTGCTGCAGGAAGCGGAAGCTGTTGAGGTTCTTGATCTCGCGGCGCGTGCCGAACGGCGCCCCCGGCCGGCGCACCGACACGTTGGCGTCGCAGCGGAAGGAGCCTTCCTGCATGTTGCCGTCGCACATGCCCAGCCAGACCACCAGCGTGTGCAGCGCCTTGGCGTATTCCACCGCCTGCTTCGACGAGCGCAATTCCGGCTCGGTGACGATCTCCAGCAGCGGCGTGCCGGCGCGGTTCAGGTCGATGCCGGTCATGCCGTGGAGGTTTTCATGCACGGACTTGCCGGCGTCTTCCTCCAGGTGGGCGCGGGTCAGGTTGAGCCGGAACGGCTCGCCATCGACGAAGAACTCGACCACGCCGCCCTGCACGACGGGGATCTCGTACTGGCTGATCTGGTAGCCCTTGGGCAGGTCGGGGTAGAAGTAGTTCTTGCGGGCGAAGATCGACATCGGCGCGATGGTCGCGTTCACCGCCAAGCCGAACTGGATGGCGCGCTCGACGGCGCCGCGATTCATCACCGGCAGCGAGCCGGGCAACGCCAGATCGACGGCGCAGGCTTGCGTGTTCGGCTCGGCGCCGAAGCGGGTCGAGGCGCCGGAGAAGATCTTCGACTGGGTCGAGAGCTGGGCGTGGGTCTCGAAGCCGATCACGACTTCGTAGCCGCGCACGAGGAGGGATGCGGTCATGGGGCGGGTTCTTCTTCAGGGGGTGGCGCGCAGGGTGGGCGCAAAGGGGAAATGCTACGGCATCGCGTCGCCTGCCCGCCAGCAAGGGTCGGGTGCCCTGGACCTGGGCCGAGTTTGACCCGGTTCAGGGCAGCCGATTGCCCTTGTCATCCGTCCTGAAACTCTGCGACTGGAACGCGAAGAAGAACGCTCGCCACGTCCACGCCGCCCCCGCCTTGCCCGGATAGCCGAACACCAGCGCGCCGTCCTGCCAGGTGCCGTTGTCGCCGGTGTAGGGCGCGCCATTGCCCTGGTTCATGTGGATGTCGTGGATGCCGTTGCCGGGCTTGAACTTGAAATACTGGTCGGCCCTGGTCTTCTCCGGACCCCACTTGGCGCCGAAGGCGAAGACCTGCGCGCCAGGGGTCGCCATCGCCTTGAGCGTGGCGGACTCGACCTTGTCCTTGAGATCGTTGTCCACCCCCGGCGCGTCCGGCGGCACCGGTTTCATCGACGCCGTCTTGAACAGCCCCCCGCGCACATAGTCGATCGCCAGCCCGCCCGCGGCGGACGGCAGCTTGCGGTAGCCCGCCGGCAGCGCCAGCAGGGCCGCCGTGAACGCCGCCGGCAGCGCCGTCACGGTCTGGAACAGCACGGTGGATGGCGCGTTCGGCGCTGACGAGCGGACGTTCACCGCGATGCGGTCCATCTCCCCGCCAGCATCGACGAGGAGCTGGTAATGGTCGTCATCCGCATTGCGCAGATGACCCAGCACGGTGCCCTTGAGCACGCCATAAGTGGACAGCGGCATGAAAAACTCCCTTTGAAAAAGTCAGGCACGCATACTGCATGAATCCACCTTTCGCCGGCCTTTTGTCCAACCTCAGGTTTTCCCCAGGTAGCCCACTCCCATGATCCGCATCGAACTGCAAGTCGAACTGAACTACGACATCGATGCCAATGGCGCCGATTTCGTCTTCAACATCCACGCCGCGCAGACCGCCTGCCAGCAGGTCAGCGCCGAGAGCCTCGTGCTGAGCCAGCCGGTCGTCCCGCACATCCACACCGACGCGGCCACCGGCACCCGCTACATGCGCGTGCGCGCCATGCCCGGCCCGTTGAAGCTGTCCTACGCCGCCACGCTCGACATCACCCACTACTTCGCCGAACCCGCGCACCTGCCCGAGGTGCCCGTCTACCGCCTGCCGCCCGAGGTCATCGGCTACATCTACCCGAGCCGCTACTGCCAGTCCGACCGCCTGCTGCGCCTCGCCGCGCACGAATTCGGTGCACTGTGGCAGGGGCACGGGCGTGTGCAGGCCATCATGGACTGGGTGCGGAGCCGGGTGAGCTTCACGTCGAACGTGTCCAACTCGACCACCTCGGCCATGGATACGCTGATCGAGCGCGTCGGCGTGTGCCGCGACTTCGCGCACCTGATGATCGCGCTGTGCCGGGCGCTGAACATCCCGGCCCGCTTCGCCACGGGCACCGACTTCGGCGCCGACCCCGCGCTCGGCCCGCCGGATTTTCACGCCTACGTGGAGGTGTATCTGGGCGACCGCTGGTACATCTTCGACCCGTCCGGCACGGCGATCCCGATGGCCTTCGTGCGCTTCGGCACCGGGCGGGATGCGGCGGACGTGGCGTTCGCGACCATCTTCGGTGGGGTGCGCTCGCAGGCGCCGTTCATCAATGCACGGGCAGTCGTCGATCCGGCGCGGGGTTTCCTGCAGCCGGTGCGCTGCCGCGAGGCGCTGTCCACCGATGGTGGGCTGGCAGCGGGGACTGTGTCCATCTGAGGAGCGGCAACGTGCCGCAGCTCAAATCAGCCGGGCCTGCGCCAGATGATCGGCGGCTGGCGCGATGCGCACCGCGTCAAGCAAGTCGGCCAGCCGTGCCCGCTGGTCGTGCCATTCGACCACCATGTCCTCGCCCAGCAGCGCGTAGTGCCACGGTCGCCCGCTGCGCAGCTCGGCCGGCAGCGTGTTGATGCGCTCGCACCAGGCCACGGCGGCGCGCCGCTTGCGCTGCACGTCCGGGTGGATGACCTGCTGCTGCGCCTTGGTCTCGACGAGGTAGATGGCCTCCGCCGTGCGGACCAGGAAGTCGGGCGAGTAGAACGCCGGCAGCCCGTCCTCCTTCACGTAGCGCAGCCGCAGGAAGTCGTGGCGCGTCTCGCTGATCTTGCAGAACGCCTCGACGTGGCTGTCGGCCTGTGCCCAGTGGATGAAACGCTTTTCCAGCCCGCCGTTGCGCGCCGGGTAGGGCAGGCGCGGATAGATGCACTTGCCGACCTCGACCGAGCTGCTCTCGCGCACCAGCAGTTGCTTCACCTCCGACAGCCGGCGGTGGCGCACCTCGGTTTCGCCGACGGGGCGTGACTGGCCGGCTTCGCGCAGGGCATGGCCGAAGATGCGCGTGATGTGGTCCACCACGGGTGGAAGCAGCAACAGTCGCCAGTTTTCACCGTCATGCGGGTTGAACGCGGTGCCGAACAGCCGGCTCCAGATGTAGTCGTCCAGCCAGCCCGTCAGTTCGGCGGTATGCACCTGCAGGTACGGCAGATCGAGGTGGTGGGCGATCTTGTTGCCCTTGGGCAGCGGCTGGCCCAGGGACTGGCCGATGCGCCGCGTCAGCCGCGACAGGTAGTCGTTGTAGCCCGTCACCGTCATCACCGCGCCATCGACGCGGTAGTCGCCGAACAGCGTGCTGCTCTGCAAGTCCTGCGAGATGAACTGGTCGCCCTTGCCGAGCAGGTTCGTGAGCTGCTCCAGCGACATGGCCGTGAACGCGGGCAGCGCCGACACGTCCGGCGCGGTGTGCTCGATCACCTCGTCGGCTTCCTGCAGGATGAAGGGCATGGCGAAGTCGAACGCCTCGAAACCCTCGCGCAGCCTGGCGGCGATCAGGTCGCCGGTGCCGGAGGTGCCGTCGCCCTGCTCGGTGGTGGTGCCGACCAGCTTCTCGTCCATCAGTTCCTGGTAGAACGTGTTGAACGCCGGGTGCTCGACGATGGTCAGGACATCGAGCAGGCTGCCCGGCTCCTGGCCGTTGTCGATGCGCTGCCGGTTCTCGGCCTTGAGGCTGTCGTAATCGGTGCCACGCCACATCAGCCGCAGGCCACGGCCGATCGTCTGTTCCAGCAGGATCTGGGCCTGTGACGAGCGCAGCGGCACGATGACGCAGATGTTGTTCACGTCGAAGCCCTCGCGCAGCATCAGCACGCTGACGATCACGCGGGGTGTCGCGTGCTGATCGACGCTGAACAGGCGCTCGCGTGCGACGGCCCAGTCCTTCTCGCCCAGCTCCGCCTTCTTGCCCGAGTCGATCGACATCACGGCGTCCTCGGCCAGCCCTTCTTCGTCGGTCAGGAACTGGGCGACCAGCGGCGTCACGGTGGTGTCCTCGCAGACGACCAGCATCTTCGGATGGCGTGTCGGGTCGATCTTCGCGAAGTCGGTTTCCAGCTTGCGCAGCTTCATCAGACCGGCGCGCAGCATGACGCGCTGGCCCGCGCTGAGTTCGACGGCGCGGCCCTTGTCGTCGCGCTCCGCGGTGAAATCGAGCGGCAGTGCGCCGATCTCCTTGCGCCGGTCCAGCACCAGCGACTTCACCAGCCCGGCGCGCATGGCGTCCTTCAGGTCGAAGTCGGTGACGATGTGCGGAAAGTAGACCTTGCGCTTGTTCTTCGGCGTGCCCACGTCGTTGTACGGGGTGGCCGAGAAGTCGATCTGCACGAAGCGCTGGCCCTTCGGCGCGGCGATGCGCGACAGGCTCTTCTGCCACTCGACCTCGGTGGCTTCGCCCTCGCGCTTGAGTTCGTGGATGTGGTGGGCCTCGTCGTTGAAGACCATCAGGTCGGGCAAGGCGCTCAGGTACTCCAGCACGTCGCCGCGGGCGTAGCGGCGGTCGAGCATGTCCAGGCTGTTGCCGGCGGCGCGGCCCGGTGTCAGCGGCAGCACGGCGTCGATCACACGGTGGGCTTCCAGCGGGGGCGGGGTGTCGCTGGCGTCGTCGGTTGCGTCGGCCTCGTCGTCCACGCCGTTGAGGAGGTGCCAGTTCGTGATGGCGATCATCCCGTTCCCGGTCGCCTTCAGGCCGATCTCGCCCTTGGCGCAGACGTTGCCGCGCACGAAGGCGAGCACGCTGTCGCGGTGCGCCTCGGGGATGAACAACTCGGCGTTGCGGGCGATGTCCGAGGTGTCGAAATTGCGCCCGCTGCCGACCAGCCGGCCGCAGAACGCATCCAGCAACCGCTCGTAGACGATCAGGCCTGGCGCCACGACGAGGAAGCGGCGCGTGAAGCGCGGGTCGTCCACGCCCTCGGCCTGCGCGGCATTGCGGTTGAGCAACTGCCAGACCATCAGCGCCTGCATGACCCAGGTCTTGCCGGTGCCGGTCGCCATCTTGAGACAGTATTTCGGGTGGTCGTGCTTGGGCTGCGCGACCTCCTGGCGGCGTGCGCCGGTCAGCGCGTGCGGCGCGACCTGCTCGTAGAGGTCGAGCAGCGAACCGGATTCCAGCACCTCGTGCGCGACGATGGTGTTCAGGATCGCCTGCTTCTGGCCGGCGTGGAAATTCAGCGATCCGCGTACGGCGCACATCTCGTCGCTGAACCACCAGTGCAACAGGTCGGCGGTGTAGGGCGTGACCTTGTTCAGGATCTCGGCCGAACCGTCTTCCAGGCCTTGGCAGAGGGCGCGGGTGTGTTCGGTCAGTGCGATCGACAGCGCGAGCGGATTCGGGCTTGTGGTCGTGGTCGTGGCCGGTTTCGGCTTGGCGGCGCTCATTGCACGGCCTCCGCCACCGTGGTGACCACCTCGGCCTCGAAGCCGAACACATCCACCGCCCGCACGCACACGCGCCGCGGGCCGGTCTTGTGCGGCACGGTCAGCCGGGCGTGGGTGACGACGCGCAGCGCGTCGTCGTCGTTGGCGGTGTTGCCGCGGTAGTCCTGCCAGACCGAGCGGAAGACTTTGCCGTCGTAATCGGGATCGACGGCCCAGTATTCGATCAGCGCGAGCGGCTCCTGGTTCATCACGGCCTGGAGTTTCTGGCGGTTGGCGTCGTCGAGGTTGATGGCCTCGGGCGACAGCAGGACGTAGTTTCTGAGCTTGACGGTCAGGTGCTCGTCGGCGGTGTTGCCGGTGCGTTCGACCGGGTGGATCGTCAGGTATTGCAGCGACGAGAAACGGACCTGGCCGCGCAGTTTGTCGATGCCGCCCTTTTTCTTCAGGCGGTCGAGCAGGTCGGGCGGAATCACCAGCACTTCGAGGCGGTTGTCGTTGAGCGCGGTGATGTCCTGGCCGATCGACGGTTCGAAATTCCAGCCGAGCACGACCACGCGGTCCCAGCCGCCGAGCAGGTTGTCGCGCTGGGCGATGGCTTTTTTCAGCGTGGCGATGCCGGTGAGTTTGTTGGGGGAGTCGGCCAATACCAGCGTCTTGCTGCTTTTGCGGGGGCCGAGGTCGAGTCCTGCGATCTGGCCGAGGTTGCGCTGCGGGTTGAATTCGGCGGGCAGCGACTGGGCGCCGTAGAGCGACAGGACGATCTGCGACAGGTCGCCGATGCGGAACTCGCGGCCCAGCGTCACCTTGGCGGCCTCGACCTGGTAGTCGCCGATCGCCTGGTACAGGAAGGGCCGGGCGCTCTGGTCGATCAGCCGCTTGCGCATGATCATGCAGGCGGGCTTGCCGAGGTCGGTCGTGATCCAGCGGCGGCCGAGCTTTTCGGCGACGGCGGCGGTGGTGCCGGAGCCGCCGTTGAAGTCGGCGACGATGCCTCCTTCCGGACAAGATGCACGAATGATGCGATCAAGTAATGATGGCGGTTTTGCCGTGTCATACCCGTAACCTGCGCTCCGCCCCTCAACTCCTGTGCCAATATCATCCCAAATGCTTTGTACTGTTATACCTTTGGATTCCGACTGATACATCTTCCTTCGCACGAGTCCGCTTGATGAGTAATGGAGTCTTTTTTCATCCTCTAGCTTCTGCATGTTATCCATTGTCACCAGCCAGTTACGCTCAAAGCCTTTCCAGATATACCGCGGACCTCTGCCACCAGGGGCTGTCAAATCAACATCTTGGTAGCTTCCTTTCTCGTCGAAGTGCTTGAATACTTTCTCTGGATTTTCGTGAGCTTTGTAAGCGCCACTCCAAAATCTCAAGGAGCTTTTTTGATAGAAATAGATTCCATTGTGGATGTTGCCATATCTATTTGAATCGTTGTGGGCGTTCGCACTTCTCCAAAGCAATTCGTTAACAAAGTTATCCTTCCCAAAGACATCGTCTAAAACTAACTTGACGTAGTGCCCCACATGCCAGTCAAGGTGAACATAGATCGACCCCGTATCGGCCAGCAGCTCGCGCATCAGGATCAGCCGCGGCGTGATCATCGCCAGATACGACGCCGTGCCATCCGCCCAGGTGTCGGAGTAGGCGAACTGCTCGATCACGGTCGGCTTCTGCTCCAGCTCGACGCCGGGCAGCGTGACCTTGGTGCGGTAGTCGGCCTTCGAGTCGAACGGCGGGTCGATGTAGATCAGGTCCACCCGGCCGCGCAGTGACGGTGTGCGCTCGTCGCCGGCCAGCAGGGCGGCCATTGCCAGCAGGTTGTCGCCGTAGATCAGGCGGTTGACCCAGGCGTCCTGTTCGGACTGCGCCAGCCGATCCTGTCGGGCGGCGCCCTGAATCCAGTCGGTGGCGCTGCTGTCCTTCGAGGGCAAGACCCATTCGCGGGTCTGGAGGCTCACGCGGTGGCGGCTTTCGAGGCTCTCCAGGATCTTCTCGGCTTGGCGGCGCCCGTTGGCGACGATCTCGGGCAGTTGTTCGAGCAAAGACTTCGGCATGAGGCGTGCATCAAACGATGCTTGATAAGTTGATCAAATGACTTCGGATCAAATTATCAGGTGTGCCGAATGCACCACTTGAGTAAATCTTTAACTTTCGGTTGATGGATGAAAAGCTCCAATTCAGCAACCGACTGCGCGAAGCGATGCTCGCGGCAGGCTACGAAGCACGAGCGGCGGTGATCGAAAACGAGTTCAACCAGCGTTGGTGGGGGCGTTCGATCAGCATCCAGTCGGCTTGGGGCTGGCTCAATGCCAAGGCGATCCCCTCACAGGACAAGCTTCAAGTCCTCGCCGAATGGCTCAAGGTCGAGCCGCAGATCCTCCGCTTCGGCGAAGGCATCGCCAAGTCGGTCAAGCAGTACCGCGAACGCTGGGACGAGAAGCTCACCCACCAGGAGCGCGAGACGGTGGACGCCTTCCTGCAACTGCCCGCGCCGCAGCGCAAGGTGGTGCGCGAGGTGATCCTGACCTTCGCGAAGGTCTACAAGGACGACGAGGGCACGCCGTCTTCCTGACCAATGGGTGGCAACTGGCGCACCACACCCTAGAATCTGACGCGCCCCTCAGGAGTCCACCGCATGAACGCCAGCCTCGAAGCGACCCTCAGCCGCACCTGGGGTCAGGCGCAGACGCTGGCGGAACTGGTCTTCGGCGATGCGGCGCACGCGATGACACGACACACCCGCCTCTCCCGCCGGATCGCCGGGCTGGCCCTGGTGGCCCTGGCTCCCCTGACGCCCCTGAGCCACGCCTGCGAAACGCTCCCCGCCCTGCCCTCGCCGCCCCCCGGCGCCCTGCGCGTCACCGACTTCGGCGCCCTGCCCGACGACGACCTCGACGACGACGCGGCCATCGCCCGCGCCCTGAAGGCCCTGCAGCCCGGCGGCTGGCTGGTGTTCCCGCCCGGCCGGTACCGGCAGGCGCACAGCGTGCTCGTCACGGTGCCGGGCGCGACGCTGTGGGGACCGGGTGCCACGCTGCAGGCCACCGACCCGCGCGACCACACGCTCGGCCTGCGCGCCGACGGTGTGCGCCTGTACGGCCTGACCCTCACCGCCCGCCCCGACCAGCGCCGCAGCGAGCCGGCGCAGGCGCGCCTCAGCCTCTACCGCGACCGCGACCGCAGCGACAACCGCGACGGCACCACGCCGCAGCGCGGCAACGTCGTCCGCGGCGTGACGATCGACGGCGCCGGCTCGGTGGGCATCCTCGTCCACGGCGCGGCCGACTTCACCATCGCCGGCAACACCGTGCGCAACACGCTGGCCGACGGCATCCACGTCACCGGCGGCAGCCACCATGGCCGCGTGCTCGGCAACCAGGTGCGCGACACCGGCGACGACCTGGTCTCGATCGTGTCCTACGACGACGCGCCGCCCGTGCGCGACGTGCTGGTCGCCGACAACGTGGTGTCCGGTGCACGCTGGGGCCGCGGCCTGAGCATCGTCGGCGGCGAGCACCTGACCTTGCGCGGCAACACGGTGAGCGGTGTCGCCCACGGCGCCGGCATCCTCGTCGCACAGGAAGGCAACTGGCACACCCACGGCG